>JAGOFG010000089.1:2508-9834 GCA_017997335.1 Flavobacterium sp. | reverse complement strand
GCTTGGTACATCAACAGCGCCCAATTTATCCCAAATAGCAAAATTATTACCAGAAATCTTTAATGTCCAACCTGTTCCCGAAGGTGACCAATTATCAGAACCTAATTTCATAGCTACTTTATCGTCAATAATAGCAGCATAAAGATTATTAGTTGCAGCAACAATATTCAAAGTTGAAGTACTGCTCAACAAGTTATCTTTTCTCAATTTAATCATTTTGTCGATTTCGGTTCTGATTCCCCAATCGAAGTAATGAGGCCACCAAACCATAGGAGTTCCTGGATGCGTTAATATGTAAGCATACCCATTCAATACTTTAGAACCCGGAAAAATCCACAAATCCTGACCATAAGGTACTGGCCCTGTATCGTGGTTATCTAACATTGTAACGGCTTTATCAGGCCAAACACCAATTAATCCAGAAGCTTTTCCTGAACCATCTTTCAAATAACTTAAATTGTTATCATTAAATGCGTTTTGCAATGCACTTTTAGTAGCAAAATCAAAAGCGGTAGAAGAAGCAGTATTAGTTCCAGCCTTAGTGTAATCTAACCATTTTACGATTCTATTTCTGTCACCTTCTAACAATTCACCAACTGAAAAATAAGGTGAGGTTGCATCATTATATTCTTTAATGTATTTACCATCAAATCCGTGAACGAAGTCATATCTCCAACCATCAAATCCAATTTCATTTTTCAACCAAAGCATCCAAGTTTTGATTCCGTTTCTCACTTCCACATTGGAGTGGTCCAAATCTCTTGCTGCAGTAAACAACCCTGTTGTCCCTGGAGACTTTAGTCCAGCTTGTGCAGGGTCATAATCTGGATTTCCAGTTCCTTTTTGACCAGAGGCACTAATATTAGAATTGCTACAAATAGACCAAGTCTGTGCAGGCGTATTCCAAGAAGGGGTAGAAAAGTCATACCATCCTAAAGTTCCACCTCGGTGATTAACTACAATATCAGCAAGAACTTTTATATTCTTATTATGTAGTTCAGTAATCAAGGATACCAATTGTGCCTGTGTACCTTGAGCATTATTTAAATCATACCAAACGGTTGGAATATAGCCCATCCCGCCTGTTGATTTACTTGGTGGAGGAAGCCAAATGGCATCAAAACCTGCGTTTTGCAAATTGGCTGCATTGTTTTTTACTACGTCATACCATTTGGTGGTTGACACATCGGTTGTCCAATGAAATCCTTGTATCATTACTTCTCTTCCATTTGCGACGTTCTGCGCAAAAAGACTGGAAATAAAACAAGAAAACAGTACTAAAAGTAACGTAATTTTTGTTTTCATTTTGTAGGTTAAATTTTGGTTAATGAGTGTGAATTTTTTGTGAAATTATTAATTATTGTTGATTTTTTTTACACTAATACTTTTAATAAAGTGATATTATTATATTATACTCAACTTAAACGTTGTAGTTGCTTAAATTGTTGATAAATTTTCAAGTGCTTAAAAAACAATAAATTCGCGACTAACATTTTTACATTTTAACCCAAAAAAAGAAGAAGCACTAATTACAAAGCAAAAAAAAACTACCCCAAACAGAGGTAGCTTTTACATAGACATAATTACAATAAAATCACCAACTTTTAAACGGATGCTCACTCAAATAGCCGTTGTAATAGCGAACATCATTGGTAACTTCTTCTCCTAACCATTCAGGTTTAAGAAACGTTTCTGACTCAGATGATAATTCTATTTCCGCCATTATTAAGCCTTCATTTTCTCCATAAAAAACGTCCACTTCAATGACGTGATTTCCGGATTGTATTTCATAGCGCGTTTTATCAATGGTTCCTTTCTCGCACAAATGCATCAATTGCTGTGCTTCTTCGACTGGAATTTCTTTCTCCCATTCAAAACGCGACAAACCACTTTCATTACCTTTTCCTTTGATGGTCAAAAAACCTTTATCTCCTTTTATTCTGACGCGAACTGTTCGCTCTGGATTTTTGCTAATATATCCCTGAGCTATTCGATTATGAGCAAAAGCTTGTGAAATAAACTCCATTGAAGTGACCAAAAATTTTCTTTCTATTTCTATCATCTATACTATTTTATTTATGAAAAAATGGCTTTATCAAAATGCCAATCTGAATTTTTCCTGTACCAAAGCTGCCCCTTTTCGACTTCCAAAGGACAATCAAAATTATTGGTATACAAAGCTCCGGTCCCTAAACCCTGAGGCATTTTTGAATTTTGAAGGTACGTCCATTGCGCAATCGCATTCAAACCAATATTGCTTTCTAAAGCTGAAGTAATCCACCAGCCAATTTTATATTTATCTGCCAGCGTAATCCATTCTTGAGTTCCTCTAAAACCACCCACAAAACTAGGTTTCAAAATGATATACTGCGGTTGAATATCTTTCAGTAATTGCTCTTTGTCAGCAAGAGAAAACACACCTATGAGTTCTTCGTCTAAAGCAATAGGAAATGGAGTGGTTTTACATAGCTCTGCCATAGTGGCAGCGTTATTTTTCACTATAGGCTGCTCAATACTATGTAATTTAAAATCAGCTAATTGATTCAATCTATATAAAGCTTCATTTGAATTAAAAGCGCCATTTGCATCCACTCTAATTTCAATTTGATTTTCAGAAAAATGAGTGCGAATATACCCCAACAAAGCCAGCTCTTTATCAAAATCAATGGCTCCTATTTTGAGTTTTATACAACTAAAACCTTGTGCTATTTTTTCTTCGATTTGGGCTTTCATAAACGAAGGTTCACCCATCCAAACAAGTCCATTTATCACTATAGATTGAGAACCATTGGTGAAATCTGATGGAAAAAGTAAAAATGGATTTTCGCTTTTGAGCGACAAAAAAGCCATTTCGACTCCAAATTGAATAGAAGGAAATTCCATTAAAGCTTCCCACAAAGCGCGCTCTTCTAAGTGAATATTGTCGCAAACCCATTGCAATTTTGCTTCATAATCAGGACGGTCATCGGCACTTAAACCTCTAAGAATCCCGCACTCTCCTATTCCCCATTTTCCATCTTCCTCCAACAACAGAAACCACGTTTCCTTAGTGGTCATAACGCCGCGTGACGTTCCTGATGGCCGTTTAAAATCAAGTAAGTATTTATGATAGGTTGCTTTCAAAATTGTGTCTTTCTAAACTGTTCTGTATATTTTATTTCATACTCTACTTTTTCTTGCTTCCCCTTTTTGATACTAACAAGACTGAATCACCCTTTCTATTTCAAATTATCACAATAAATCAAAGACTAAAAATCTTACTAATAATGCTAATTCCAAACTATTGCTTACTAGCCGTTAAAACATCTGCATTATATAAGACTACTTAAATATTCTTCAGCTGTCATAATTGGAATTGTAGCATTCTTAAAATCTTTTCCGTTTCTAGTTATAATTATTGAGCAGTTAGATTGTAAAGCGGTAAAATATTGAACAGCATCCTCAAAATCTTTAAAATTCGAATTCAACGCTTTCTCAATTGTTTCTTCAGTAACTTCACAGACCTCACAGATTATTTTAAACTTTCGAAGTTTATTCAGAACAGATTCGGAACTTTCGTATTTATTCAAAACATAATCTATTGTCGTGAAAGAAAGAGGCGAGACAATTATAGCAAGTTTTTTTTGATCTGCCAAAGTAGCAACTTTAGCAATAGCATCATAAAAAGGAACTCTTTCTCCCAACAAATCTAATATTACGTTAGTATCTAAAAAAATTCTGCTCATTTGTATTTTTGTTCTAAATAATCAGCACGATCTTTTTTATAATCATAATCAGCTGGAATTTCAATTCCCGAAGAAAGACTTTTTACAAAAGGTGAAATTTGTATGTCATTATTTTCTTTATCAGAAGTCAAAGAATTAAGGTAATTTTCAACAATTCGAGATAAGCTTATTTTTTTTTCAGAGGCATAATGTTTAGCTTTTTCAATTATTTCTTGGTCAAGCTTTAATGTGAGTTTAGTATCCATAGCAGAAAAAATTTATACGTACAAATATATAAATTTAAGACGGAAAAAATATGGGTTTCTATTTTTTTCGATTGCTGCTTAAATCTATATATACGATGTAGAATCGTCTAATTATTCTTTTATAATTTTATGAATTAAATTACAATTTTAACTCTGCTAAGTCTACTCTACTTAAAAAGACTTAAAACACGCTCAAAATCATCAGATTTAATTCCTAGTTTTTGAAAGGTTTCGAAATCTACTTTGGTCTTTTCAACCCAACTCAAACTGTCAGTGACATTTTGATTTTGGTATTTTTTGTAAATCGCTTTGGCAGATTTGTAGTTGTCGTTTAATAAATAAGCGTGGGCTAAATTCAACTTAATCAACAACTCGGTATCGTCTAAGCGCTCGCCGTCTTGCAAAAATTTAATGGCTTTACCGTATTGCTTGGTTAGCAAATAACTGGTTCCAATGGCATTATAATCTTGCACTTTGCCTTTGCCATCATTGATAATCATTTTTAGTTTGGTGATGGCTTCGCCGTGTTTCCCTTGTTTGGCTAATAGGCTCGCCTGCCTTCTTGCGTCTGCATAGGTTGTATTAGACACGCTAGATTCACCAAAACAACTGTTGCCAAAATCTTTGTAGGCTTTGTTACGTTCTTCTTTTAATAGCTTTTGAAACTCGTTGTGGGTGTATTTGTTTTGGATTTTGTCTAAAACACAAACACAAAAGTCGTCCGAATTGGTCATTTTTTGAGCCATTGTGGAGGTTTTGCATTGCTCGATAATGTTTTTTCGGTTGCTTGCGCTCCAGCCGCGGCTCAATTTATAATCAACCCAAGGCACAACCTCTAAGACTATTTTTTGCTTCATAATCCAATTCTTGCTTTCGAAACCAAACCAAATGGCATTGGATTGCAAGCAAGTTGATTTGTCTGTCGATAAGCGTTTGGCATCTTTACTCAAAGGGGTTTCTTGTAAGAAGCAAGCCTCTGTGGTACTACCCGTTTTTTGATAGGTTGTTGCAGCAGCATTTGAAGAAAATATAGCGTATTGGCATTTATCATCGCCAGAGATTTTAGACAAGATAAACACTGCACCTGCAGAACCTTGACTAATTCCAGTAGGGTCTGGAATGGATTTTAGTACCGAAACCAAACTTCCCGCCATTTGTTGGTTTTCGTCTAGTAAAGTAATGCGATACACGACTTCAGTAGTTCCAGTAGGTAAGTCTTCTGTTTTGATGATAATTCGGTCTCTTGCGGAAACGATAATTTCTTTGGAAGTTGCTCTTTCTTTGTCCCAATAGCCCGTTTTTTGAGCTAGAAGTGATGGAGAACAACAAAGTACTGCAAAAAGCAAAAGGAATGTTTTTTTAATCATAATTAAAATATAAAAACAAATCGTGATGAATGCACTCAGCCCTAGCCCTGATGGGAACGGCATCCTCTTGTGGCGGGGTTCGCCACAAGAGATATAGTGTACAGCAGGAAACAGCTCCTAACTCTAACTATACCAGATGAACTACAATTCTATCGACTCGCCAATGGATAAAAGCATCAGGTCTTTTCCTTTGTCGAAAAACTTCTTGATGGCTTGTTCGTGATTGATTTCGATGAAACCAAAAGTATCAAAATGACAGCCTAGCACTTTATCACATTCTACAAAATCTGAAGCAATAATGGCGTCTTCTATATCCATCGTGAAGCAATCACCAATTGGGAAAATCGCCAAATCTAGTTTGGTGCGCATTGGGATTAATTTCATATCCATCGTTAGTGCTGTATCGCCAGAGATGTAGATGTTTTTGTGTTCGCCTTCGATTACAAATCCACCAGGATTGCCTCCGTAAGTTCCGTCTGGGAAGGCGCTTGAATGTACCGCAGCCACATATTTTACTTTTCCGAAATCGAAAGTCCAGCTTCCACCGTGATTCATAGGGTGGAATTTTAGTTCTTTGGCACCATAATAATTGGCAATTTCCCAATTAGAGACAATCACAGCGTCCGTGCGTTTAGCAATAGCCTCGACATCTTGTATATGGTCAAAATGAGCGTGGGTAATCAAAATGTAATCTGCTTTTAGTTCATTTATATTTATATGGCTAGCTTTTGGGTTTCCAGTGATAAATGGATCTACCAAAATATGTTTTCCTGCCACTTCAATTCCGATACAAGCGTGTCCGTAGAATGTAATTTTCATAAGTTGATATTTATTGTTTTTTATCGGTCATATGTAATTCGCATATCATCATTGGTTTTTGCGACCAATATTGCACCATGCTCATTTCATAATTTAATAATTAAAAATTGAAAGATTGAAAGAAGCCTTTTATCGGCCACCCATAAAAGTATTCACAATAACGTCTGAAAAGAAATAAATCATACACAATGAAAAAAGCACAGAAAGTAAAAACGTACTTAAGGCTACTTTTTTCAATTCTGGATCTAATTCTTTGGGGTTGGTATTTTTTTTAACTGTATCTAAATGTTTTACCAAAGGGTAATAGGCTACTAAAAACAAGTATTGATCGATATTAAAATTATTGAGTAAAGCAAAGACAACAAAGACTACCATTGCAGTGATAATTAGGAAATAATGGTATTTTTTGGCCTTTTCGCCGCCCATTTGTACCACGATTGTATTCTTTCCAGATTTTCTATCCGAGGCTTCGTCTCGCATATTGTTTAAGTTAAGCACTGCAACACTCAATAATCCGATACCAATGGCAGGCAAAAACAAATCGAAATCCAATTGTTTAGAATACAAAAAGTTGACCCCAAGCGTACTTACCAAACCGAAGAATATAAATACAAAAACGTCTCCATATCCGCGATATCCATAAGCAGATGTCCCGACTGTATATTTGATGGCTGAGGCAATAGCCAAAACTCCAAGTACTAAATAGAACAAGGAATATACAAAATTGGTATCTCCAAAAGCAATATAAATTAATGTAATGGCTGATAAAAGTGTAAGTATAGAAGTGATGATTATGGCTCGCTTCATAGCTGGAGCAGAAATCACTCCACTTTGAATGGCTCGTTTAGGCCCTACTCTATCTTCGTTATCGATGCCTTTTACGCCATCTCCATAATCGTTGGCAAAGTTTGACAATACTTGCAGCCCCAAAGTGGTGAGCAAAGCAAAGCCTAAAATAGACCAATTGAATACTTCTGTTGGTGTTAAAATAGCTTCTGTTGGATGCGCTAAGGCATACATACTCCCCACAATTATTCCCGATACGGATAATGGTAAAGTTCTTAATCGTGCGGCTTGAATCCAGTGTTTCATTTTAAAGTTGGAAGTTAGAAATTAGAGATTAGAAGTTAGAAATTAGAGATTAAAAGTTAGAAATTAGAAGTTAGAAAT
>JAGOFG010000089.1:0-2408 GCA_017997335.1 Flavobacterium sp. | reverse complement strand
AAGTTAGAAATTAGAAGTTAGAAATAATGTGTTTAATTTTTCGAACCTCTAACTTCTAACCTCTACCTTTAAATTAAGGCAACCATTTCTTTTCGAAGTTAGGTTTGCGTTTTTCTAGGAATGCATTTCTACCTTCTTTTGCTTCTTCGGTCATATAGGCTAAACGAGTGGCTTCGCCAGCAAAGACTTGTTGTCCTACCATACCGTCATCGGTTAGATTCATGGCAAATTTCAGCATTTTGATAGCCATTGGTGATTTTGCCAATACCTCTTGTGCCCATTGATAAGCAGTTTCTTCTAATTCGTCGTGAGGAATCACAGCATTGACCATCCCCATTTCAAAAGCTTCTTGAGCAGAATAATTGCGTCCTAAAAAGAATATTTCACGGGCCTTTTTCTGCCCTACCATTTTGGCTAAGTACGCTGAACCATAACCGCCATCAAAACTAGTGACATCGGCATCCGTTTGTTTGAAAATAGCGTGCTCTTTACTAGCTAAAGTCATATCGCAAACTACGTGCAAACTGTGTCCACCACCAACAGCCCATCCTGGCACCACCGCAATAACAACTTTTGGCATAAAACGGATTAGACGTTGTACTTCTAGAATGTTCAAACGATGTTGTCCATCATCTCCCACATAGCCTTGATGTCCTCTTGCATTTTGGTCACCACCACTGCAAAACGAATACACTCCGTCTTTAGTAGAAGGACCTTCGGCAGATAACAAGACTACTCCAATAGAAGTATCTTCTTGTGCATCATAAAAGGCTTGGTATAATTCGGAAGTTGTTTTGGGTCTGAAAGCGTTACGAACATTAGGTCTGTTGAATGCAATTCTAGCTACACCATTGCATTTTTTATAAGTAATATCTTCAAATTCTCTAGCGGTAATCCATTCCATTAGTTACAATTTTAAATTTTAGTGTAAAAATAAAGCATTTTTCTATTTTAAACTATTCGTATTGAATAAGCTTTGATAATCCTAATCTGACGAATCTTTTTGAAGTGTTAAAATTGGTCAGAAATTTAGTTTTTTAACAAACACCAACTAAAAAAATGAGTACTTTTAATTATTGCTAATCAGCGTTGTACTTCTTTTTTTTGAGCTTAGATTAGCGCGGATTTTTTTCACTGAATTATTAACCTTAAAAAATGAAAGCTTTTGAAATTAGTTAAAAAAAATGTCGCTCAATTTTTTTCGGAAAGAATGATAAAATCTACTTCAAAAACAATTGGGCAAATGGATGATTCGTTTGCAAAGTATATTAGAACATAATAGTAGCACCTACAGTCAACAATAAGCGTATTCAATTTGGTTACCTTAATGAAATTAAGAAGTTTAATAGAATTTGAATCCTTACAATATATATAACAGACTAATGGTTTTATTGCAAGGTTAATTCTAGTATTCTGAACCAATCGAAAATTCCATTTAAAGACAAAACATTCAATAGGTATTTTACACTTAAGTTAATCTATTATAAGCAGTTACTTTACGTTAAAAACTGTTGTTTTTCAGGTGATACAAAGACCTTAAGAATGTATCCTTTTTGAAGACAATCTTGTCATCAAAAGAGAAAAGGCTAACCGTACATCGATTAGCCTTTTTTTTGTTTTATGCTGTTAGAATTATTCTTGAATCAAATAAATTCCATCTTCTTTAATCTCAATAACTTTATCTCTGTACAATGCACCAATGGCTTTTTTGAATGTTTTTTTACTCATCTTCAAAACCGTTTTTATGTCTTCAGGATGTGAATTGTCATTTAAACGTAAGAAACCGCGACTTGCTCTTAATTCATTCAAAATCTTTTCAGCATTGGGTTCAATGTTTTGATAGCCTTGAATTTGCAACGAAACATCAATCTTATTATCAGGACGAATATTTTTGATGTAGCCTCTCATTCTATCCCCAGTTCGAATGGCATCATCGTACACTTCATCTTTGTAAAGTAATCCTTTATGTCTTTCGTTGATGATTACGTTAATCCCAATTTCGGTAATATGCGAAACAATTAAATCTACTTCTTCTCCTTTTTCAACTGTAAGCACATCATTACTTAAAAACTGATTGGTTTTACTAGATGCAACCAAACGATTGGTTTTTTCATCCATATACAAATACACCAAATAACGCTTTCCTTTTTCCATAGGACGTGCTTGCTCTTTGAAAGGAACCAAAATATCTTTTTCCATTCCCCAATCCATAAAAGCCCCTACTTGATTGATGTAGTTCACTCTTAACAAAGCAAATTCGTTCAATAAAATATAAGGTTCTAAAGTGGTAGCTACAGGTCGTTGTTCGTGGTCTAAATACACAAAAACTATCAATTCCTCCCCAATTTCAAATTCGTTTGGAACATATTTGTTAGGCAAAAGAATATCGTGTATTCCTTCTGGGTCTT
>JAGOFG010000088.1 GCA_017997335.1 Flavobacterium sp. | reverse complement strand
CGAACGATTGGCCCCGCCACCAACTGTGGAAAGAAGGAAACGAAAAACATATAATCCAACATATTCTTTGTTGGTTCTAATTCTCGTCTATAAATATCGATAATATAACTCATCGATTGAAAGGTATAAAACGAAATTCCGACAGGCAAAATCACATCGATAAAATGAATCTGACCTTCGAATAGCTGATTGTAGTTGTCGATTAAGAAATTCGAATATTTAAAATACCCTAAAAATGACAAATTAAAAATGACACTAAGTATCAAAAAGAATTTACGATAGCCTTCTTTGGTTTCTTCATACAGAAATTTAGCCAACGTATAATCGACCAAACCAGAAAACAACAACAGACAAAAATAGATTCCGCTGGATTTATAATAAAAGAACAAAGAGAAGGCAAAAACATAAATGTGTCGGTAGACTCTAGTTTTGGCTTTGGTCGTAAGAATGTAAATGGGGTAGAACAATAAAAAAAGTCCTAGGAAAAAAGCAGTATTAAAAAGAATTGGCTCTTTTGGATTGAAGGTAAGCCATTCATTCACTTGAGCTGCGTCTATAGTGCCAAAAGTGTTTTTTAACCAATTTGTTATATCTGTAATAGTAATCAAAATCTCGTTTATTTATTAAATTCTTTAAAAGCGTTGAGCAATACATTGGACAACATATTTCCTTGTAACTGATACCCGTTTGTGGTATAGTGCACGCGGTCTGAATTCATTAATCCTTTACCATAAATTTTACTAACGCCGTGCATTCCTCCCAAAGTTTGAAACAAATCCCACACCGCATATTGTCCTAACGTTGCGTAACTCACCAAACTTTTGGCATATTCATCTACAAAGGTATTCAAGCGATGATGCGGTAAAAACGATGGTGGTGGCGTAATGATTAAAACATCGGCTTCAGGGTTTTGTGTTCTAACTTTCAATAAAAACTCTTGAACTTGTCTGAGGTAATCCAATGGTGCAATTTTTCCGTAGGATTCATTGGTTCCCAAAGACACAATAATCAAATCGGGTTGCAGGGCTTTTAACTGATCAAAAAACAGCGGATATTTATTGTAATCAGAGTATTTAGCGCCATTTACACCAATATTATGATAGATAATTCCGGGGTTGTTACTTTCTAAAACCACTCCATTCAAGGCATACAAGGGAGCTTCTTCATTTGGCAAAAGAACAAAACGATCTAATGGTTTTTCGGACTCAAAAAAATGATAATTCATATCTTCTTCAAAAGATTCAGAATGATACTTTGTCTTTACTACCGATTTCTCACTGGTTTGGTTGGTAGGGATTTTTAATGTCTTACCCGCCGTAATTTTAGTACTTGTGAGTTTGTTTTCTTTTTTAAGTTTTGCCGTACTTACGTTGTAATGATCCGCAATGGTAGAAAGCGTTTCGCCTTTTTTAATGGTATGAACGACCTTCTTGGGTACTGTCTTGATTGTAACCGTTTTTTCAACCTCACCCGCTCTTTCAAAAAGCGATTCGTTGTTGGGAGTGATTATTTTTAAAGTATTAAAAAAATAGTCTTTGTTTTTTACTTGCAACGTAAGACGCAAACTTTTTGATTTACTAGTCAACGAAATACCGCTTATTCCTACAGGGCTTCCGTTCAAGGGCAAAATATTACGGTGATTCGTCCATTTTACATTTGATGAAAAACGGACATCTGGAGAGCCATTCGTATGCGCTAGTGTATATGGAAACACCAAACCACGACCAGCATTCCCAAAATTCTTTTGCAAATTGTTTCTACAAACTGCCGTCATTACATCCCCTTGAATATGGGAATCCCCAATGTGGACAATATTCAATTTTCCCTTTTGGGTACTTTGCAACACTTTTAATTTGGTAAAAAATGTCGTAAGTCGCTCCGTGTTCTGAATTCCTCTTGGATAGAATTCAGGATCCACCATTTCGTTAACAGATGATATTGACATAAGCACAGGTAAAAGCGTGTTTTGAGAAAACATTTTAAAGACTACAAAGCAAAAGAAAAAAAGGAATTTAGTTCTCATCTGTTTCTTCTGTTTTAGGAACAACGGGTTGCGCTATGGCGCTATCCTTAGGGGCTACCGGTTTTACAGTTTTTATTGTTCTACGCAATCTTTTGTATTCCTGATAGCCATTCATAATTTGGTCATAAATCATCCCTGCTACTTTTTTAGAACCTCGTATATTGAAATGCGTATAATCTTTATTGGCCATAGCGGGTTCTTGCTCAACCCATTTTACCATTGAGCCATCTCCACCCATAAGCGTGTACAAATTCACAAATCCGGATTGGGTTTTGAGGGCATAGTTGCGCTGAGCATTAGTCAAAGGCACTACAGCCGAATCGGTTTTCATTTCGGTTTTATATTTCGAAGCTTTATCAGCAGTCGAAACAATCAAAATCGAAGCTCCCGGAAAACCTTCTCGCAAACGGTTTACGGTTTTGGTCATACTTCTGGCGTACCAATTGTAATCTTTTGTACCATAATTCAACACGTTCGTACCGTAATGCAAAACGATTAAGTTATAGTTTAATTTCTTTTGAAAAGCTTGCATCAAAGCGGGATCAAACTTTGAAATAGGAATTCCAGAATTTCCACGTTGTGAAAAATTATCAACGTGAACCCCTTTTCCGTCATCAAAATTAAACCCATATACTGGCACCGATTGCGCGTTCTTGAAATTCACCTTTAGCGCTTTCATATTACCATTTTTCAACACAATCGTATTAAGCAAATTATTAGCTGTCAAACTTTTATTGATGGTATCTTTTTCGAGTTGGTAACTTATGTATCCAGAAGTATTTGCGGAACTTCCGTAAAACAAAGTAGGATTATCTAAGGATGCCGTATTCCTAGCTCTACCCGCACCAAATTTCACCCAAATATCTTTATTGGTATCGTTGGCAAAAAACACGTGACCATTTACTCCAAAAGGACGAATTGGATTTTTCACATTCAGATACGATTGCATTTTCCAATTTTCAGAAAACTGGTGCAAAACAGAACCTCTAGAAGCCGCAGACTCTGAGGTAATTGAAACAAAACCAACGCCTTTTCCACCAAAATTATTTTGAAATGCTGCACGAACATCTTGCACAATCATATCGCCATCGGTCATAGAATCGCCAAAATAAGCGATACGAACTTTACCGTTTTGATTGGTTTCTAATTGATACAATCGTTCGTAAAAAGGAATCAAATACTGATACCCTTTGTAACTATCCATTGATTCTTCAGGAAAAGTTACGCCAAAGGACTCCTCAAAAACAATTTTTTGATCGGACATCGTATCATTGGGCGTAATCGCTACACTGTCGGGCTCCGACTCAAATGCATCAATCAACATACTGTCAATCAATACATTTTTAGAAGGACCTTTAGCCGCTGCAAATATTTTTTTTGGCAAAACTTCTTTTAATCCTAAGAAAAAGCAAGCTGCCATCAGGATAATCAGAAAAGAGCGAAGAAAATACGATTTTGGTGTATTCACAAGAATGTCTTTTGGTTTTTACGATTAAAATTACATACGTTCTGGAACATTAATTCCCAACAAACTAAAAGCTGCCGCAATCGTATCGGCTACTTTTTTAGACAATTGTACTCTGAAGACTTTCTTTTGCAAATCTTCTTCTCCTAAAATAGAAACGGCTTGGTAGAACGAATTGTACTCTCTAACCAACTCATAAGTGTAATTGGCAATCAAAGCAGGGCTATGATATTGAGCTCCATTCTGAATCACTTCTGGGAATAGTTCTAATTGTTTGATGAGTTCTTTTTCTTTTTCATTCAATTCGTTTAGAGTACTTGGCGCAGAAAAATCGAAAGCCGCTTTACGAATAATCGACTGGATTCTGGCATAGGTATACTGAATGAACGGACCTGTATTTCCAGCAAAATCAACCGATTCTTCTGGATTAAACAAGATGCGCTTTTTAGGGTCAACTTTTAGAATGTAATATTTCAAAGCTCCTAATCCAATGGTGCTATATAAAGCAGCCTTTTCTTCGGCTGAGTATTCGTCTAATTTCCCTAAATCTTCTGCAATTTTTTGAGCCGTATCGGTCATTTCTTGCATCAAGTCATCGGCATCTACAACAGTTCCCTCACGACTTTTCATTTTTCCTGAAGGCAAATCTACCATTCCGTACGAAAGGTGATACAAGCTAGAAGCCCAATCAAAACCTAGTTTTTTCAATATCAAAAACAATACTTTGAAGTGGTAATCTTGTTCGTTTCCTACTGTATACACCATTCCTCCTACATCAGACATGTCTTTTACACGCTGAATGGCTGTTCCAATATCTTGCGTCATATAAACCGCTGTCCCGTCTGAACGCAAAACAATCTTACGGTCCAAGCCTTCGTCAGTCAAGTCAATCCAAACGGAACCATCTGGGTCTCTTTCGAAAATACCTTTATCCAATCCCACTTGTACGACATCTTTTCCTAGTAAATAAGTATTGCTTTCGTAATAATAACTATCAAAGTCAACGCCCAAATTCTTGTAGGTAGTCGCAAAACCGTCATACACCCATTGGTTCATTGTGCTCCAAAGCGCTTTTACGGCAGTATCACCAGCTTCCCATTTCAACAGCATTTCTTGGGCTTCCAAAAGAATTGGCGCTTGTTTTTTCGCTTCTTCTTCCGTTTTACCTTCAGCCATTAATTGGTTGATTTCTTCTTTGTACGCTTTATCAAAAGCTACGTAATAATTACCCACCAATTTATCACCCTTCAAGCCAGTGCTTTCTGGAGTGGCTCCGTTTCCGAATTTTTGCCAAGCCAACATCGACTTACAAATATGAATTCCTCTATCGTTGATGATTTGTGTTTTGTATACTTTTTTTCCAGAAGCTTTGATGATTTCCGCCACTGAATACCCCAAAAGATTGTTTCTAACGTGTCCTAAATGCAAAGGTTTGTTGGTATTGGGAGAAGAATATTCTACCATTACTGCTTTAGCATCTGGACTTGGCGTTACAAAACCATAACGAGTATCGTCTTTGATTCCGTTAAAGAAATTCAAATAGTAGGCATCGGCAATGACAATATTCAAAAAACCAGATACTACGTTAAAACGAGCCACTTCGGCTACGTTTTCTACCAAATAAGTTCCTATTTTGTTTCCTAATTCTACTGGATTGCTTTTGATTACTTTCAGTAAGGGAAAAATAACTAAGGTAATATCTCCTTCGAATTCTTTTCGAGTCGCTTGAAATTCAACTTTATCAAGAGTTACGTCAAACAAGGTTTGAACGGCTTTGTGAATCGACGGAGTAAGAATCTGTTGTAATGACATGTATACTGTATTTTAAAAGTGCGCAAAGATACTGCTTATTTAGCAATTAGAAAACCGCTTGCTCAACGAATTTGTTTGATTTTTCTTAAGGTAGTTCAAAAAAATGAGCGTGTTTTCTATTTTTTTTGAAAGGGTTCAAAAAAAAGAGTTCACCCCATCCTTTTCTAGCGATAAGTTCCTGACTAAAAATCGATTAAAACCAAACATTGTTTAACCAAAATGAGTCTCAAAAGCCTAAAAAAAGGGAATAATAGTCTTTCAAAGTAAACATTTCTTAATTTTTCTTGTAACATATCGCAAGCTTTTCAGTCTAAATAAAACATCAATCAAAATCAATCAATCATGAAAATCAAACTAATTACTTTTCTACTACTATGCGTTGTTGGAATAGGAACGGCACAAAATTCTGGAAAAATCACCGGAAAAATCACTGAAAAAACTTCAAACGCTCCGATATCTTATGCTATCGTTTCAATCAAAGACAACGGAAAAGTTATCTCGGGCGCAAACACTGATGACAATGGCGAATTCACCATTAAGAATTTGGCTTTAAAAAGCTATACCGTCGAAATTCAATACATCGGATTTAGAAAATACATCGGGTCAGCCATTTTAAGTGAAAACAAAAAAGAAGCCACTTTCAAAGTTAGTTTAGAAGAAGAAGCTACTCAATTGAAAGGCGTAAACATCGTAAGTGAACGCTCTACTATTGAACAAAAAATCGACCGAAAAGTAATTACTGTCGGAAAAGATTTGACCACGGCAGGCGCTTCGGCTTCAGACATTATGAATAATATTCCTTCTGTAAATGTGGACCAAGACGGGAAGTTATCGTTGCGTGGCAATGAAAATGTGCGTGTCTTAATTGACGGCAGACCGACCAACATTGACCCAGCGCAATTGCTAAAACAAATCCCATCGACTTCTATCAAAAAAATAGAATTAATCACCAATCCGAGTGCCAAATACAATCCTGAAGGAATGTCGGGCATCATCAATATCATCTTGCACAAAAATGCCAATACGGGTTTTAACGGAAGTTTTAGTGGTGGTATTACCTTTGGTGAAACTGCCAAATACAACCAATCTTTGGATATGAATTACAAAGTAGGCAAAGTGAATTTCTTTGGTAACGGAGGACGCAACTTTGGTACTTATTTCAACGATGGAAAAATCGCGAGATTGGACCAAGATTTAGTGCAACGATTAGATATTTCAAATGAAAACGATTCGTATTTGTACAAAATAGGAATGGATTATTTGATCAATGATCACAATACCTTGTCTTTTTATACCAACCAAAACAAAGCAGATGGATTGGGTAAAGTGAATACCGATATTGACTACAACAACGGTGGAACGATTGACAGAATTCTGCAAAAATCTACTTACGAAGGTCCCAATCAAACAGGAACTTACAACTTGGCGTACAAACATATTTTCAAGAAAGAAGGTCACACGCTTGATGTAGAAGCCAACTTTAACGATTACAAAGAAACCCAAAGAGCAAGTTTTGTTACCGAAACGACTACGACTAACAATTCCAACAGCACTGTTTTTTTTAAAGACAATATCAAAGACGCTCAAAAACTAAGCACGTTCAACATTGATTACGTTAATCCAATTGACGAAAAGTCAACGCTTGAAGCAGGTGCTGAAGCCAGAATTACGAGAACGGAGAACAACTACAGCACCGGAAATCCATTAGTAGCTCCAGCAGACCAACAATCGAATTACACGTACGATATTGATATTTATTCTGCCTATGCCACTTTTGGTCAAAAATTCAAAAAAATCAGCTACCAAGTGGGAGCGCGTTTTGAAAGTTATAAAGTTGCTGCCAACTTAAACAGAGGAAAAACCACCTTTGATGACGATTACCTTACCGTTTATCCTTCTGCTTATTTGACCTATAATTTGAATGAGAAAAATACTTTGCAATTCAGCTATAGCCGTCGTGTGGACCGCCCAGGTTTAGAGCAAACCAAACCTATTCGTGAATTTGCAACTCCATTGGTAACTTCTTTTGGAAATCCAGAATTACGTCCACAATTTACCAATTCGATTGAAGTAAACTATACCAAAGTATTAGAAAAAGGAAGTATTACCGCCGGGGTGTTTGTGAGAAGCATCAACGACCAAATCAGCCGTATCTTATACCCTGACGAAAATGACCCAAGTGGACAAAGACAGATTTTGACCTACACCAACTTCGATAATAATACAGCTTCTGGATTTGAAGTGTCTGCTAATTATAAAATCACGAAATGGTGGGACATACAGCCAGCTATTGATTTTTCGAGCATCAAACAACAAGGTGTGGTTTTCCAATTCGATCCAACTACCAACACTAGCAAACCTTTGGAAAGAAATGTGACCGTATCTGCTTTCAACGGACGATTGAACTCTAACTTCAAAGCCAACAAGCGCTTGAGCTTTTTACTTTTCGGATTCTACAGAGGAAGTGTGGATGGATTGCAAAACAACAGCAAAGAAATGTACAAAATAGACAGTGGTGCGCGCTATACTTTGCTAGACAACAAAATGAACATTAGCGTACGTTTCAATGATATGTTCAACACTATGCGTTATGCCTTTGATGCTGAATATCCTTATCCGCAAACTGGAGCATTTACTTGGGAAAGCCGAACAGTATACTTGGGTGTAACCTACGGTTTTGGTGGCGGAAAAAACAAAAGTTTACAACGCAAACAAAGAGACGACAATACGAATAAAGGAGGCGGAGGTATGTTTTAACCCAGAATCCTTTCCTTATTTTTTATTTTACTTGTAGAAAAAGAACCCCTAGAGACTGCCAACTCTAGGGGTTCTTTGTTTTGAAATGAGAAGTATAAAACAATAGTTACAATCGCATTTACTATTTAGTTCTCTTGATTTTGATTGGATTTTGTCTAGTATCAAAAACATCAACTACTTCAATTGTATTCAGTTGACTATTGACGAAATAAATGATTTTATAATTTTTAAAAACTATATATCGAAACTCCTTATCACTATTTTTCAACAATTCTTCCTCTTGTCCAATTGTCGGTTGAAGCTTTAACCTCAACGTTTCATTTACAATTCCTGTGACGAGTTTTCTAGCAATAGCAACACTGGCTTTGTCTTTGTAGTATTCAAAAATGTTTTTCAACTCATTCTTAGAAAAATCGGTCCACTTGACTTTTAACTCCATTTTTCAATTTCTGTTAAAAGGTCATTCGCATCCGTTACTTTACCATTTTTAACATCTTCCAGAGACTGATTAATTCTTCTATGAAATTCATCCACTGTCATTGGATTCGGCTCTTCCTCATTCGCAGCTGTGCTCCTAAGTAACTTTTCAAATTGAGCAATCGTTTTCTCACTCTCTAATTTTAGAAAGTCTTGGATGAAATTTAATTTTCGTGTTTGTAAATCCATTTTCCAATCTTTTTTTCAAAATTACAAATTAAAATAACTCCTAAATTGCTTTATGAATACTTTATAAATAATTGTAACTATTCAGATATTTTTTTGGCCATTAATTGCCTCCAACTTTAGTTGGAGGGGTTAAATTTGAAGTTTTTAAAGGCTTTAGCCAAAATTAGCTGCTTTTATTTGGCTAAAGCCTATGAAATCAATCCACATAACTCCAGCTAAAGCTGGAGCCAATTGAAAGTAAGACAAGCTGAGTAGTTACAAATAATTAAATTTTTCTATCCAATTAAGCAAAAACTATTTCTTCAAATACACCTCTCCTTCAGAGAAACCATTTTTCCTGATAAATGCTCTAAATTGCTTTTTTGTAGGTTGCACTATAAATGGCGTTGTTGTATCTCTTTTGGTTTCTGTAATTTGCTCTAGCAAGGCGATATCCTCTTTGTTAGTAATAGCATTAATACCCAATTGTCCTTTTTTAAGAAAAAGTTTTTTTACCAACCATACATCATTGCTGCTTTTGGAACTAAGGAAGTAATAGCCTTTCATTTTGCGTAAGATATTATCCTTGTTGATAGTAAAAACAGTGTCCACAAACACATAGTTTGTAAAAAGAGAATCGTTGATTTTTTTGATAACGTATTTTTCTGAAGTCTGTAAATTAGTCAATGTATCTTCAGTAATACGCTCATATTTCGATAAATCTTTTCGGCTAAAGGTATCTTTCATAACCATCGTTCTGACGATTTGAAACGGACTAATTTTCAAACCTTTTTCTTGTTCTACGTTATAATATTCCCCTAATAAGTGCTTGGGAAACGACGATAAATCAGAGGTTTTTTCAGGTTGGGCTTCAGCAAACGCTACTTCAGATTTTTTGCAGGAAATAATTCCAAGCACACAAAATAACAGCACTACTTTTTTCATTTTTTTTGGTTTTTATAGTTAATAACTGGACTTTAACTACAAGCCAACTTTATAAAATAGAGAAGAATGCAATGGAATCCAAAACCTCCTTTCCAATAATAAAATGCTGTAGCAAAGAACACTATCTACACTTTAACCAAAAAGCAAGCCAAAATTTTCTCTTAGCCTTCGACAATTAGTTACTTGAAAACACTTT
>JAGOFG010000263.1 GCA_017997335.1 Flavobacterium sp. | reverse complement strand
GTATGAAAACCTGCCTAGAATGTGGTGAAAAAATTGTAGGTCGTGAGGACAAGAAATTTTGTAGCGATAGCTGCCGAAATGCCTACAACAATAAAATAAATAAGGATAGTACGAATTATATGCGGAATATTAACAATAAGTTGCGCAAAAATTACCGAATTTTGTCAGAATTGAATGTAGAAGGTAAAACCAAAACCACTCGAGCCAAGTTGATGAGCAAGGGTTTTGACTTTGAATTTTTTACTTCGATTTTGAATACCAAAACAGGAAATACCTACTATTTTTTGTACGACCAAGGTTATATGATTTTAGAGAATGACTATTATATGCTAGTCAAAAAAGATATTTAAATACCACATCCCCATTGCTATGAAAAAATACGCCTCTTTACTTTCGGTTTTTGTGCTGTTGCTCGTTTTGGCAGCAGGTTACTTTCTGCAAATGCCGCAAACCATTGAATATGAAGAACAAAATCTAGCCAATTTTTCGACCAAGCGGGCTTTCAAAATGGTGGAAAAGTTGACGAAGGAACCGCATTATGTAGGTTCTGCCAATCACGATGTGGTCGCACAAATGCTGGTGCAAGAATTGAAAACAATGGGAATTGCTACTCAAGTGCAAGAAGGCTACACGATGAGCGATTGGGGAAATCTGGTGCAGTCTAAAAATATTATTGGTCGCATTAAGGGAACGAATTCTAAAAAAGCGTTGTTGTTGCTCTCGCATTACGATAGTGCGCCGCATTCTTTTTCGCACGGAGCTAGTGATGATGCCTCTGGAGTAGCGACAATTATTGAAGGCATTCGTGCTTTTTTGCAATCCAAAAAGCAGCATAAAAACGACATCATTATTGTTTTTTCGGATGCCGAAGAATTGGGTTTAAACGGAGCTGCTTTGTTCGTGACGCAACATCCTTGGGCAAAAGAAGTGGGATTGGCGCTCAATTTTGAAGCGCGCGGCTCTTCGGGACCGAGTTATATGTTGATGGAAACCAACAAGGGGAATGCTGGTTTGGTGAACGAATTTTCAAAAGCAGGTGTCACGTATCCTGTTTCGAATTCGTTGATGTATAGTATTTACAAAATGTTGCCTAACGATACGGACTTAACCGTTTTTAGAGAAAAAGGTAACATTCAGGGATTGAATTTTGCGTTTATCGACGACCATTATAATTACCACACCCAGCAGGATGACGCTCAGCATTTGGCCAAAAATACTTTGGCACACCAAGGTCGTTACTTAATGCCTTTGTTGACGTATTTTTCGAATGCCAATTTGGATGCGGTACAAGCTACCGAAGATGAGGTGTATTTTACGATTCCGTTTACGTTTATCAGTTATCCGTTTTCTTGGGTATTGCCGATGACGATTATTGCGGGGGTGTTTTTTGTGTTTTTCCTTTTCATTGGCAAAGCCAAACGTATTTTTACTTTTAGAGAATTGTTCAAAGGTCTGATTCCGCTTTTGGGTGCCTTGGGTATCGCGGGCGGATTGACGTATTTTGGCTGGAAAGGATTGCTTTGGGCGTATCCGCAGTACAACGATTTACTCAACGGATTTACCTATAATGGCCACGATTATATAGCGGCTTTTGTAGTGTTGAGTTTGTCGATTTGTTTCTTGATGTACCATTGGTTCTCCGCCAAAAAAGTGACGATGAACCATTATGTTATGGTATTGCTAGTTTGGATGGTCATTAATGGGTTTATTGCTAATTCACTAGCGGGTGCTGGATTTTTGATTATCCCAGTCTATTTTGGATTGATTGCTTTTGGGGCTTTTGTCTTAACACAACGTTCGAATTGGGTATTAAACTTAATCTGCGGAATTCCAGCAATATTACTTTTGGCGCCATTCATTCAAATGTTCCCAGTTGGATTGGGATTAAAAATCTTATTTGGTAGCGCTATCCTAACGGTACTTACTTTTGGATTGTTGTTGCCTGTTTTTGGTGCTTTTAATCGAAAAGGAAGTTGGGCTTTAGGATTGTTTGTGTTATCGTTGTTGTTTTTTGCTAAAGGCCATTATAATTCCAGTTATGAAGCTGGAAAAGCAAAATCCAATAGTTTGGTGTATTTATACAATGCCGATACGAACCAAGCGTTTTGGGTTACGTATGATGTAAATCTAGACGATTGGACCAAAACCTATTTGGGTGCCAATCCAAAGAGTGCAAGACCGCTTAATGATATGCCTTTGTTTAGCAAATACAATTCTGGATTTACTTATGCCGCAACAACGGATGTAGTGGGTGTAAAGAAACCTTTAATCGTATTTACAAAAGACAGTATTGCGGGCAATTTGCGATACATTCAATTGAAAATTATACCGAATCGAAAAGTCAATCGCTATGATATTTTTGCCAATGAAGCGATGACTTTTTATAATTTTAGAGCTAATGGAGCTAGAAATTTAGGCGATACCAGTTCGACCTTAGAACGAAAAGGCAAGAAACTATTGAGCTATTACGTGGTCAACAATGCGCCTTTGGTACTTGATTTTAGTATCAATGCTTCAGCAGTAATTGATATGGAATTACTGGAATCTTCTTTTGATTTATTGCAAAATCCATTGTTCAACATCAAACCAAGAGACAATTGGATGATGCCAACACCTTTTGTACTCAACGATGCTGTGGTCATTCGTAAAAAAATTAGAAAAGGACAACAAATTATTCCGAAAGAATTAGTTGTTCCTGTTACGGATTCATTGACTGTGGCTAAAGATAGTTTGAAAACTAAGCTGCGATAAGATTTTGAAGTTATCTTTTTAGTGATTATTCAGGTTTTTTTGGACATTAATTGCCTCCAACTTTAGTTGGAGGGGTGAAATTTGAAAGTTTTAAAGGCTTTAGCCAAAATTAGCTCCTTTTATTTAGCTATAACGAATGCAATAAATCCCAAAACTCCAATTAATGCTGGAGCAATCGAAAGCAAGACAAGCTGAATAGTTATCTTTTTAAAATTCTTTCGAGCTTTATTTGCTCTAAACTACATTCTATGACACAAATTAGTATTCTTGGTTGCGGTTGGCTCGGTTTGCCTTTGGCGGAAGCCTTGATAAAAAACGGTTTTTCGGTGAAAGG
>JAGOFG010000262.1 GCA_017997335.1 Flavobacterium sp. | reverse complement strand
TAAATCTTATAACAAATGGTCATGATATTATAACTCCTTCAACTTCATTGTATTCTATTTTTGTATCAACATCAATACAAAATATAATCATTATGAAAGTAGACATTGGCATCAGTGCCGCAAACCTTAAGAAAGTATGTGATAACCTAAACGCTGTCTTAGCAGATGGCAATGTGTTATACTTAAAACTCAGAAAGTTTCATTGGAATCTGAAAGGACCAGACTTCATGCAATTTCACCGCCTCTTCGAAGAACAATATGAGGCAATGGAAAAAGCCATCGATGAAGTTGCCGAACGCATCTCTACTCTTGGCGGAATGGCAATAGGAACCACCATAGAGTTTGCAGAACTTTCACAGCTAAAAGAAAGCCCTGGAACATGCCCTGCTCCTCTGGAAATGGCAAAAGAACTTTTGCAAGACCATGAGAGTATTGTGAAATCCCTCAGAACTTCCATAGATGACTGTGAAGAAAAATATGAAGACAAAGGAACCGCAGATTTTTTAACTGGATTGATGCAAGACCATGAAAAAATGGCTTGGCAGCTCAGACAATATTTCGTTTAACCTAAAATTTGACCTTATGAAAAAGTATATCTTATCCACCGTAACTTTATTTTTATTGACCTTATTGACGAGTTGTGAAGCGGTAGAAACCGTTTTCAAAGCAGGAATGTATTGGGGATTTTTCTTAATTGCCTTAGTGGTAGTCGTGATATTTTGGCTATTTTCACGAGGAAAGAAATAAGCTCATTGCAAACACTTTAAAACACAAATGATATGAGGTTACGCACCTTTGAATCTTTTTGGTTGCTCAAAAACGGCTTACTCTACACCTATCCTACTTTACAAAAAAATATAAAAACAGAAATTTTGGTGATTGGTGGTGGCATTACTGGCGCTCTAATTTCTGATGCTTTAATGGATGCAGGTTATGAAGTAACTCTCATCGACAGACGAGACATCGGACAAGGAAGCACGAGTGCTACTACCAGCATGTTACAGTATGAAATAGATGAACCATTAAAAGATTTGGCAAAGAAAATAGGCGAAGAAGCTGCAGCACTTTGTTATCAAGAAGGCATCACTGCGATTCAAGATTTAGAGCAATTGGTGAAAACCAAAAAATTAAATTGTGGTTTCCAAATGAAGAAATCCCTCTATATTGCTCACAATAAAACCGCTGCAAAAGAACTTTATCAGGAATTTGAAATTAGAAAAAAACATCAACTGGGTGTAAAATGGTTAGAGCCAGAAACAATCCAAAAAACTTATGGCATTGTTTCACAGGGTGGAATTCTAAGTGACACTGCCGCTAGTGTAGATGCGTATCAAATGGCGCATGAACTTATCGCTTTCAATGTAAAAAGAGGCATGAAAGTATTTGACCAGACCGAAATTAAAAGCATTCAAGATCAAGGCGCAACTCCGAAAGTTATTACGCAAGAAAATTATACCATCAATGCTCAAAAAATAGTGTTCTGTACAGGTTTTGAATCTTTGAATTTACTCAAAGAAAAGGTTGCCGATTTGATTTATACTTACGCAACCGTGAGTGAACCCACGCAAACCTATAATAAAAGTCTAGAAAAGATTTTGATTTGGGACACACAAGATCCTTATCTGTATATGAGAACTACGGATGATGGTAGATTTTTAGTTGGCGGCGAAGATTCTGTGTATAAAGATACCATCCTTCAACAAAATATTAAAGAAGAAAAAAGCAAAACGCTCATTAAAAAACTAAAGAAAACCCTACCAGATTTAGACTTCATCGAAGATATTTCTTGGGGTGGAATTTTTGGAACCACCAAAGATGGTTTGCCATATATTGGGGAATCTCCAGAATACAAAAATTGTTTGTTTTGCTTAGGTTTTGGCGGAAATGGAATTACCTTTTCTGCACAAGGAAGAAAAATTATAGTAGACCTTTTACAAAACAAGGAAAATGCTTTAGTCCCATATTATCGATTTGGGAGATAGGTAAAGGTAAGGATGAAGGTAAATATTGAGGTAAAGGTTGTGGTAAAGGTTTAGGTTAATATTAAAGTCAAAAAAAACTCGAGTGATATACTCGAGTTTTTTGTTATTGAAATGAATTTTAATCCTTGTTGTGATTTACCCAGATGAGTTTTGAAACATCAAAACCATCTTTTTTTGCTTTTTCAATGAATCTTTTTTTGGTGGCTTCGTCTATGGTTTTATTTCTAGAAAGAATCCACATGTATTCTGTAGAATTCCCATAGATAAGTGCATTCTGATAATTTTCGTCAATAGCTACCACATTATACCCAGCATAAAATGGTCCAAAGAAAGAAACTTTGAGTCTCGCTTCAGATTCAGAGCCTATGAATTTGGCTTTTCCTTCGGCAGAATCCCATTCTTTTTTTACATAGTTGTAGCCTTGGTTCAGTACTTTGATGCTACCATCTGGATTGATGGAATATTGCGCTGTGGTATTGTCTAGATTTCGTTCAAAACGGAAGTCAAACCTTGCGATTTCATACCATTTGCCTAGATATTTGTCTTTGTTAAAGTTTTGTACCGCCGTTACTCCATCTGGAATTCCTACACATGAAGTAAAAATGGCGGCAACTACTGCCATGATGGTAAATCCTTTTATGATTTTCATTGTCTTTATTTTTCTACAAATTTCGGTTAAATCAGTGAAGCAAAATTATAGAATTGTGGGAAATGTTTTTATTTTATTTGTCTATTAGACTTATTTTCTAGTAGTTCCATAAAATGTAACCGAAGTGTTTTGGTGGGTGAAGGTTTATATTGTATTTTTGTAGGATATGAATAAGAACTGTTTCTTATCTTCATCAACAAATTAAAATCTAAAATTTAAAAGTATATGTCATTCGCAATTTCGCAAGTTCCTACTCCTAAAAACGAACCTGTAAGAAGCTATGCTCCTGGTTCTGCAGAGATTAAATCCCTGATTGCTACTTACCAAAAAATGTGGTCAGAAGAAGTAGAAATCCCAATGGTTATTGACGGAAAAGAAGTGAAAACTGGTGAAAAAGTATCACTACACTCTCCTCAAGATCATCAACACACGTTAGGATATTACCATAAAGGAAATAAACAACATGT
>JAGOFG010000261.1 GCA_017997335.1 Flavobacterium sp. | reverse complement strand
CCAAAAAAACAGATACAGTTACTTTTTTACATCAAATTGCCGAAAATATTCACCGTCGTTCGATGGTAGTTTTGTTTACCGATATGTTTCAAAACGAAGATAGCGAGAAAATCTTCAAGGCACTACAACATTTAAAACACAACAAACATAAAGTGGTAGTTTTTCATGTGTATGATAAAAAAACAGAATTAAATTTCAGTTTTGATAACACGCCAAGAAAATTTATCGATGTTGAAACAGGAGAAGAGATTAATTTATTTGCCGAAAATACACAAGAATCGTATCAAAAAAAGGTTGAAGAATTTTTCAAAACAGTAGAAACAACCTGTATGCAGTACCAAATTAAGTATGTTCCAGTTTCTGTAGATGAAAAATTTGAAAAAATTATGACTACGTATTTAGTTGAAAAACAAAAGTTTGGGTAAAAGCGATAAAAAAAGTTTAATATTTTTCTAAAAAATATTTGCAGGAATGAAAAAGCGTAGTATATTTGCACTCGCAATCAAGCACTGGTTTGGTAGTTCAGTTGGTTAGAATACATGCCTGTCACGCATGGGGTCGCGGGTTCGAGTCCCGTCCAGACCGCCAGTAAAGAGGAAGCCTTTCGTAAAAGAAAGGCTTTTTTGCCCTCTTAAAATATTTAAAATAGTTGTGTTGTTTAGGTACGAAAGTACCAAAAGGTTTAGTAGTTAGACCAATGGAAAGCTTTGCATTTATGCAGAGCTTTTTTGATTTTTATACTTTTCGTCAAAACCAAACCGTTCTGTTTTGCCACACTATAACTAAAAACAATCCTAAAAAAAGTAAACTCACCAATACTTTCATAAAGGTTCCAGCTAAAAACCCAATAAATGAACCAGTAGCGGCTTTTAGGGCTCTTCCTTTTTCTTGAGAGTTATAAATAAGTTCTCCCACAAGTGCACCAACAAAAGGTCCAATTAAGAATCCGAACGGGATTGGAGCAAAGATCCCAACAACTAATCCAATATTCGTTCCCCAAATTCCATATTTACTTCCGCCGAAATACTTTGTTCCTTTTGCAGGAATTATATAATCTAAAATGCCAATTATAACTGCTATTAGTAGAGTGACTGCTAAAATCCAATAATTTATCGAAATACCTTCACATAAATATAGCATCAAAATCCCAACCCAACTAATAGGCGGTCCTGGCAAAGCAGGAAGAATACTACCAATAATACCAACTAGCATTAAGATGAAACCCAGAATCAATAAAAAGTATTCCATAAGATTTTAGTTATTGTCTAACAAATTTATAACTTTGTTTCATACTTTTTTAATTATTTGATTCTATGAGAATTATTTTTATACTTTTTATTTCTTTTCTATTTGTTAATCTAGCGGTTGCTCAAGACAAAAATATGTCAACACAAGAGCGTTTGAAAGAATTGGCAAGAATTAAAAAAGAGTCTGACGAACAAAAAAAGAAAGAATGGGATGCATATTTAGTTCGTGTTAAGGAAAGTAAAATTGCAAAACAGCAAAAAAAGCAAGCTGATTCCATTGAGAAGTCGAAACTAGCTGATAATATCAAAAAAGATGTAGATGATTTTCCTAAATGTGGTGATCAAGAATCACCTTATTACATGAGAAAAAGTACGACAACTGGTTTTGAAGAAAAAATTACTTTTACAGATTATATTAGAAAGCATATTATGACTAAATTGAATTATCCTGAATTTGCAATGGATCACGAATTACAAGGAAGGGTTATGGTTCATTTTATTATTGATAAAGAGGGAAATCCGCAAATTAAAGAAGCAATTGGTCCAAAAAACGGATTGATTTTAGAGGAAGAAGCAATACGTATAATTAAATCATTGCCAACTGCTATTCCAGCTACTTGCGATGGAGAACCGATAAATGTTTTGTATGCAATACCTATAAACTTTCAGATGCAAGAGTAATATGAAAAAAATAATTCAACTGCTTTTTTTGATTTTAGTAATTCAATCTTGTCAATACTTCGATAAACAAGTGCCTGATGAAAAGGAATTATTAGAGCAAGAATTAAAAAAAATCAATTGGGATGAAGTGGATGAATTTCCATCTGTTTTGCAATGCGATACCATTAAAGATGTTGAAATAAAAAGACAATGTTTTTTCGATTACTTAGCACAAACCATTCAGGAACGAATAGGAATTGACACCTTGCAGATGTTGTATCCAGAAATGGACACTATAGAAGTAAAAGTGACTATAAATCCTGATGCAAGTTTGCAATTTGAACCTCAGTTTTCAAAAGACAGTGTAACGTATGATAAAGTAAAAATTGATAGTATTTTAACCGCACGTTTGTCTGATTTTCCAAAAGTTGAACCTGCAATTAAAAGAGGAATTAAAGTAAAAACTCAATTTGTACTTCCCGTAATTATTAAAGTTGAAAAGTAGTTTATTTCTTAAAGCTTCTTCCTTTCCAGCTATATTTTCCAAACAAAGAGTATATCGCTACTGAAACACTAAAAAACGGATACAACAAACTACTCGCCAATACATATTGTAATTTCGATTCGAAGAAATTAGCGGTTTTGTAAATCAAGATAAAATCAATTAGAAATTTCAATGCAACAAAAAGCATGAAGATATTTTGGTCTAACAAACCCATTAGCCAAAGCAAAAAACTCATTATCCAAGTCAAATTCCCGCCAAAAACCAAAAGTGCTAACAACTTTCCATAAACTGAAGAATAACCCGTGCTTTTTGAAGCCCAACGAACCCTTTGCTGAAATAAATCAGACCAAGTTGAAACTGATTTTGTGGCAACAATACTTTCTTTATCCATTAAAAAACCAACTTTCTTCTGAGCAGCTGAAACTGCTTTTTGAAGTAGAAAAACATCGTCTCCGCTAGCAATGGTTTCATTTCCTTGAAATCCGTTTAATTCCTTGAAAAAATGTTTGGAATAAGCAAAATTTGCACCATTACACATAAAAGGTTGATTGATTCCAAAACTTCCAATAGTAGCGCCTTGTAAACTCAAAAAATCTAAATTCTGAAAAGCGGATAAAAAGCCACTTTTTGGAACATAACAAACGCCAGAAGCCACCATTTCAACTTCATTTTCCTGAATATATTGATCATAAATTG
>JAGOFG010000260.1 GCA_017997335.1 Flavobacterium sp. | reverse complement strand
TTACCTCTAGAAAATAATATCTTTGGAACTAAAAATTAAAGAAATGAAAATAGTATTCGCCACCAATAACGAAAACAAAATAAAAGAAATCCAAAGTATGCTTCCCAATAACATTACCATTGTAAGTCTTGAAAGCATTGGTTGTTTTGAGGAAATTCCAGAAACTGCTCCTACTATCGAAGGAAATGCTATTATGAAAGCGAATTACATAACCGAAAAATATGGATATGATTGCTTTGCTGATGATACTGGACTTGAAATTGAAGCTTTAAACAACGATCCTGGCGTTTATTCTGCCCGTTATGCTGGAGAACAACGTTCAGCAGAAGACAATATGAACAAAGTATTACACCTTTTAAATGATAAGAATAACAGAAACGCTCAATTCAAAACGGTGATTTGTTTGAATCTTAAAGGCGAACAATACTTATTTACTGGCATAGCCAAAGGAACTATTACATCAGAAAAAAAAGGCGAGGGTGGATTTGGATACGACCCTATTTTTCAACCTGAAAATTACAAAGAGACTTTTGCAGAACTTTCACTTGAAACCAAAAACAAAATCAGTCACCGTGGCATCGCAACACAATCATTACTTGCATTTCTGAATACAACTCATTAACAATCAAAATTGTATCATTTTTTATAACATTTTTTACAATTTCTCGCCATAATTTCACATCTAAAAAGACTATTAAAACATAAAAATCAAAAATCAAAAAGCTAACTTTCTGACAATCAAATCACAATAATTCATTAAAACTTAAAATAGCATTAGTTAATCTGAGAAATTAACAGTAATTTTGCACCCTATTTTAAAAATACATAATGAACAAATTTGAACAATTAGGATTGAATGAATCGTTACTGAAGGCGATTTTAGATCTAGGATTTGAAAATCCGTCAGAGGTACAGGAAAAGGCGATTCCCCTATTATTGGAAAAAGACACAGATATGGTTGCGTTGGCTCAAACAGGGACAGGGAAAACAGCAGCTTTCGGTTTTCCGCTAATCCAAAAAATTGATGCCGACAACAGAAATACACAAGCATTAGTTTTATCGCCAACACGCGAACTTTGCCTACAGATTACCAACGAGTTGAAAAACTACGCAAAATACGAAAAAGGTATTAACGTAGTAGCTATTTATGGTGGAGCTAGTATTACAGAGCAAGCTAGAGAAATTAAAAGAGGAGCACAAATTATTGTAGCTACTCCAGGAAGAATGCAAGACATGATCAATAGAGGTTTGGTAAACATCAAAAACATTGATTACTGTGTACTTGATGAAGCAGATGAAATGTTGAACATGGGATTCTACGAAGACATTTGCTCTATTTTATCAGATACTCCAGACGAAAAAAGCACATGGTTATTCTCTGCAACCATGCCAGCCGAGGTAGCAAGAATTGCAAAACAATTCATGAGCAGCCCAGTTGAAATTACAGTGGGAACTAAGAACTCAGGTTCTGCAACGGTATCACACGAATTTTATTTGGTAAATGCAAGAGATCGTTACGAAGCGTTAAAACGTTTGGCAGATGCTAATCCAGACATTTTCTCAGTAGTATTTTGTCGTACCAAAAGAGATACGCAACAAGTAGCTGAAAAATTAATCGAAGACGGATACAGCGCTGCTGCATTACACGGAGATTTATCGCAAGCACAACGTGATGGAGTAATGAAATCGTTTAGAGGAAGACAAATCCAAATGCTAGTAGCTACCGATGTAGCCGCACGTGGAATTGACGTAGACAACGTAACTCACGTTGTAAACTACCAACTTCCTGACGAAATCGAAACTTACAACCACCGTTCTGGCCGTACTGGTCGTGCTGGTAAATTAGGTACGTCGATTGTAATCGTTACCAAAAGTGAATTGCGTAAAATTTCTTCTATCGAAAGAATTATCAAACAAAAGTTTGAAGAAAAAACAATTCCTTCTGGAATCGAAATATGCGAAATTCAATTATTGCACTTAGCCAACAAAATCAAAGAAACGGAAGTAGACCACGAAATTGACAACTACCTTCCAGCAATCAATGATGTATTAGAAGGTTTAAGCAAAGAAGAATTAATCAAGAAAATGGTATCGGTAGAATTTAACCGTTTTATCAACTACTACAAGAAAAACAGAGACTTGTCCAGCCAATCATCTGGTTCAGATCGTCGTGAGCGCGACGATAGAGACGGTGCTTCTAGAGGAAACAATAGCGGTGCTACTCGTTACTTCGTAAACATCGGTTCTAGAGATAATTTTGACTGGATGACTTTGAAAGATTTCTTAAAAGAAACTTTAGACTTAGGTCGTGATGACGTATTCAAAGTAGATGTAAAAGAAGGATTCTCTTTCTTTAATACAGATGCTGAACATACTGATAAAGTAATGGATATCTTAAACAATGTACAATTAGAAGGACGTCGTATCAATGTAGAGATTTCTAAAAATGATGGTGGTGGAAGACGCGACCATAACGGAAGAAGCTCTGGAGGTTTTGGCGGTAGAAGTTCTGCTCCAAGAAGAGAAGGCAACTTTGCTCCAAGAAGAGAAGGCGGATTCCGTAGCGACAGAAACTCAGCTCCAAGAGAGGGAGGATTCAGAAGCGAAAGAGGTAGTGCTCCAAGAAGAGAAGGTGGTTCAACAGAAAGAGCCCCAAGACGTTCTGAAAGTTTTGGCGACAGCCCAAGACCAAGAAGACCAAGAAGAGACTAACATTCCTTTGTTAATTTTCTTATAATAATACTGAGAAACTACAAAATATTTAATTGCGATTTACTACTTTTAAAGCTTTAAATTCGTATATGAAATATTTTGTAGTTTTCTTTTTTATGCTACTTTCAGTTAGCAGTTTCGCACAAGAAACCAACCCTACTTTAAAAGTTTCTGGAACCATCGTTAACGACAGTAATGACCAACCATTATCTTACGCTAACATCATCAACGTCAACAAAGTAAAAGGAACTACTACAGATACTAAAGGAAATTTCGAAATTGAAGTTTCACAAAGTGACACCTTACATGTCTCATTATTAGGTTTTCAATCCATCAAAGTTAGAGTTACAAACGACTGGTTGAAAAATAAAACTACCGTAATTAAACTTACAGAAAAAGCAATAGCCCT
>JAGOFG010000259.1 GCA_017997335.1 Flavobacterium sp. | reverse complement strand
CGAAAGAGAAAATTCCTAATACAATAATTACGTCATGCGCAACTGCTGCAACAGCACCAAATCCAAACTGCCATTTACGGAAACTAATCATTAAGTAAACAAACACAACAAATAATGATCCTAAAACCGCCCATAAAGAGTTTGTTTTAATATCTTTTGAGATAGTCCCTGTAACTTTTGCAGATGATAAAATACCTACTTTTTTACCTTCATAAAGGTTTGCAAACTTATCATACGTTAAATCAGCTGGTAAATATTTCTTTAAACCTTCGTATAATTTTTGGTTTACTTCTTTATCAATTCCTTCACCTTCTTCATCAACTTTATATTTCGTAGTAATTTTTAACTGATCGTTTCCACCGTATACTTTTGCTTCAGCACTTCCAAAAACAGCTACTAAATCAGCCGTAACTTCTGGAGCAGAAACAGCTTTATCAAAACGAACTTGGTACGTTCTACCTCCCACGAAATCTACACCTTGATTCAAACCTTTTGTCGTTAATGAGAAAATACTCAATACAACTAAAATAGCAGAAACCACATAAGAAATTTTCTTTTTCCCTAAGAAATCGATATTTAAATTTTTAAACCAAGTCTTAGTTAATGAAGTTGAATATGCTAATTTTTCATTTCTGCTTAAACTCCAATCTAAGAACATTCTAGTTACAAAAACTGCAGTAATTACAGAAGTAAAAATACCAATTAATAATGTAGTAGCAAAACCTTGAATTGGTCCTGTCCCAAATACTAATAAGATAATCGCAGTAATTGCAGTAGTAACGTTAGCATCAATAATAGATGACATCGCACCTTTCCAAGTAAAAGCGTAATCTGTAGCTTCTTGAACAGATTTACCATTATCTAATTCTTCTTTTGCTCTTTCAAAGATGATTACGTTAGCATCTACCGCCATACCGATTGTTAATACGATACCTGCAATACCTGGCAATGTTAATACAGCACCAAAACTTGCTAATGTTCCAAAAATGAACAAGATATTTACTAACAAAGCTAAGTTAGCATAGAATCCAGTTTTACCGTAGTAAACTACCATCCATAATAACACTAAACCAAAACCAATAACGAATGACAACATACCATTATCGATAGCTTCTTGTCCTAATGATGGACCTACCACTTCTGACTGAACAATTTCTGCAGCAGCTGGTAATTTACCTGCTCTTAAAATGTTTGCTAAGTCTTTTGTTTCTTCAATTGTGAAGTTTCCAGAAATTTCTGATTGACCTCCTGTAATTGCTCCTTTACTTACACCAGGTGCAGAGTAAACGATATTATCTAATACAATTGCAATTGCATTTCCTTGTTGCGAAACTGCTCCTGTAATTTGCTCCCATTTTCTAGCTCCATTTCCATTCATTTGCATAGAAACAGCTGGTTTACCTAATTGATCAAAAGTATCTCTTGCATCAACAATTACACCACCACTTAAAGGCGCAACATTATCTCTTGTTCCTTTTAAGGCATATAAATCTGTTACATCTGGAGTTTTTGCATTTGTTTTACCCCAAGCAAATCTAATATTAGCTAAGTTAGCAGGTAACAACGCTTTAATATCAGCTCTTTTTAAATATCCGTTGATTGCAGCTGTATCTTTAGTAGCAAATGTTCCAACGTGTGGAGCACCTTGCTGACCTGGAGCTAACATTTTACCTAAGAAAGGACTATTAGCCGTTGCTGCAGTAGTATCTGCTTTGTCTGTTAACAATGAATCGATTCCTGTTGTTTTAGTAGGAGCAGCTTTAACAGCAACTTCTGTTTTCTTTAATGCATCTTCAACAGACATTAAATATTGTCCAACTTCTTCAATTTTATAAGTTTCCCAGAACTCTAATTGAGCTGTACTTTGTAATAATTTTTTAATACGATCTACATCTTTAGCTCCTGGTAACTCTACTAAAATTCTTCCAGAATTTCCTAATAATTGAATATTAGGTTGAGTAACTCCAAATTTATCGATACGCTCTCTTAATACTTTAAAAGCACTTTCTACTGATTCTTGAACTTTTTGTTTGATGATTGGCTCAACTTGTTTGTTGGTCATATCAAACTTAATAACTTCATCAAGGTTTCTGTTTCCAAAAACATCAGCCGCAGCTAATTTCACATTTGCAGCATTAGCAGCTTCAAAAAAAGCATCGATGTAATCTTGATTTCCTTGTTGGTTTGCTTTTGCATCAGCAAGTGCTTTATTGAAAGCTGGATTCTTAGAATCATTAGCCAATCCTTTCAAAACATCTTTAACCGAAATTTGAAGAATAACGTTTAATCCTCCTTCTAAGTCAAGACCTTTGTTGATTTGGTTATTAGTAACTTCTTTGTAAGTATGACCTAAGTATACTTCTTCTTTACCGATAGAATCTAAATAGCGTAATTCTTTAGCTGAATCTCCTTTTGCAAAAGCTTTTGCATCAGAAACAATACTATTCGCTACGAAAGTAAAAGAAAGCTGGTATACACATACCAAAGCAAAGATAATTGCGAAAAATTTAATAAGTCCTCTATTCTGCATTATTCTAAAATTTATTTATTCTATTTTATAAAAACGGACAAATATATAATTTACAATAGGATTTAGCAATTTTATTTTCGATTAAAGCAACCTTTTTACCTAAGTTTCACTACAAAAACACATTATTCCTTAAAAATGAAACACTTGCAACTTAAAAAAGTATTTCACAAAACAGAAAATATTGTTGAAAACTCCAATCTTTAGAAACAAATACCATTTAAAAATAGTATTTAAAAAATGATTATAACAAAAAAAAACTGCCAATTTCTTGACAGTTTTTCAATTTTATTTTGATGTGAAATTACAATACTGATTTCAAATCGGCGTTCATGTTACGAACTGCATCTGCACTCTTAGCAAACAATGCTTTTTCAGCATCATTTAATTGTACGTCAACGATTTTCTCAACACCGTTTTTACCAATAATACATGGAACTCCCATACAAATATCTTCTTGTCCATACTCCCCTTCTAAGAAAACTGAACATGGAATCATACGTTTTTGATCGTTTAAAATACTATCTACTAAATACGCTACAGAAGCTCCTGGCGCATACCAAGCAGAAGTTCCTAATAAACCTGTTAAAGTAGCACCACCCACCATAG
>JAGOFG010000087.1 GCA_017997335.1 Flavobacterium sp. | reverse complement strand
TCGGTATGAATGCTGCCGTCGGGATGGAGTATCCCAAACATATAACAAAACACCAATAATCAAAAAATTTAAAAAAGGAAAAATCAAGTAACTTGCAAGAATAGTGCTTTAACTATCTTATAATTTTATCTTCACTATTTTATTGTCTCTAATAATTACAAGCTCACTTTTACGCTCTTTTTTAAAATCAAGCATTTTCTCATAGGCTTTTTCAAGTCCCTTTAGAATTTTATTTCTTCGCTCTATTTTAGTTTCAGTGGTCATACTATTTTTTTTAATTCAGTAAACTTTTTTTTATCAAGAATCATAAGTTGATTACTGCAATAATGTATAAGTTTCTTTCTTCCATACTTCCAAATATAGAAAAAATCAATCACTAACTGTTCATAAACCACTAAAGTCTTTTGAATTAGCTAAAAACAATAAAACTATCGAACTTACAGAAGTCAATGCTAATTAACAAAAAAAAGGTCTAGAACATTTGCTCTAGACCTTTTCGTATGGTTTGTATGCTATTTAATTTACCATTTAATAATCGCACTTGCCCAAGTAAAACCACTACCAAAAGCAGCTAAAACCACAGTGTCGCCCGACTTGATTTTTCCTTGTTCCCAAGCTTCGGTCAAAGCAATTGGAATAGAAGCTGCGGTTGTGTTTCCGTATTTCTGAATATTGTTGAATACTTGATCATCATTCAATTTGAATTTGTTCTGAATGAACTGTGAAATTCTCAAATTCGCTTGATGTGGAATCAACATGTCAATATCTGAAACTTCTAAATTGTTGGCTTGTAATCCTTCATTGATTACCTCAGCAAAACGAACTACTGCATTTTTGAATACAAATTGTCCGTTCATATAAGGAAAATAACTTTCGTCATTCGGGTCATTATCGGCCAAAATATCATTTACCCAACGACCACCCATTCCCGGCGCAATAAGTGATAATTCCTCAGCATGTTGCCCTTCTGAATGCAAATGTGTGGACAAAATTCCTTTGGTCAAATCTTCTTCTCTTGACAAAACAGCGGCTCCTGCTCCATCTCCAAAAATCACAGATACACCACGACCTCGAGTTGTCATATCCAATCCTGAAGAATGCACCTCAGATCCAATCACCAAAACGTTTTTGTACATTCCAGTTTTGATGTATTGATCAGCAACTGACAATCCGTACACAAAACCCGAACACTGATTTCTAATATCAATAGCGCCAACCGTTTTTAAACCTAAATCACGTTGCACCAAAACTCCTGGTCCTGGAAAATAATAATCGGGACTCAAAGTAGCAAAAACTACAAAGTCAATATCTTCTTTGGCAATACCGGCACGCTGAATAGCAATCTCGGCTGCTTTTACTCCCATTGTAGTGGTAGTATCTTCCCCTTTGATAATGTGGCGACGCTCTTTGATTCCGGTGCGCTCTTGAATCCATTCATCATTGGTTTCCATTATCTTTGATAAATCGTCATTTGTAACCACATTCGAAGGAACATAAAATCCTAACCCTGCTATTTTAGAGTGATACATAAGTACTTGTTTTTCATTAAAAATTGATTGGCAAAATTAAACATCTTTTAAAAAGACGCCATACAATTTAGTCTTTTTTTTTGATATAATCATTTTTAACCTAAAAAAATAAATCATTTATATTTAAGTCAAAACGCTCTTGTACTGAAAATAAGGCTAAAAATAATTCTATCTCTTCCAGAAAAATGCAATAGTCATCTCTCTTTTATTACAATCCATTTCTATGAATGACATCCTAGAAAACAACAGCTTTGAACACTCCATAGATTCATCAAACCATAAAAAATCATAGGTCAGAATAAAAATCAATTTAACACTTTCGAGCTGTAACATTTTTCGCATCCGTTGGACTAATTATACCATAACTAATTCATTCAACTAATTCACTACTTCATGAAGTTAAAACTCACACTCCTGTTTCTAGGTTTCGGTTTTTCTATGATGGCCCAAGAAAACCTGAGCTATCAAAAACCTTCTAAATCCATTTTAGATTTAGCCGATTACGAACGAGCTCCTTCGGTTTCGATGGATACCAAAAAAGAATACCTTTTACTTTCTTACCGAAACACCTACAAAACCCTTGACGACCTCAACCAAGAAGAATTGCGTTTGGGCGGATTGCGTATCAATCCTATTACCAACATTTCGAGTACGGTTACCTACATCAACAACTTAAAACTTCGAAAAATAAAAGACAAAAATGAAGTTCAAGTGGCGGGATTACCGGCTAATGCAAAAATCAGCAATCTATCTTGGTCACCGAACGACACTAAAATTTTGTTTACAAATACCGCTGCCAATGGTGTAGAACTTTGGGTAATTGATGTCGCTTCGGCACAAGCCAAAAAATTAACCGAGGCGAACTTGAACGCCAACTTAGGCGCTCCGTTTAGCTGGTTTGGCGACAACGAAACAATATTGGTAAAACTATTGCCTAGCAACAGAAAACCTTTATTGGATTCCAAAAAAGATTTGCCAGCTGGGCCAATTATCTCGAATGCTAGTGGTGCAAAATCCCAAAACAGAACCTATCCAGATATGTTGAAAAACAAAAATGACGAGATCAATTTTGAAAACATCATCACTTCTGAATTATACAAAATCACCTTAAGTGGTAACAAAACGCTATTCAAATCGGCAGATATGTTTGCAGGTCAAAGTTTATCTCCTGATGGGAATTATATTATGATTACTACGATTCAAAAACCGTTTTCTTATATCGTTCCTTTGAATCGTTTCCCAATGAAATCCGTAGTCTATGACAAAAGCGGAAGGGAAGTAAAAATCGTAAACGAAACTCCATTGACCGAAATTATGCCAAAAGGATTTATGGCGGTTCAAAAAGGAAAAAGATCCCTAATGTGGAGAAACGACAAACCAGCTACTTTGGCTTTTGTTCAAGCGCTAGACGAGGGAGATCCAGCAAATAAAGTTGCGTTTAGAGACGAAATGTTTTTATGGGAAGCTCCATTTACAGCCAATCCAACTTCGTTAGTAAAAACACCACAACGTTTTAGCGATATTACTTGGGGGAATGACAATGTTGCTATCGTTTCAGATGAATGGTATGACACTAGAAACACCAAAACATACTTGATCAATCCATCGAATCCATCACAACAACCAAAAGTAATTACCGACAGAAACTCACAAGACGTATACGCAGATCCGGGTAATTTTGAAACTAGAAAAAACCAATACAACCGCTATGTTTTGGCTATCGAAAACGACAAAGCTTTCCGTATTGGAGATGGGTATACCAAAGAAGGACAGTTTCCATTCATTGACGAATTGAACTTAAAAACGTTACAAAGTAAACGTTTGTATACTTCTACTTTTAAAGACAAAAAAGAAGATTTGATTGAAGTAGAAGATTTCAAAAAAGGAACGGTTTTGGTACAAATTCAGTCCAAAAACGATTACCCAAATTACTACTTCAGAAACATCAACCAAAAAGACAAACTTACTCCTATCACCGATTTCAAAAATCCATTTGAAAGCATTAAAAATGTGAGCAAAGAAGTAATCAAGTACAAACGTAAAGATGGTGTTGAATTATCTGGAACCTTGTACTTGCCTGTGGGCTATGATAAAGCGAAAAAAGAAAAATTGCCGTTACTAATTTGGGCCTACCCTGCCGAATACAAAGACAAAAACAGCGCAGGACAAAGTACTCAAAATCCTAACGAATTTACCTTTCCTAACTATGGTTCGTTTGTGTATTGGGTAACCAAAGGCTATGTGGTTTTAGACGACGCTTCGTTCCCAATTATTGGAGAAGGCAAAACCGAACCTAACGACAACTTTATTTCCCAACTAGTAGACAATGCCGAAGCTGCTATCAACGCAGTAGATGCTTTGGGTTATATCAACAGAAAAAAAGTTGCTGTAGGTGGTCACTCCTACGGTGCTTTCATGACGGCTAATTTATTGACACATTCCAATCTTTTTGCTTGTGGGATTGCTAGAAGTGGCGCCTACAACAGAACTTTAACTCCTTTTGGTTTCCAAAGTGAGCAACGTAATTATTGGGAAACCCCTGAGGTATACAATACGATGTCGCCTTTTATGCACGCAGACAAAATGAAAACTCCTTTACTATTAGTTCACGGAGAAGCGGACAACAATCCTGGTACTTTTACTTTGCAAACAGAACGCTATTTCCAAGCTATAAAAGGATTGGGTGGCCCTGCACGTATGGTAATTTTACCTAAAGAAAGTCATGGCTATGCCGCTAAAGAAAATATCTTGCACTTACTATGGGAACAAGACCAATTCTTAGAAAAGCATTTGAAAAACTAAGGCTTTTGACGAACTTAAAATAAAAAAATAACCACATAGAATCATAGATTAATGATAACTAGCCAAAGAAAAAATAGAAATAGCATTATTTTACACATAGGATATCTATGTGAACAGTAAAACGTCTATTCTTTCTTTAATAAAGCTATAAATTTTATGTTTCTATGTGGTAAAAAAAATAATTTCAACCAAAGTGCAAAATACGTAAATTCAATTTGGTGCAAAAAAAAGAGACAATCCGAAAAATTGTCTCTTTTTTTATACTTTCAATTAGAAGTTACATAATTTTCAATAGCACTTCTTGGTTCAATTCTAATGCAGTTTCGTGTTCAAAGAAAATGGCTTTTCTATCAAAAGCGGCTTTAATTAAAAATCGGCTTCCTTTAAAATAAGATTGTTTCACTACGGCTTTCACTGTTCCAACTGGTGATACCTTTAATTGATGTGGATACAGTAATACCATTTCATCTTCTCCTTCAATAGGCATTAATTGCGACATTCTCAATTCGTTGACTTCACCAAATAAAGAAGCTACATATTTGTTAATCGGAAATTGATAGACTTCCGCAGATGGTGCTTTCTCAATTATCTTCCCTTGTTGTAAAACTATAGTTTCGTCTGAAAACGAGAGTGCATCGGTACTATCGTGTGTTGCAATAATACAGGTAATCTCTTTTTTCTTTAGATAAGCGAATAAATTACGACGTAAAGCATTTTTTCTAAAATTATCAATATGGCTAAACGGCTCATCTAACAACAATACCTGAGGTTCTACCGCCAAAACCTTGGCTAAGGCAACGCGTTGTTGTTGTCCTCCACTCAAATCTTTGGCGCGTACTTTGGCATACTCTGTCATTTCGACCATTTCGAGTAATTCTTGAATACGCAATTTTTTCAAAGGCATAAAACCGTTAGACAAGAACTTGCCCACATTTTCGGCAACCGTTTCATAAGGCATCAAATCAAAATCTTGCGCCAGATATTTCATAAAGGGCATCCCCGGAATCAAATTGTATTTGGGGCCTAGTACACGTGTCTTATTAAAGAAAATTTTCCCTTCATTTAAATCATAGATACCATAAATGAGTTTCAACAAAGTACTTTTGCCACAACCGCTCTCGCCAATTAGTGCAATATTTTGTCCTTTTTCTACGGTAAAATCAACATTCTGAATAATCGCTTTGTCTGTATAAGCGAAGGAAATATTTTGAACTTCAAGCATTATTTATTGTATCATTAATAAAAAACAAAGATAGTGGCTTTAAAAAAATAAGCTGTTGAAAATTTCATTTTATATAAAAAAAAGCTGTCTCCAAAGAAACAGCTTTTTAGCTTTCTTTTCTAAATCAAATTATTGACCATTTTTGGCGTCTTGAATCATTTTGGCATTGGCGGTAATCGCAAATTCAACTCTACGGTTTTTGGCCATTCCTTCTGGAGTATCATTTGGAGCAATTGGGTCTGCAATTCCAAAACCTGAGGTTTTAAATCGGCTGGCTGCTAATCCTTTTCCAATTAAATACATCTTAACAGATTCGGCTCTTTTTTCAGAAAGGGTCAAATTATATTCTGGTTTTCCAGAGCTATCGGTGTATCCAAAAATTTCGATATTGGTATCGCCGTATTCTTTAAAAACAGGAATCAATTTATCTAGATTGGCTTTTGCTTGAGGAGTCAAACTTGATTTGTTCAAATCAAAACGCACGGCATTTTCATTTAATGTCAAATGGATTCCTTCTCCTACACGTTCTACTTCTGCGCCTGGCAAAGCTTGATTAATCTCTCTCGCTTGCTTGTCCATCTTATTTCCTATCAAAGCTCCTGCTCCACCACCAACGGCGGCTCCAATAGCCGCTCCTAATGCTGCATTTCCTCCTTTACCTAAATTATTCCCAAGGATTCCGCCAATTAATGCACCAGCGGCTACACCAATTCCGGCTCCTTTTTGCGTGTTATTGGCATTTTTTACTGAGCTACAAGCTGTGAAAAAACTGCTAAATAGAAATAAAGCAGTTAGACTTAGTATGGTGATTTTTTTCATAAGTTATAAATTAATTAGTTTTTTTAAAATGATACACAATGTCTTTCTGTTGTCCCGCAACATCTATTTTATCGATTAATTCAAAGCTAGTCTCGGTTTGATTAGCAACTTTCAATAAAAATCCGGATTGTACGGTTTTGGATTTTACACCTGCTTCAACAATCTTAAGGACAAACATTCCATCTTTGTTGATACTCCATACAATAGGCGAAGAAAACGAAGGACATCCTGCACTAGTCAATGCCATACTACCCTTGTTGTTGTTGGAAATGAAATTCCAAGTACTACCAATAAAGCATTTAGAATCGGCAATGTTGAATGAATTTACTTTTAAAAACTCAGAACCTGGATACGTAACATCTGTAATTTGCCAATTCCCTTTAATGGCAACTTGCGATTTTTTATCCAATTTGGTTGCTGCAACGGGAGCGGTGGGGGCAACTGCTGGGGCACTTGATTTACAAGCGAAAAGCAAAAAAACAAAGGTGCCCAATAGAATAAATTTCCTCATAACTACAACTATTTTAAAAATTAATAGATTAACAAAGATACAACGCAAAAAATTGCTTTAACACGAATATTTCTGTTTTTCACAAAAAAATAACAGCCGTGACATTTTGTCATTTTTATGACAAATGGTATCCTATTTGAAATAGAGTTAGCATCAAATTCAACTTAAAATACTATTATAATTATGACAACAGGTAAAATTAATGTTTCGGTAGAAAACATCTTTCCCCTAATCAAAAAGTTTTTATACAGTGATCACGAAATTTTCTTGCGTGAATTGATTTCAAATGGAACCGATGCTACTCTAAAATTAAAGCACCTAACGAGTATAGGAGAAGCTAAAGTAGAGTATGGCAATCCAATCATTGAAGTTAAAATTGACAAAGAGGGAAAAAAAATTCACATCATTGACCAAGGTCTAGGAATGACGGCTGATGAGGTGGAAAAATACATCAATCAAGTTGCTTTTTCTGGTGCAGAAGAGTTTTTGGACAAATACAAAGATTCTGCTAAAGACTCAGGTATCATTGGTCATTTTGGTTTAGGATTCTACTCTGCCTTTATGGTGGCTGAAAAAGTAGAAATCTTCACTAAATCGTACAAAGACGAACCAGCTGCTCACTGGACTTGTGACGGTAGCCCAGAATTTTCATTAGAACCTTGCGACAAAACCGACCGCGGTACTGAAATCGTGTTGCACGTTGCAGAAGATTCTTTAGAGTTTTTGGAAGAAAGCAAAATCAGAGAGTTGTTGAACAAATACAACAAGTTCATGCCTATTCCAATTAAATTTGGAACCAAAACTGAAACACTTCCTAAGCCAGAAGATGCTCCAGAAGATTATACTGCAGAAACTATTGAAGTTGACAACATCATCAACAACCCAAATCCAGCTTGGACGAAACAACCTGTAGATTTAAAAGATGAAGATTACAAAAACTTCTATCGTGAATTGTATCCAATGCAGTTCGAAGAACCTTTGTTTCACATTCACTTAAATGTTGATTATCCTTTCAACTTAACTGGTATTTTGTATTTCCCAAAATTAGGAGCAGATTTACAAATCCAAAGAGATAAAATTCAATTGTTCCAAAACCAAGTTTACGTAACCGATAACGTAGAAGGTATTGTTCCAGAATTCTTAATGATGCTTCGCGGAGTAGTTGATTCTCCAGACATTCCGTTGAACGTTTCTCGTTCTGGATTGCAAGCTGATGGTGCTGTGAAGAAAATTTCAAACTACATCACTCGTAAAGTTGCGGATAAGTTGAAATCATTATTCAACGAAAACAGAGCTGATTTTGAAACCAAATGGAACGATATCAAAATTGTATTGGAGTACGGAATGCTTTCTGAAGACAAATTCTACGAAAAAGCAGGAGCCTTCGTATTGTATCCAACGGTAGATGATAAATATTTCACACTTGAGGAATTGAAAGAAGCTATCAAAGAAAACCAAACGGATAAAGATGGTAAATTGGTAGTATTGTATGCTGGAAACAAAGAAGCACAACACTCTTATATCGAAATTGCTAAAGACAAAGGCTATCAAGTATTGTTGCTAGATTCTCCAATCATTCCTCACTTGATTCAAAAATTAGAATCAGACAATAGTGGATTAACTTTTGTTCGTGTTGACTCTGACCACATTGATAATTTAATCAAAAAAGAAGAAACTGCGATTTCTAAATTATCTACTGAAGAACAAGAAAGTTTAAAAACGGTAGTGGAAACTATTGTTCCTAAACAAACGTATACCGTTCAGTTAGAAGCATTAGATAGCAGTGCAGCACCATTCATCATCACACAACCAGAATTCATGCGTCGTATGAAAGAAATGAGTCAAACCGGTGGCGGTGGAATGTTCGGAATGGGTAATTTCCCAGAAATGTACAACTTAGTGGTAAACACCAATTCAGATTTGGCTACTAGTATCTTGAACAACGAAGACAAAACGGTTCAAGAAAACTTGGTAAAACAAGCCTTAGATTTGGCGAAACTATCTCAAAACTTATTAAAAGGAGAAGCTTTGACAGCTTTTGTGAAAAGAAGTTTTGAAATGATTAAATAAAATTTTCAAACCTAATGAAGAACCTGCAAATGAAGATTTGCAGGTTTTTTTTTGCTTTCTACTGAGAAAAACAGAACTTTTACAACTGTTTAACCGAATCAAAAAATTATGTATTTTTATTGAGAAATTCCAAAGGTATTCGATTATGTACAAACAAACAGTCAACGATTATTTCCTTCCCTCTTTTTTAAAATCAGCTCCCATAAAAATTGCATTAGTCGCTTTTATTTATAATGCCCTAGCCTTTATTAGCTATCAAATTACGGTTACTCCAGATAACATCGCTCCAATTTACACCGCAGCTGGATTTGCATTAGCCTCGGTTTTAATTATGGGTAGAAAAACGTTAATTGGTATTTGGATTGGGTCAGTCGTTGCCAATCTATTTTCTTTTTGGGACACTAGTCAAATGCTTGAACTACCTTTAATTTCAACCATTTTGTCGGCAGTTTTAGTGGCTTCTGGTGTTACCTTGGGAGCAGCTTTAGGAGCCTATTTTATTAATCTTCTAAACAAAGGAACTTATCCTTTAAAGACAGGATGGGGAGTTATTATATTTTTGGTAATTAGTGTATTTTATTCCGCTATCTGTTCTTTACTTGGAGTAAGTGTCATATCCCTTTTTGGTCTAAGTGCTCCAAATCATTTCATATTCAACTGGACGACTTGGTGGCAAGGAGACTTTATTGGAACGATAATCCTGACGCCATTTTTGACGTCTTGGCTATACCGTTATCATATCAAAATTATCGCTACTTCTTTATTAGAGGCTTTGGCCTTAGGATTAGTTACTATTTTTATCTGTGTTTTGGTTGCCTTCGACCATGCAGACGACCAATACCTTTTAATCATCATTTTACTTTGGGCAACTTTCCGTTTCAGAATTCGAGGCGTTTCTATAATTGCGGCTTTGTTTGCTCTATTATCGACAATTTACGGAAGTTTGGGCTATGGTTCTTTTGCCATGACAACACCAGAAGCGTCATTGACGTATATTAATTCTTTTTTCGGGTTAAGTACTATGATTGCTTTGATAATGGCTGGTTTCTATTCTGATTATTTGCATAAAAAGCTTGACAAGGTAAATGCATAGAAAACAAGAAAAAGAATAGTAAACAGCTGTTAATGATTTTT
>JAGOFG010000258.1 GCA_017997335.1 Flavobacterium sp. | reverse complement strand
TAAATCGAAAACAGTTGTCGTATCTCCTAAAACAACAGGCAAAACACTTGTGTTTTCCTGAAAACTAAATACATAATCATTCCCCATGGTTTGATTTCCATCGGTAAATAAAACTACTGGATAATTCCTGTTTCTATATAATTGCTTTAAGTTTTTTGCAACACCATCAATATGCGATTGATTTCCTTTAAAATCTAATTGATCTAATGACTGAAATTCGTCATCAAACGAAAACAATTGCACGTCATATTTTTCTGCAATTGCTTTATTATCAGATATCTTCCGATATAATTCCGAAGCTTCTTTCGTTGCTTTTAATTCGGAAATTGATTTTGAATTGTCAATAACAATTGGCAATGGGGTTTTCTTGATTTCTGTTATTTTTCGACTGATAATTGGATTAATCAACAACAAAAAGATAGAAAACAGGCTAATAAAACGTAAAAAAGCCAAAAACCAGTACAATTTTGACTGATTTTTGACTTTATATAAATATTGATAAAACGACAATCCAGCAGCAATAATCACTGATAAGATAAGAAGTAAAATTGTGCTTGTTGTCATTTTTTTTAAGTGATTAGTGAATAGTAATTAGTGAATAGCCGACTAATTACTATTCACTAATCACTAATTACTTTTTATGTAAGCATTCCTCCATCAACATTAATAACTTGACCTGTTACATAAGCGCTCATATCAGATGCTAAGAAAACGCATACATTTGCTACATCTTCTGGAGTTCCTCCTCTTTTTAATGGAATAGCTTCTCTCCAACCTTTTACTACATCTTCGTTCAATTTAGCAGTCATTTCTGTTTCAATAAAACCTGGCGCGATTGCGTTGCAACGAATATTTCTTGAACCTAATTCTAATGCGATAGATTTTGTAAATCCATTCATACCAGCTTTAGATGCAGCGTAGTTAGCTTGACCAGCATTTCCTTTTACTCCTACTACACTACTCATGTTAACGATAGAACCTTTGCGGTTTTTCAACATGATTTTTTGAACTGCTTTTGTCATATTGAAAACCGATTTCAAGTTGATTTCGATTACTTTATCAAAATCTTCTTCTGACATACGCATTAATAGGTTATCTTTTGTGATTCCAGCATTATTGATTAAAACATCAATAGTTCCAAATTCAGCAATAACGTCATCCACTAATTTTTGTGCTTCATTAAAATCTGCTGCATTTGATTTGTATCCTTTTGCTTTAATTCCTAAAGCGTTTAATTCACTTTCTAAAGCCATTGCCGATTCTACAGACGAACTATAAGTAAAAGCAACATTTGCTCCTTGTTCTGCAAAAACTTTTGCTATACCGCTACCAATTCCACGGCTTGCACCAGTAATGATGGCAACTTTTCCTTCTAATAATTTCATGGTAAATATTCGTGTTAGTTTGTTTTTAAATAAAGTTCAAATATAGGAATATTTTAAAGTATAAAAAAAGCATGCTTTTAATTAAACCTTTTTTATTAAATGTTGTCCTATAATTACAAACCTAAAACTAACCATTATGAAAAACCAAATTATTTTAAGTCTATTAGCTATTAGTGGATTGGCTTCATGTAGTGATAATTCGGATGACAATTATGAAGAAATTCCTTCATATCCTTTTGTTGAAGCTGAGTTTGGTTCAACAGTTGATCTTGGAAATTTAGCTAATTATGCGAATCAAACAGTTCCTGCATACATCATTAAAGATAATTCTCAAGGAAATTTAATTACTGACAAAGGTGCCACTTTAGGGAGAGTTTTATTTTATGATAAGAATTTATCTTCAAACAATACCATTTCATGTGCTAGTTGTCACAAACAAGAATTTGCATTTAGCGATACTAATGTAGCTAGTACTGGAGTTAATGGAACAACTGGAAGACATTCAATGCGTTTGATTAATTCGAGATTTGCATCTGAAACAAAATTCTTTTGGAATGAGCGTGCTTTAAATTTAGAAACACAAACTACAATGCCCATAAAAGATCATGGCGAAATGGGTTTTAGTGGCGAAAATGGTGATTTATCATTTGATGACTTAATTACTAAATTAAGTGCAATTGGTTATTACAAAGAACTTTTCAAGTTTGTTTATGGTACCGAAGAAATTACAGAAGCTAAAATTCAAAGTGCTTTAGCTCAATTTATCAGAAGTATTCAATCATTTGATTCAAAATATGATGCTGGTAGAGCATTAGCTACTAATGACGGACAACCTTTTTCAAATTTTACAGCACAAGAGAATCAAGGCAAAAATTTATTTTTATCGCCTCCTGTTTTTAATACTAATGGCGTTAGAACAAGTGGTGGTTTAGGTTGTGCTGGTTGTCACAGAGCACCAGAATTTGATATCGATCCAAATACTTTAAACAACGGAATTATAGGTACAATTGCCGGAACAGGAATTGATACAGGAAACACAAGAGCACCTTCCCTTCGTGATTTAGTTAGAACAGATGGAACTACCAACGGCCCAATGATGCATACAGGAGTTATCACAACTTTGCAGGCCGCAATTGGGCACTATGGAACAATTAACTTAGCTCCCGGAAATAATAATTTAGACCCTAGATTAACACCAGGAGGCGTTGGTCAACAATTGAATTTAACGGCAACAGAAGTAAATGCAGTAATCGCATTTTTAAGAACACTTTCAGGAACAGATGTTTATACCAATACAAAATGGTCTAATCCATTTAATTAAAAAAAGCCCCAAATGGGGCTTTTTAAATTATTCTTCTATAAACGTTTGTGCTTTTGAATACACACGCCATTTTTCAATACATTCCTGTAAATCTTGTGGAATTGGTGTATCAAAACGTAAAAATTCTTTTGTGATAGGATGTTCAAATCCTAATGTTTTTGCATGAAGTGCTTGTCTTGGTAATACTTTAAAACAATTGTCTACAAACTGTTTGTATTTTGTAAATGTGGTTCCTTTTAAGATGGAATCACCGCCATAACGCTCGTCATTAAAAAGTGTGTGACCAATATGTTTCATATGCACACGTATTTGGTGTGTTCTACCTGTTTCTAATTGACACGAAACCAAGGTTACATAACCAAATCGCTCTAAAACCTTATAATGCGTTACTGCATGTTTTCCTTTTTCGTCACTTTCATGAACCGCCATTCGCATTCTATTCG
>JAGOFG010000257.1 GCA_017997335.1 Flavobacterium sp. | reverse complement strand
GCAAATCCGTAGGTTTCTACTTCTTTGTAGCCAGCTTTGGCAACGTGTTCTAGCACGCCTTTGACATCTTTGGAAAAGGCTTCGCGCAAGGTGTACAATTGAATTCCGATGTTTTTGGGTTTTGCCGCAAAGGCTAGGGAAGGAGCTAGGGCAACGGCGCCCAAGGCCAACCCACTATTGATGATGAAATCTCTACGCTTGATCATGGTGGTTCGTTTTTAGGGGTTAAATATCACAAATGGCGATGGCTTGTTGCAAAGCGGCCATTTTATCTTTTTGTTTCGGCATAAATTCTTGTCCCACAAAACCTGTAAAACCAGTAGCTGCAATGGCTTTCATAATGGCGGGATAATGAAGCTCTTGGGTCTCGTCGATTTCGTTGCGACCCGGTACGCCCGCCGTGTGAAAGTGGGCAATGTACTGGTGGTTTTCCTTGATGGTGCGAATCACATCGCCTTCATCAATTTGCATGTGGTAGATGTCGTACAAGAGCTTGAAATGTGGTGAATTGATTCTTTTGGACAATTCTACGCCCCAATAGGTTCTGTCGCACTGGTAATCTTTGTGGTCGATTTTGCTGTTGAGCAATTCCATTACTAAGGTTACTTGGTGTTTTTCGGCCAATGGAATCAAGGTTTGCAAGCCTTTTACGCAATTGTTCCAGCCTTCTTCATCGGTTTTGCCTCTGCGGTTGCCGCTAAAACAAATCAGGTTTTTATAGCCCGCCTGAGCCACTAACGGAATCATAGCGGTGTAGTTTTTTATGAGTTGGTCATGGAATTTTGGGTCGTTGAATCCGTCTACGAGATTCAATTCGGCACCATTGCACATCGTCGATACTAATTGGTGTTTTTGCAAGATAGGCCAGTCTTTGGGACCGACCAAATCAATCCCAGTTATTCCCATTTTCTTGGCAGCTATGCAAAGCGCTTCGAGTTCCATATCGCCAAAACACCAGCGCGCTACCGAATGGTTTATTTTTCCTTTGGTCATAAAATCAGAGGTATGGGGTTCGACAGTCTGTGCCATAGCCGAAAGTGAACTAGGAATTCCCATAGCTACAGTTCCAGCTATAAGGCTTTTTAGAGCGGTTCTTCGATTGAAATTTTGGCTCATGTTTTGGATTTTAAAGAGTGACCGTTGTTTTGATTTCTTTTTTTTGATCAAAAAATAGGGCAAAAATCATAAACACTGCAAAGGCAATTCCAGCAGGAATAATCCAAACCATTTGCCAGTTCGTTCCTCCGTCAACTGTTTTGTAATTGTCGGTGATCCAACCTGCTACAGCAAAGCCAATCAGCATTCCAATTCCGTAGGTTGCCAAAGTAATCAAGCCTTGTGCAGCACTTTTGTATTTTTCACCCGCTTTAGAGTTGGTGTAAATTTGTCCCGAAACAAAGAAAAAGTCATAGCAAATTCCGTGTAACGCTATACCTATAATCAACATAAAACTCAAATCGCTGCCGTTGCCATACGCAAACAAAACGTAGCGAATCGCCCAAGCAAGCATTCCAACAAGTATGGTCTTCTTAAAGCCATAACGTCCAAAAAATACTGGAATTAAAAGTAAAAACAAGGCTTCTGAAATTTGTCCAATTGCCATTTTTCCTGTTGGATTTTCAACACCAGCAGCTGTCAAATAAGGATGTGCATTTTGATAGTAAAAAGCTAACGGAATACAAATTAGGATAGACGATATAAAGAAGATTAAGAAGTTTTTGTCTTTTAATAATTGTAGTGCGTCTAGTCCTAGAATATCAGTGATTTTTACTTTTTCGTCACTTACTTTTGGTGGTGTTTGAGGTAAAGTGAAACTAAAAATTCCTAAAATTAATGCCGCAATACCCGCTAATAAAAAAGTGTTTTTGAGCAATCCTTGACCAATAGCTTCGGTCGTGTCCCAATGAAAAATAAAACTAATCGCTAACCCTGCCAAAATCCAACCAATGGTTCCCCAAACGCGAATGCTCGCAAACTCTTTTTCGGCATCTTTCATTTGGTTAAACGCCACGGAATTTACCAAAGCCAAAGTAGGCATGTACAACACCATATAACTCAACACATAAGTATAAAACAAACTTACATCTTGCGATTGGTACATTTGATACATCAAAAAAGCACCTGCTAAATGCAAAATACCCAAAATCTTTTCGGCATTAAAATAACGATCTGCAATCAAACCAATGATAAATGGTGCAATAATGGCTCCCCAAGATTGGGTAGAGAAAACTGCTGCCGTCTCAGCACCCGAAGCCTTTAAATTGTTTCCTAAAAAAGTCCCCAAGGTGACAAACCATGCCCCCCAGATAAAAAATTCAAGAAACATCATGACAGATAATTTAATGCGGATAGTGGTATTCATAGTTTTAGGTGGTTTTTGGGTTAGTGGTTAGTAGGTGAGGGCTATTTACAGCCAGTAGTGGTTTCCATAGTATTCCATTCCTTGATTAGAATGTTGCGGTACCATACATTGTCTCCGTGGTCTTGCAAGGCAATTTTTCCTTTTTTGAAGGTTCCAAATCCAGGCCAAGCTGTGAATTTACTTCCTGCTACCAATGCTTTAAACGCATCGTCCCAAAGTACTGTCTCTACGATAATTACTCCATTCAAAACATAAGTCAATTTACCGTTTTTACAAACTACTTCTGCGGTATTCCATTCGCCTACAGGTTTTACGGGTTCTGATTTACTCTGAATCAAATCATATAAATCTCCTGCGCGGTGTTTGGTGATTTTTCCATCAGGATGACCGTCATTGTCCAACACCTGCATTTCCAAACCCGTTTCATACGTATTTTTGTATTTCTGTGGATTTTCATTGATATAAAAAATAATTCCACTGTTGGCTTTTGGCGCCACTTTCCAATCTACTTTCAAGTGAAAGTTTTCGTATTCCGCATCGGTTACGATGTCGCCACCTTGACCATTTTTGGCGGCTTCTGGGTCAAAATGCAAGACACCGTCTTCTACTTTCCACCCAGCACCCACGGTAGTTTTGCCGTAAGTATGCCAACCAGTTGTTGTTTTTCCGTCAAAAATTGGTTTAAATCCTTTTTGTGCTTGTACGGTTTGAGCGATTACCAAAACCATAAGTGTTGCTACTATTTTCTTCATATCGATTGATTTTTTATTAATTCATTAATTATTTGGAGCGGTT
>JAGOFG010000256.1 GCA_017997335.1 Flavobacterium sp. | reverse complement strand
TCAGTAGAATTTACTCCTCTTCCTGATAAAAACAAGATTTTTGGAGCCGTCAACAGCGGGAAGTTTTCTCCTCCTAAATCTCTTGCGTTTTTCGAGAATCCAGAAGATATAACAGAGAAATCGGATTTCTTTTTCACGATTTCACCCACTACTTTTTCAAAGTCAACCACCTTTGGATTATCGCCTTTGCTTACAATTAATCCACCTGGTTCTACAGTAGTGCTTCCAAAAACAGCTTGTTTCATCGCTGAACGTACTTTGATGCCTTTTTGGTGCAATAGTGCTACCACTTGAGCCGAAGTACGGTTGTTCCAAGGAATATGAAACGCATACACTGAACTTGGTATAGAAGATGAAGTCGTTTCAATCGTAGGTTTAGTTTTGATATTGATGGCATTTTTTAAAGCATAACCTTCAACACCATAAGCCAGTGGCAACGCCCAAGCCGTAATGTCATAAGACAAACTATCATTCAATTTATGATTAGGTTCGAACAAAATTTGAGCAAAAACAGCTTTTTGTTGGTCCACTTTTACAATCATATCATTGGGTTCGATGGTAAAGCTGTTCTCTTTTTTCGTTTGATAATTAAAACCACTTGCTGATTGTTTGGCATCAGCATACGAAAATTCGATTTTGTTTTTTTGCAACAAATCGGCCAATTGCTCCAATTTAGGATTGCTTTTCATTACATAAGTTGCATACTTCCCTTTCATTGTTTTTCTAGAAGTATTCATAAAACCTCTAAATCCTTTCAACAAAGGCTCTACTTGAGAAGCAGCCGATTCCACTATCGTTAAAACAGTGGTAGCGTGATGTGTCAAACGGTCTTTGATGGTTACACTTACACCGTTTTCCATAGTCACTTCTCTTCCTGCTCCAATACCACCTTGCTCTACCGTCATTCCAACAGCTCCATTATAGGTTGGATAGGTGTCTCCATAACTCGGATAAAACAAATCGAAACGCTCACTAGTGTTGTATAACCAATTTTGAGCATCGAATTTGGCAGCTATATTTTTTCCTAACAAAGCGTGAAAATTTCTTTGATACGGCTCAATAAACTCGTGCAAAGGTTCTGCCGAAGGTGGGAAAAAGTAAGGCGAATTATACCCTTGTTCATGAACGTCTGTATGCACTTGCGGCATCCATTGGTTGTACAAAGCAATACGTTGTTGGCTTTCTTTTTGAGTTTGCCAAGCCCAGTCTCTATTCAAATCAAAAATGTAGTGATTGTAGCGTCCGCCTGGCCATTCTTCCATGTGCTCTCTATCGGTAAGACCTGGATGCGTGTTTTTTCCGGCGATTTCATGCAACCAATTTCCGTATCTTGAATACCCATCAGGATTCACACAAGGGTCAAGAATTACCACAATATTTTTCAACCATTCTTTGGTCGTTTTATTTTCTGGATTAGTCAATTCATAAGCAACAGTCAAAGCGCTCTCGGTTCCCGCCCATTCGTTTCCGTGAACGTTGAAACTCAACCAAACAATTAGCTTATCGCCTACCGTTTTGGATTGATTGGGTGCCATACCAATGGATGCCAAATTGTTCAAACGAATTTGCTCCAAATTGGCTAAATTCTCAGGAGTAGAAATATAATACACATTCAAGTTGCGGTGCTCTGCAGTTTGTCCATATCTATAAGGTTTGATGTAGGACGTTTGTGCAACCAAATGCCCAAAATAATCTTCAACTTGATGATAAAAAGTAATGTGTTTGCCATAATCAGGAATGAACTGAGAAGGGCTTTTTACTTGGGCCGAAACCCAAGCAGTGGTGACTAAAAATAAAGATAGAATTAGTTTTTTCATACTTTTTTTGGTTTATTAGAATTCAAAAATAAGGAAACCATAGGTATTGACCTAAATAAATTACAAACTAACCCATAAGCCGATTTTGAACGACTTTTTAGCTAGAAAAACAAAAAAAACTTTGGTATACAAGGCTTTAAAAAATCACAATTAAAAACAATCGGTATTATTTTATTTTCATACAATAAATTAAAAAAGTAAATTTGAGTAAACCTATTGAAAAACAACCATTTAAAAACACGTCTTAAAACCAAATATTGATGAGTAAAGAAGAAAAACCAAAGAAAAAAAAGCTCCTTTTTGAAAAATTAAATCCAAAAGAACGAATCGAAAGAGCCAAGCAATTTTCAGCACAATTTAAAGTACCCGAAGAAGGTTCTTTTCAATTATCGGATTATAAAACCGATATGGAAGTTGAAATTAGCAACAAAAAATTGGCTAAAATTTTGGCCTTAGGTGTCGACGCTTTGGCTGATATGCAAGAAATTCTATATGCTCAGGACAAATGGTCATTATTACTCATTTTTCAAGCGATGGATGCTGCTGGAAAAGATGGCGCCATCAAACACGTGCTTTCGGGCGTCAATCCACAAGGCTGTCAAGTCTCTTCTTTCAAAGCACCAAGTTCCGAAGAATTGGACCACGATTTTCTTTGGCGTTGCCAAAAACATTTACCAGAAAGAGGTCGTATAGGCATTTTCAATCGTTCGTATTATGAAGAAGTATTGGTTGTTCGGGTGCACGAACAAATTCTGAAAGCCCAAAAACTTCCGCAAGAATTGATAACCGAATCAATTTGGGAGGAACGCTTTGAAGACATTCGCAATTTCGAAAAATACCTGAATCGCAATGGAACTATCGTGATTAAATTTTTCTTGAATGTATCCAAAGAAGAACAAAAAAAACGTTTCATAGAACGCATTGACGACCAAGATAAAAACTGGAAATTCAGTACATCCGATGCCAAAGAAAGAGGTTTTTGGGACGATTATATGAATGCCTATCAAGATTTGATTCAAAAAACCACCACTACGCACTCTCCTTGGTATGTCGTGCCTGCAGATAATAAATCGTATGCGCGCATTGTCATTGCTTCGGCCATTATCAATGCTTTGGATGAAATGGGATTAGAATACCCAAAAGTAAGTCCAGAAAAAGTAGCCGAATTGCAAGAAATTAGAAAGGCTTTGCTAGAAGAATAGATAACTCATTGGGTGAAATTCTTTTTTACCACACTTCGATACCTCAGTGCAGGCTAGAAGCATAGAAATTGCAGATTTTGAATAGAAAGAAATAGACGTTTTACTATTCACATAGCTCATCTATGTGAAAAATAGTGCTATTTCTGTTTTTTTCTA
>JAGOFG010000013.1:20942-29761 GCA_017997335.1 Flavobacterium sp. | reverse complement strand
GGTTTCATTGTCATATAAAAAGCCCAAATTACCCGAACCAAATGAATAGGAAGGAATGCCAGGTCCACCAATCCAAGCCTCGTCATGTTGGTGGTCTATCTCTTCGAAAGTACCGTTTTCTGAATTTAGGTTCACCAACCAGCGCTCTTTGTTGTCTTGACTTCGGATTTCTACTATTGCAAAAGAACCTGTTTCATTATACACTGGGTCTTGTGCAATAATTAATTTTTCTTCTTTGTCTTTCTTTTTCAGATTATCATATAACGCATAATATTCTGGTTGGTCTTTGATATGTGATAATTTTGAAAAATTAATCATGTACACCGTGTCTTTGGCTACATTATAAATCCCCATTTTCGAATTGACTAAATTTTTGACAGACACTTTTTCTTTAGTCTCAGGTGATTGGTTATAACCGTCGGCAGTGATAAACACTTCCATTTTTTCACTTTTAGTTTTTGCTTCTTCGGTGAGTCTAAAAGTAGCGAATCGGCCATTTGGGTTCATTTTAAAAGCCTCCAAATTATCCTCTCCATACCAGTATTCCTTTGGAAAATCCGATTTAATGGCTTTTGCTCTTTCAGCGTTCCATTTCTTTTTTGCCTCTTGGTCTCTAATGAACTGAAACAATTCTGTTTGTTGCGTTTTCAGGAATGATTTATCGTCCTCTTTTTTGTTCTTTGAGGTTCCTTTTTTGAAATTGGTCAGTTGAAGCAAGGTTCCTTCTTTTGTATCAAACTGCATTAAGTTATCATTTTGCACAAAAAACAAAACCCCTTCCCTACTTCCTAATTCTAAATTGGTAATAGAAGCAGTAGTAGCATATAGTTTTTTGGTCACTTTATCTTTAATACTATATGAAAAAATAGCGCCTTTATTACTATAGTAACCTATGGTGCCACTTTTGTTGATTTTGATATTGTATCTAGAGAAAGCTGCTTCTTCAGGTGTAGCCAATTTTGGCGCTGTGGCCCCTTTTTGCCAGAAATACGTACTTGCTCCCCATTCTTTGTTGGGATTCCACTCAAAAAAAACTTTTTGCCCATCTAAAGACCAACGTGGATTTTCCGGTTGCCAACCAATGAAATCATTTCCTTTCATGATTTCTTCTAATTTAAGAGATTGGCTATACCCTATAAAAGCAGTAAAAAGTAATAAAAAGGCCCATTTTTTTTTAATCATTTGTTTTATTTTTTAATTAATTCTAAAAATCCTTCACCGTTTGAATCAATCGACTTGATAAATTCTTCTTCGGTAACTGTATTCAATACTCTAATGTTTTCTATTGAAGTGAGAACAAAACCCCTTTCTGCGATTGAATTAGTGTTTAAGAAGTATACAATTACTTCCCCATTATCATTTTTTTCTTTTAAAAAAGCAGGTATCCAACATCCATTATAGTGCAATAATACAGGGATTTGAGCTGGCACAATAGGTGCTTCTTCCTTTTTGTCATCATTAATTAATTTTTGCTTAGCTAGCTCTTTGTGTTTTTCATAACCTGGTAAATAGATTTTTAACTTCTCATCTATAGCATCACTGATACGTTTAAAAAAACTCAATCGCACTAAAAAACCACAAATATATAAAAAGGAAAAGAGCAGGATTACCCCAAAAACATTGGCTGTATTATTTCCTAAAATTGTATTTAAGCCTAAAAACTTAGCGATTCCGCTACCAAACTTAGCAAAGAATCCAAACGTTTTTTGAACGATAATCATTAAAACATATAGTGGCAATAAAAATAAAACCCCAGCTATTACATTACTTTTGAAATTATTAATACTTTTTCCATACGATAAAAAATTTGGTTATTGAATACTTTGAATTCATTAATTAAGTCTTTATTTTAGAACATTATCTGTAATATATTTGGCAACCGCATTGTCATTATTGGATGCAATCACTTCCAAATGATGCAGTTTGTTCTTTAAAGTATCGGGAGCATTTTCCATTATTAATCCTTTGGCCACAGCTGTTAACATTCTTTCATCATTGAATCCGTCACCAAAGGCAATAGCGTTTTCAAAGGTAAAACCTTCTTTATTTAGAATTCTTTCAATAGCGACACTTTTATCTACCGATTTATCCATAAACTCAAGGCAAAAAGGTAAACTAAAGGCGTGGCTGAGAACATCGGAATGTGTTTCGAGAATTTGGTCTTTTAAAGCTACTAGAACATTGTGACTTTCGTGCGTAAAAAATAGTTTTATAGCACTATAATCCGTCAAACTACTAAAATCGACTACTTCTGGGGGATAGGACAAATCCCTTTGAAAGCTATTTATTTTTTTATTGGTTTTGGATGTTAGCCACACTTCTTCTTTAAAGAGTACAGTAGTGATAGTGGGGTCAATATCCAATTGAAAAACAGAGGCGACAACTTCGCTTTCTATATCAAAAGAAAACAAGAGTTCATTATTAGGACTATGAATTCTTGCCCCATTTGACGTTACTAAATACAAAGGAAAATGCAGTTCCTTTAAAATAGCCTTAGCATCTATATGGTGTCTCCCAGTAGCAATGATAATGGTGTATCCCTTTTCATACAATTGATGGAATACCGCTTTAGTCTCGGGAGTAATTTGGTGATTTGAATTGAGCAAAGTACCGTCTAAATCAGAAACTATTACTTTGATTTCTTGATGTGTCTTGTTCATTTTGGCTTTACTTACTTCCTCTTTTTAAATCAGAATAAATAATAAAGCGAAAAGTAAAGCCTTAATTAACTACTACTTTTCGCTTCTTTAACTAAATTTAAAAGCTAATAATCATTGTTTTCAATCTGTTTGTAAGCATCGATTACTTTCTTAACCAGTCGATGGCGTACAATATCTTTATCGTCTAAATAGATGATTCCAATACCTTCAATATCTTTTAAAACGAGTAATGCTTCTTTGAGTCCAGAAATTGTTCTTCTGGGCAAATCCACCTGTCCTGGGTCACCAGTGATCATGAATTTGGCGCATTTTCCCATACGGGTTAGGAACATTTTCATTTGAGAGTGGGTGGTGTTTTGTGCTTCGTCCAATATCACAAAAGCGTGGTCCAATGTTCTTCCTCTCATGAATGCCAAAGGAGCGATTTGAATGATTCCTTTGGTGATATAATCTTCCAATTTTTCATTGGGTAGCATATCCCTTAACGCATCGTACAAAGGCTGCATGTAGGGATCCAGTTTTTCTTTCATGTCGCCAGGTAAAAAACCTAAATTTTCTCCTGCTTCTACAGCGGGGCGCGTCAAGATAATTTTTTTAACTTGTTTTTCTTTTAGTGCTTTTACGGCCATCGCAACCCCAGTGTAGGTTTTACCTGTACCTGCAGGTCCTACCGCGAACACCATGTCGTTTTTATTTAAGGTATCCACCAACAGTTGTTGGTTTGGAGTCATGGCTTTGATGATCTTACCTCCTACTCCATGTACCAGAATTTTGTCGTAATCAGCCATTTTTCGATTGTCTTGAGCATCATTCATGATTACTCTTTCAATCACATTTAAGTCGATATTGTTGTATCTTGTAAAATGTAGCATGAGTCTTTGGAACTGTTTTTCAAATTCGTCTAAGACTTCTTTTTCCCCAAAAGCTTTTAAAGTTGAGCCACGAGCTACGATTTTAAGCTTGGGATAATATTTTTTAATCATTTCAAGATGAGTATCTTGAGCGCCCCAAAACTCTTTTGGAGCAATATCAACAAGCTCGATGGTTCTTTCGTTCAAAATGGAGTAGTTTTTAATTAAAAAATAATAGCTGAAATTAGTAGCTTTGCATATCTCAAATTTAAGCAAATTAGCTTTAAATTGCCTTAAATAGTTATAAACAAAATTATGTCAATAATTACTCTTACTACCGATTACGGCTTAAAAGACTACTTTGTAGGCGCTCTTAAGGGTAAGATATTAACGACAAATCCAGATCTTACTATAGTCGATTTATCGCATGACATTGACCCTTTTAATATCGTAGAAGCCAGTTATATACTTAGTGCAGCTTATGCTAATTTTCCAAAAGGCACGGTACATTTAATTGGTGTAGATATTGAGTTAAACAAAGAAAATCAGCATATAGCCATTCAGTGGAACGACCATTATTTTATTGCAGCCGACAATGGCATTTTGAGTATGTTATGTCAAAAAATAGTGCCCCAAAAAATGGTTGCCATCAACATTCACGATCGTCTGCATCATGGTGCTACTGATTTGGATGTGTTTGTACAAGTGGCTTGTCATTTGGCCAAAGGAGGATTGCTTAATGTAATAGGAAAAGAAATCCCTTCTATCAAAGAAGTAACCGAAATGCAAGTTACTATGAATGATTTAGGTAATCAGCTAACTGGTTCGGTGATGTACATTGATCATTTTGGTAATGTGGTAACTAATATTAGTCAAAAACAATTTACAGAGGCTGCCAAAGGTCGTTCTTTTGAGATACTTTTACGAACTAAAAGTATTAAGACTATTGTTTCCAATTATTCAGCCATTGCAGTTTCAGACAAGTATCCTATCAAATATTATGAGGGTGAAAAACTGGCCTTATTCAATGAAGCTGGTTATTTAGAAATTGCGATTTACAGAAGTAATCCATCAAAAGTAGGTTCCGCTCATAGTTTATTGGGATTGAATTATAGAGACACCATAACTGTCAAATTTTCATAATATAAAAACACCATCAAAAATCACTAAATTTTAATATCTATACTTTAAATGTTTGTACGAATTGTAAAGTTGAGTTTTCATCCAGAACATTGCACTGCCTTTTTGGCTAATTTCGAATTGATGAAGCAACAGATTAGAAATGCTCCTGGCAACCGTTTATTAGAATTGTATCAAGATAAGACCAATTCCAACGTATTTTTTACCTATAGTTATTGGGAAACAGAGGCAGATTTGGAAAACTATAGACAGTCAGCCTTATTCAATGAAGTATGGACCTTTACCAAACAATTGTTTAATGCCAAACCTGAAGCTTGGAGTGTAGACAAAATAGCAGTTTTACCCTAATCCCTTTTGGTTTACCATCCATTTAAATTAACGATAAAACACTTTAAAATAAAGTATCACTAATGAAATCAATCGTATTACGAGAAATAAAATCCTTTTTTGGTTCGCCAGTAGGTTATTTGGTCATTGCCTTGTTTTTGCTTATCAACGGCGTCTTCCTTTGGTTATTTGAGGGTGATTATAACATTCTCAATTCGGGTTTTGCAGACATGACCCCTTTTTTCACTCTATCTCCATGGATCCTTCTTTTTTTAATTCCAGCAGTTACTATGAGAAGTTTTTCCGATGAAAAAAAGCAGGGAACATTAGAATTGCTTTTGACAAAGCCTTTAAGTATTTGGGAGATTGCTACGGGTAAATTTTTGGGTGCCTTCTTTTTAATTGTAATTGCAATTGTCCCCACCTTTCTTTACGTGTACATTCTTTCTAGCCTTGGGCAACCAGAGGGCAATATTGATATGGGAAGCACCATTGGCTCTTATTTCGGCTTACTTTTTCTTATCAGTAGTTATACTGCAATAGGTATTTTCACTTCTACCCTTTCTGAAAATCAGATTGTAGCCTTTATCATTGCCGTTTTTTTATGTTTCGTTTTCTATTTTGGATTTGATGGTTTAGCAACTGTTTTTAGTGAATGGAGTTCGTACATAAGTCTTTTTGGAATGCAAGATCACTTCAAAAGTATGAGTCGAGGTGTTTTGGATACCAGAGACATCCTTTACTTTGCAAGCGTTAGCGTTTTATTTTTATCATTTACAGTTTATAATCTAAAATCTTTTAAAGCGTAATGAAGGCGTCTATAAAAAACAATCGTATTCAACTCCTCTATATTTTTGGAATAGTACTGACTTTGCACCTACTAGGTTCCTTTTTCTTTTATCGTTTTGACTTGACAAAAGACAAAAGGTACACCCTTTCCACTACTTCTTTAAACCTACTAAAAGAAGTGAAAAATCCCCTGTCTATTAAAGTCTATATGCAGGGCGACTTACCCGCAGAATTCAAGCGTTTACAACAAGAAACCAAACAAATTCTAGAAGAATTCCAAGCGTACAATAGCAATATTGTATTTGAATTTGTTGATCCCATGGAAAATCAAGAAGAAAGCATGGATCTCATTAAAGATTTGTACCGAAAAGGCCTAACTCCCATTAACATTACAGTTGACGACAAAGGAAAACAATCCCAAGCCTTAGTTTTTCCGTGGGCCATAGCTACCTATGACAACAAAGAAGTTTCGATTCCATTGCTTAAAAACCAAATGGGAGCGTCCACCACTCAAAAAGTAATTGGTTCTGTTCAGCATTTAGAATACTCCTTTTCAGATGCTTTCAATAAAATTACCAAAGCCAAACAGAAAAAAGTGGCCATCATTAAAGGAAATGGAGAACTAAAAGAAGCTTTTATTGCTAAGTTTTTATTGCAAGTTAGAGACAGTTATTTTATTGCTCCATTCACACTTGACTCAGTAGCGAAGAATCCTGAAGGAAGTTTACAAGCTCTTAAAGAATATGATTTGGCAGTGATCGCAAAGCCTTCAGAAGCTTTTAGTGAAAGTGAAAAACAAGTTTTAGATCAATACTTAATGAATGGCGGAAAAACAATCTGGTTGGTCGATCAGGTCGTTGCAGAAATAGACAGTCTCTATAATCCATCAGGAGCGAGTCTTGCTTACCCTAGAGATTTGAACATCAATGATCTATTTTTTAAATATGGCATTCGTATTAATCCTGATATAGTTAAAGACGAGCAAGGTAGTCCGATACAATTGGCATCAGGTGAGCCAGGAAGTGCTACCCGCTTTCAACAATTCAATTGGAAATACGCGCCATTGGTTACTCCAATAAGCACACATCCAATTGTAAAAAACCTTGGAGGGATTAAATTTGATTTTGCCAATTCAATTGATACGCTGAAAAATAGCATTAAGAAAACAGTTCTTTTGCAATCTTCACCCTATTCTAAACGCGTAGGAACACCAACAGCAATCAATTTATCGATGGTTTCTGAGACTACTAGCCCAGCTGACTATCCCAATACAGGAGGAATTCCATTGGCCGTTTTGCTAGAGGGCTCCTTCCATTCTGCATTCGAGAATCGTATAAAAGCTTTTGAACAAACTAATTTTCAATCCACTAGTAAACCTACTAAAATGATTGTCATCTCAGATGGCGATATCCTTAGAAATCAATTGGATAAAAATCAGCTTCCGGTGGAGTTAGGCTACGATCAACGTTCAGGAAATCTCTACGATAACAAAGATTTTCTGATGAATAGTGTGAATTACTTGCTAGATGATAGTGGACTTATTAACATTAGAAGCAAAGATTTAGATCTTCCTTTATTGGATAAAGAAAAAGTATACGCAAATTACACTTACATACAAGTCCTAACTATCGGGCTTCCAATTCTAATTTTAGGCGTTTTTGGTCTCTTGTTTACTTATTTCCGCAAACGTAACTATGCGCGCTAACTGTTAATAAAAAAAATAAAAACATACACTAGATTGAGATATATTTGTAATCAGGTATTCTAACCTAGTTTATATAGAATCCAAAAAAATAAAACAATACACATGAAATTTATAGTATCGAGTTCGTACTTATTAAAACAGTTGCAAGTATTAGGTAATGTCATCAACAGTAGCAATACCTTACCCATTTTAGATAATTTTTTATTTGAATTAGACAATAATCAATTAACGGTATCTGCTTCTGATTTAGAAACTACAATGTCAGCTTCGTTAGCGATAGATTCAACTAGCAAAGGAAGTGTTGCAGTACCAGCTAAATTGCTTTTGGAAATCTTAAAAACGTTCCCAGAGCAGCCATTAACGTTTACGGTAGAAGAAAATAGTACTATAGAGATTAGTTCTAATTCTGGAAAATATGCCTTGGCTTATGCTCCAGGAGAAGAGTTTCCTAAAGCCGTTCAATTGGACGAACCTTCAGTAACCCTTGTTCCTGCCGATGTACTGGCAACTGCCATTAGCAAAACTATTTTTGCAGCAGGTAACGATGATTTACGTCCAGTAATGTCTGGTGTGTTTTTTCAATTTTCACCACAAGGGTTGATTTTTGTTGCAACAGACGCTCACAAATTGGTAAAGTATGCTCGTACAGACGTTACTGCTTCTGAAGTGGCCGATTTCATTATGCCTAAAAAACCATTGAATATCTTAAAAAGTATTCTTTCTTCTTCAGATGCTGAAGTAAAAATTGAATACAATGATAGCAATGCCACTTTCTCTTTTGACAATTACATTTTGATGTGCCGTTTGATTGACGGAAAATACCCAAATTACGAAGCGGTTATTCCAAAAGAAAACCCAAACAAGTTAATCATCGACCGTACCTTGTTCTTAAGTTCAGTACGTCGTGTGGCTATCTTTTCTAATAAAACAACACACCAAATTCGTTTGAAAATTGCTGGTGCCGAATTGAACGTATCCGCAGAAGATATTGATTACTCCAACAAAGCCGAAGAGCGTTTGACTTGTGATTATCAAGGAGACGATATGCAAATTGGCTACAACTCTCGATTCTTAACCGAAATGTTGACCAATCTTCAATCAGATATGATCATGCTTGAAATGTCTTTACCTAACCGTGCTGGGATTTTAACACCAGTAGATGGTTTAGAAGAAGGCGAAACCGTTACTATGCTTGTAATGCCAGTAATGCTTAACAGCTAATCAACACCCATTTAAACTAACCAAAACCAATACTATTTCTTGAATCCGTAATTCCTAACCAGTTTTACGGATTTATTTTTTTTGGAGCAGAAAGAATGGGATTTTCTAGAAACATCGTCCCGCTCT
>JAGOFG010000013.1:0-20842 GCA_017997335.1 Flavobacterium sp. | reverse complement strand
TCTCGCAATTGGTAATCGAAATGCAATTCGTCGTTTTTAATTTCGACTTCGAAACATTTATTCGTTAAAACTTGAGGAAATTCGTTGGTAGTCAAACACACTTCAATATCGTGGGTCGCAATGGCTCCAATCGCTTTCTTTGCAATTACTTTTTTGACCACTTCAATCGTTCCGCTGCGCTTATCATCTGAGTTGGTACCGCGCAAAATTTCGTCCAATAAAACAAAAGCAGGGCTTTCATCCAATCCATTCATAATTTGCTTTAGGCGCTTGATTTCGGCAAAAAAGTAAGATTCACTGTCCGATAACGAATCCGATAATCGCATCGATACTAACACCGACATAGGATGCACATTCGCTTGAGTAGCACAAACAGGCGCACCCATTCCCGCTAAGACCATATTGACTCCCAAGCTTCGCAAAAAAGTACTTTTGCCTGACATGTTAGAGCCTGTCAAAATTATAAAGGATTGAGGTTGAAAAGCTACTGTATTTCCTACTCTATTTTTCGGATTCAATAGCGGATGACTCAAACTTTCGAAAGCAATTTTATACTCCTCATTCAATTCTGGAAAAGCAAAATCAGGATTATTGAAGGAAAAATTAGCTAAACTATTGAGCATTTCAAACTCACCAATTACATCTAGGTCACATTCAAGATTCTTAGCATGTTCTTTTTTCCATAGCAAGCAGGCATTCAAAATATGAATATTAAAAAGAAATAATCCATTAAAAAGCACCGATACTACCAAATTGTTGGTACTGTCTAACTTTGAAAAAATTGAGGATAATGCCTTTATTTTAGCACTAACTGGAAGCCCATCCACGCTCAAAACCTGTTGCAACTGTTTGCATTTACTAGCACTAAAATCTTCATTTTCTATTTTCAAGAAAAGCTGACTATAATTGTCTAGCATTGTATTGATTTCGGAAGAATGTGCGTTTTCAGCCATGATTCTTTTCACATAGCTACCAGCAAGTACCAAGTTCACCACAAATAAAAAGGCAAAATACTTCAGCCAAATAGGGTTGAAAGTAAGAAGGTAACCCATTACGAATCCAACCAAAACAATGGGTAAAACATACGATAACACCGTTGTAATTTTAGAAACTGCCTTAGTATTAAAACTGCACCATTGCAATAATCGAGTATAACTACTTTTATTGTCTTGTCCTACTCTAGCAGTGGCTAAAAAAGCTTGGCGCCAATCCAACTTCTCGCGTAACTCCTTAATTGCTGCTTGTATGTGTGGAATTTCATCGGCTTTAGAATTGGCTAACAAATGAGCCGCTAAACTTTTTTTTCCCATAAATGTACCGGTGCGGTTTAGACTTTGAAACAAGGAATTTGGACCAAAAATATCTAAATCATAGGCATAGGGATGCTGAAAATCATTGTATTCGGCACCATTTTCAAAAGGAATGCTTTTACGTTCCAAAAAAGCAATCTCATCGGCATTGCAATCGACAATAGCTTGCGAAAGTTTCTTTTGATAAGCTACACGGGTATGCCAACGCATGAGCACAAAAAAACCAACAAATGCAGAAGCTCCTATATAAAGTAAACTTGCATTGTTGGTTTTTTGATAATAATAAAGAGCGAACAGCATCACAACAACTGTTAACAAACGCCCAAAACTGATTTGGTTGTATTGTTTTTGAAGTTGTTTTACTTTCTGTTCATTACTTGCTTTCTTCTGTATGTAAATTTCCATTTATCGATTCTTCAATGAACCACAAATATAAAGGTTCCTTGAGTATCCAACAGGATTTCTTAGAAAAAACAAGCACAAATTTAAACAGTACCCCTCGCAAAATAAGAAGCTTTTATCTTGTTACACCTTTAAAAGGAGTTGACAAAGCACTTTTTTGTGAAACTTACATTAGCTTATTTCTTGTAATACTTTTTGTATTTAGGGTAAGTAAGCAATCCTATCAGAGAGAAAGCTCCTAATGAGTACCAAATCCAATTAAATGATTTTGCCTCACCGCTTGCATAGGAATGCAAGCCAACTAGGTGAAAGTTCACCCCATAGTACGTGAACAAAATGGAAAGAAAAGCAAACAAACTCATTAAATTGAACACCCATTTGCCTCTCAATGAAGGAACAAAGCGAGCATGAATTACAAATGCGTACACCATGATACTGATCAGTGCCCAAGTTTCTTTTGGATCCCAACCCCAGTAACGTCCCCAGCTTTCATTGGCCCATTGTCCTCCCAAGAAATTCCCAATCGTAAGCATTACCAAACCTATCGTCAATGCCATTTCGTTGATATAAGTCAACTCTTGGATGTTCAAATCCATTTTTTCTTTGTTCTTATCGTTGGTGAAGAAAATCAACAACAAAGAAACAAATCCTAGAATCATACCTAGCGCAAATGGTCCATAACTCGCTACAATTACCGCAACGTGAATCATTAACCAATACGAATTCAAAACCGGTTGTAAGTTGGCAATCTCTGGATCAATCCAATTCATATATGCTGCAGCTAAAATCATGGCCGTAACAAATGCTGATGAAGCTACTGTTAGTTTTGATTTTCTATCAAAAGCCAATCCAAAGAACATGGTAGCCCAAGCAATATAAATGATAGATTCGTAAGCATTACTCCAAGGCGCGTGTCCAGAAATGTACCATCTGGCAATCAAACCTAGTGTATGAAGAGCGAACAAAAGTCCAATAAAAATATGGAATCCATTAATAACTATGCGTAAGGCCTTTCTATCTTTAAATATTTGAATGATGGTAAAAATCAACATCATAATCGCCCCAAACAAATAGGCATAAGGTAATTTTTGAAATACATCATACTTATTGTAGGCAATTTCAAGGTCAATCTTTTCCTCTGAAGGTCGAACTTTTGCACCAAATTTCTTTTGATACCCATTGATACTTTCTAACAACTCATCAGAAGTGTCATAGGATTGGGTTTTAATGGCATTATTAAGTGTTCCAAAATACAGTGGCAAAATGCTCTTGGTATAAGTAGAATCCATTCCTTTTAGCCCAGCTTCATTCAATTCTAAATAGGAAACCCATTTTGAATTTTCATGATTAGGAATCGGGAAAATTTTCAAGATACGTCCACTTAATGCCGATTCCATCAAATTCACTTTTTTATCCGTTTCGATAAAATCTTTTTCAAACTGATTTGGATTCGCTGCCTTGTATGCTGCGTCCAAATAAGGAGACAATTTGTAGTTCCCTTTTTCATCAAAAAATGAAATAAAAGGTGCGAACTTGGCTTTGGTGTCTATACCTATGATTTTGCGAATACTATCGTTTTTTGGTGTAATATAAATCAAAGGCACTTCCAACCAAATATTCGCAAATTGCGTCATCGATAAGAAAACCTGATCCGAGTTCATTCCTTTAAAGGTATTTTCATGACTCACTTTTCGCAACAATTCAGATGAAAAAGTATTGATAGGTTTCATCCTTCCACCGGCATCTTGAATAATCAATCGCCCAAATTTAGCCGCGTGTTCTGCTTTGACCGTATTGGATTTTAACAGCGTATCCAATTCGGCTTCCGTTGGCGCTTTTCGGGTATGCATCACGGATTGCTCGTGATTATGACCGTCACCTTCTGTATGGTTATGGCCTTCGTGACTTTGTGCAAAACCTTGCAGTCCAAAAAACAACAAAAAGACAGAAAGTAATTTCGCTTTCTTGTTCTTTACAACTTCTAGTTTTCTTTTTAAATCGCCAAAACGAGAATGTTTGGTAAATAAAATGGCCATCATAGCAAAATACAATAAAAAGTACCCTAAATATGTGATGTTGGTTCCCCAGAAATCATGGTTTACCGAGAGAATAGTTCCTTTTTCATCAGGATCGAATCCTGATTGAAAGAATCGATACTGTTTGTGATCCAACACATGATTCATATAAATACGCGCGTCAAAATTTTCTTTCCCATCCAAAACAGTGACTTGACTTTCAAATGAAGAATAACTCTTTTCTGTTCCAGGGTATTTAGTTGCTATAAAATCATTCAATTTTACTTTGAAAGGCAACATATACTCTTTACTTCCGTAGAAAATAGCAAAATCTAATTTTCCAATTTTTACGGTTTTAGGCTCGCCTACTTTTCCTTTAGAACCCAAAATAGTTACTTTTTCGGTCTTTCCTTGCGAGGTGATACTCAATTCTATAGCATCTTCATGATTTTTTGCTTTAAAATCATTGTTTGATTCGTAAGCAATTACCCCTTTAACCGCAGGCTCTGGGAAAACAATTCGCTTTTCACCAATTGAGTAAAGAGAACGCATCATTAAAGGTTGCACCACATCTTTGGATACTTTTCCTTGTAACTCATCCGCCATTCGCATAAAGTTTCCTTCAAATGGGGTTTGGATAGTGTATTCTTTTCCTGTAGTCGTAATATTGATAGCTCCTTCAGTATATTTATTTAGAGCATACAAAACGTTATGAATGTTTTGTACTTCTCCTTCTTTTAGGAAATGTTCTTCTCTTCCACCTTCACCCGCTTCCACTATTTTTAAATACAGTGTTCCTTTTGGATCAGGCTTGATGTATTCTTTTGCTCCCATGATGAAGTTTTCGTATTTCACTTCAAAAGGGATATCGGCAAATTCATCAGAAATCGAAAAATTATTTTGAGTTACAGGAGATAACAAAACTGGTTCTTCAAAAGTTCGGCGTCTTGGTTCGCCCTTGTATTCCCCATCAACAAAAACAGTTACAAATGTTTTATCGGAAAAAATTCGGCTTTCAGTAGCACCTTCTCTAATTGGCATCATGCCTTCATAGCTAATATAGCGTGTAATGAATGCGCCGATTATAATAAAGATGAAAGCCAAATGCAGCAATAAAGTTGCCCATTTTTCTTTTTTCAACAATTGGTATCTTTTGATGTTTCCAAAGAAATTAATCAAGAAAAACACATGAATAGCCTCAAACCACCATGCGTTATAAATCCAAATTTTGGCCGTATCTGTATTGTACTTACTTTCGATAAATGTTCCAGTTGCCATTGCTACTGCATAGGCAATAAAAAGGATTGCCATTAATCGTGTTGAAAATAAAAAGGAGTAGTATTTTTTATCCATTTATTGTATCCTTTGGTTTTGAAAAGTGTCGCAAAAGTACTTAAATATTGTTGATTTGAAACTTCCACCCTTGTTAATTTAATCTAAAATTAAGTGAGAAAAAACAATACAAAACCTTTTGATTAAGCGATACGTAAAGAACCAAGACGAATAAACCAAAGCCTTTTAAAGCTCTAAAAAAATCACTAATTTTGCGATATGATTAAAGTAACACTTATTGGTGCAGGTAACGTTGCACAACACCTTATTTCAACCTTTCTTTCGGCTTCGAATATTGAAATCGTACAAGTTTTTGCTCGAAACAGCGCAACCACAATCGATGGAATTGCGCCTCACAAAATTACAAGTAGTTACAGTGCTTTACAAGACGCAGATGTTTACATAATTGCTGTATCTGATGACGCGATTCCTACCGTTTCAGAACAATTGCCATTTGAAAACCGCTTAGTAGTGCATACCTCAGGAGCAGCCCCATTGGATTCCTTGAACTGTAAAAATCGCAAAGGCGTTTTTTATCCTTTGCAAACCTTTACAAAAGGAAAACCTCTAAATTTCAAAGTAATCCCAATGTGTCTAGAAACATTAGTCCCTGAGGATTATGCTATTTTGGAAAAAGTGGCTACTGCTATTTCAGACAACGTTCATGCCATCAATTCTCATCAACGAAAAGCATTGCATGTGGCCGCTGTTTTTGTAAATAATTTCACCAACTATTTATATCAATTAGGCAATGAAATTTGCATAGAAAACCATGTTCCATTTGATATTTTAAAGCCCTTAATTTTGGAAACTGCTGAGAAATTATTGACCCTTTCACCAAAAGAAGCACAAACTGGCCCCGCTAAGCGCAATGATGTTTCTACTATCGAGGCGCACGAATCATTTTTATCTAATGAAAATCAATCCACTATATATAAAATCTTAACCCAATCTATACAAAATCATGGCAAAAAGTTATAAAGAAATAATGAATGATATTACTACGTTTGTGTTTGACGTAGATGGCGTACTTACTGATGGTTCTGTATTTGTTAATACCACAGGTGAAATGCTGCGAACTATGAACATTCGCGATGGCTATGCACTAAAAGCTGCTGTAGATAATGGCTACAATGTTTGTATTATTTCTGGCGGAAGCAATGAAGGCGTTAGAGTGCGTTTGAGAAATTTAGGCATCACCGACATCCATTTAGGCACCCCAGATAAAGTGGCTACATTTGATGAATATACCGATGTTTATTCCATTCTACCCGAACAAGTGTTGTATATGGGAGACGATATTCCAGATTATCACGTGATGCAACTCGTTGGTTTACCCACCTGTCCACAAGATGCCTGTCCAGAAATAAAAGCCATTTCAAAATACATTTCACATAAAAATGGCGGAAAAGGTGCTGTTAGAGATGTGATAGAGCAAGTTATGAAAGTACAGGGCAAATGGATGGAAAGCTTTGATGGAAAACACGATTAACCAATCTTAAATTTCGTAATTGTAATACAAGCTTATGAGTCATAAAAAACAGCTTGTTTCTCCCCAGACATCGTTCGTCAAAATCGGCTCCTTCAGAAAGAAGCAATCAAAAAACACTAGCAAATTGCTATTCAAAAATTACAATACAACAATGCCTATATCTCCTAATTTCACTTCGATTTTATCCAAAAACTGGGAAATCAATTTTACGCAATGTGCGCCCAATGGGTATTTAAAATATACCGAATTGTGTAATTTGCTCCAATTAACCGCTGCAGCCCATTCTGAACTTGGAGGCATCAGCTTTGCCGATATGCAAGAGTTCCATCAAGCGTGGGTATTGAGCAGAATGCGAGTAGAAATCGAGGCGTTGCCTAAATGGGGGGATACCGTTACGGTGACCACTTGGATTAATTCTTTGGAAAACTCCCGTTCGGTAAGAGCTTTAGAAGTTCACGTAAATGGAAAAAAAATAGTAGGTTCTGAGACATTTTGGGCGGTATTTAATACGCAAAAAAGACGTCCTGAGCCACTTGCTTTGCCTTATGAGCATTTTGAATTATACCCTGATAGAAAGGCAACTACAAATACATTCTCTAAAATAGACATACATCACGAAAAAGAGATTTTGTTTGAGAAAACGGTTTGTCTTTCTGATTTAGACATAGTCAATCATGCCAATAATGTAAAGTATCTAGAATGGTGTTTGGATTTGGTTCAGCCAAAGTTGTTATTACAACAAAAAGTGGCTAGTTTTGAAATGAATTTTTTAAAAGAGTTATCTCTGAATGACAGCGTTCAAATTCATGAAAACATAGAAGAAAAAGAGACAATTTTCACCATTACAAAACAAGACAAAATCTGTTTTGCCTTGCAACTGCATTTTAAATAAAACAAAAAAGCTTCGAAAAATTCGAAGCTTTTTTATTTGTGATTATTAGGCTGTAGTACTGCTTTTTACTACCAATCTGAATCCTTCACCGTGGATGTTCAAGATTTCAACATCTTCGTCTGGTTTTAGGTATTTTCTCAATTTGGCGATGTACACATCCATACTTCTTGAAGTAAAATAGTTGTCATCTCTCCAAATTTTAGTCAACGCTAATTCTCTTGGCATTAAATCATTTTCATGAAGAATAAGCATTTTTAGCAATTCATTCTCTTTTGGAGACAATTTGATTGGCTCTTCGTTTTGGAAAGTCAAAAATCTCAATTTAGAGTTCAAATGGAACTTCCCGATGTTGAATTCAAACTGTACTTGGTCAGTTTTCACTTCAGAAGATTTTCTTTGAATGATGGCTTTGATTTTCATCAACAAGACTTCTGAATCAAAAGGCTTGTTTAGATAATCATCAGCACCTGCTTTATAGCCTTTCATTACATCTTCTTTCATCGTTTTTGCGGTTAAAAAGATGATTGGCACTTCGCTGTTTTTCTCACGAATTTCTTTGGCTAAAGTATATCCGTCTTTGTAAGGCATCATAACATCTAAGATACACAAATCGTAATTGTCCTTCTTAAATTTTTCAAAACCTTCCATTCCGTTTTTTGCTAACACAACATCAAAGTCATTTAGCATCAAATAATCTTTTAAAACAGCTCCAAAATTCAAATCGTCTTCTACTAGTAGAATCTTTTTATTTACATTTTCCATTCGCTAATTTATTAGTGGTATTTTTATGATAAAGGTACTTCCTTTACCCTTTTCGCTTTCTACATAAACTTGACCATTATGGTCTTCAACTATTTGTTTTACATATGCTAATCCAAGACCATGACCTTTTACATTATGTAAATCTCCAGTGTGCTCTCTATAAAATTTTTCGAACACTCTTTTTTGAGCAATCTTACTCATTCCCAAACCATTGTCCTTCACTTTTATCAAAAGCATGTCTTTGATGTTTTCAGTATAAATGTCAATTTTAGGAATGCTCGGTGTGTATTTTATGGCGTTTTCTAATATATTAACAATTACATTTGTAAAGTGAAAATCGTTTAATAGCACTGTTGTTCTAGAGGCTTCAAAATGCAAATCAATTTTTCCTTCTCTATCTTCTAAAATTAAATTTACGTGCTCTATTGCGTCCTCTATAACTTCTTCTACATTTTTAGACTCTTTGATAATGTCTAATTCTTTCTTCTCCAGTTTAGAGATTCTTAACACATTTTCTACTTGAGCATGCATTCTTTTGTTTTCGTCTCGAATCATTTCGAGATATTTAAACACCTTATCTTTATCCTCAATGATTTTTGGGTTTCGTATCGCATCTAAAGCTAAGTTTATAGTAGCTATAGGTGTTTTGAACTCATGCGTCATATTGTTGATAAAATCCGTTTTAATCTCAGAAATTTGACGTTGTCTAATCAACTGATTCAAAGCAGAAGTATAAGCAATTAAAATAATCAACGTGAAAATGATAGACAAAACCGTGATACTTACCAATTCAGACAACAAAAACTTCTTTTTATATGGAAAAGTAACTAGTAGTTTGTATTTTTCTGTTCCTTCATTATCAGTAAAGATTGGTGTAGAATACGTAGCATCTTTGTCATAGCTAAAGTTTTCAGAACGTATTTTTGTTGCCAAACCGTTACTGTATACTCCAAACTCAAAATGCGTATTTACTCCATTTTCATCTAATTCTTTTTTTATCAACTTATTAAGAACGTCATTGGAAACTCTTTCTTGTATTGGCATTGCAGAAGCAATGTCTTTGTATGAAATTTCAAATTGTGCGTTATCAAGAATGTCTAAATTCCCTGATTTTTCAATTTTCACATCTGGTATCAAGCTTTTCTGATAACCAGAATTATCAATACTATTGTTATTATAAATTTCAGTGGTCCTCTTAGAGTTAAAATTTTTAAACTTTAAATCGTCTTTTTTCTTACTCGAGAACGACGGGTTAATTTTATAATCTTCAGAAATGATACTATTAGAATAGACAATTGTTTTATTGGTTTTCTTATTTTTTTGAACCAATGTGAACTCCATTATATCCTCTCTTTGTGGAATTCTACCGGTACTATCTTTTAGCTTATTGTATCTGTCATAAAAATTATAAGCCTCTTGCTTTTCTAATTTTTCAGCAACATTCCCTATAACTTGTTTAACATGAAATTTGAATTGTTCATCATTATTGTTAAAAGAGGAATTGAACCAATAAACTTGTACAAGAATTATACCAATTAGGGACAAACTCATTAACAGCACCAATAATCTAAAAAACATCCTATTCATGTCACAAAATTAACATTTTAACAATATAATAAATAATGCATTAACCAAATATTAACATTATATCCTCAAATTGTTTTATCTATAAAATTTTAAGAATTTTAACAACTTGTGATTTTGTCTTTTCTAAATCGATGTTTTCAATTACAAAGTCGCTTTTCGCAACACGCTGATCGTCTGACCATTGGGATTTCATTCGCAAAAGAACTTGCTCTTCAGTAGCAGTATCGCGAGCCATTACCCGCTGTAGTTTTACGGACAAGGGTGCAGTAACTGTAATTATTTTATTACATTTTTCATTTCCTTTGCTTTCAAAGAGGATTGCAGATTCATAAATGATAAATGGAAAATGTTGGTGATTGGATAACCAAAGTTTGAAGTGATTTGCTACGGCAGGATGCACAATAGCATTTAGTTGTTGCAATTTTTCTTGATCTGAAAATACAATAGCCGCTAACTTTTGTCTGTTTAGGGCCCCCAATTCGAATATTGCTTCCCCAAAAACTGCTTTAATTTGAGAAAGTATGGCTTGGGACTCCATTACTTCTTTGCCTGCGTCATCGGCTATATAAACAGGAACCCCCAATTCTTTGAAAAAATTAGCTACTGTAGTTTTACCACTACCAATACCTCCTGTTAAACCAATGATAGCCGTCATTTATACTTTAAAAAATAATTCAGGAAAGGCTTCTTGCGGTTTTTGTTTCAAAAGCACCACTTTTACAAAGGACACTAAAAATCCGGTTCCGTATCCCCAAAACTGCTTCCATACGGCTATCATGGAAAGATATCCGACTTTTATATTTTTATTTTGAATAGAAGACGTAATAAAAATTAGAATAAAATAGATGAAATACAATTGAAGTAAAAAATCAAAATTTTGGCTAAACAAGTACATAAAAATAGAGACCCCTAGTCCAAGAATAAACAAAGTCGGAAAGAAGAAGGTTGGTTTGCTGTATTTTGGATACCAACTGTTCAAAATTGGTCTTGCTTTACCAAATTTATTCACTTGAATAGCAAATTTTTCCCAATCGATTCTTCTTTTGTGGTAGACATATGCCTGTGGAATTAATCTCGTTTCAAAGCCTAATTCCCATAATCGAATTGACAAATCAGGATCTTCTCCTGGATGAATATTTCCAAATCCTTTTGAGACTTCAAAAGCTCTACGAGACAATCCCATATTAAAACTACGCGGTTGGAATTTACCAATTTTCTCTGAACCGCCACGAATACCTCCAGTGGTCAAAAAAGAAGTCATTGCGAAATTGATGGCCTTTTGAATGTCCGAGAAGCTATCCAAAGCTTTATCGGGACCACCAAAACAATCCACATAGGTCTCTTTTAAAGCATTCTCTACTTCTATTAAATAGTTTGCAGGAATAATACAATCTGAATCGAAAATAATGAAATAATTCCCTCTTGCTTTTTCCATACCAAAATTTCTAGAATCACCAGGACCCGAATTTGGTTTGAAATAATACGAAATATTTAATTTGTCAGCATACTTTTCCAATACCTCTTGGCATTTGATAGTCGATCCGTCTTCAATAATTACTATTTCATATACATCATGATACTCCATTTGAGACAAACTCATCAATAGTTCATCTACTTCATCCGGTCGGTTATATACTGGAATAATTAAAGAAAAAAACATAGTAAACAGGGTGGTATTAATATTAGTATTTCGAATTGTTGTGCAAAGATACTATTTATTCAAACATTTCCATTATTTCTTGGCTTACCCCTACGTTGGAGAAACCACCATCGTGCATTAAATTTTGCAAGGTTACTTTGCGTGTCAAATCAGAAAACAAGGTAACGGTATAATTGGCACAATCTAAAGCAGAGGCGTTACCAAGTGGCGCCATTTTTTCGGAATAATTGATAAAACCATTAAATCCTTTCACACCATGTCCTGCCTTAGTAGCTGTTGGAGATTGAGAAATGGTATTTACTCGCACTTTTGATTTTTTACCAAAGAAATACCCAAAGCTTCTCGCTATAGATTCTAAGAAAGCCTTGTTATCCGCCATATCGTTGTAATCTGGAAAAACACGTTGCGCCGCCATATAGGATAGAGCAACAATACTTCCCCATTCATTCATAGCGTCTTTTTGGTATAACACTTGCAGTACTTTGTGAAATGAAACCGCAGAAACGTTCCACCCTTTTTCGGTAAAATCGTAATTTTGATTGGTGTAATGATTGCCTTTACGCACATTTACCGACATCCCGATTGAATGCAATACAAAGTCGATTTTCCCTCCCAGAATAACCATGGCTTCATCGACTAATTTTTCTAGATCAGCGACAGAAGTAGCGTCTGCTGGAATGACTTTTGCACCAGTTTTGCTTGCTAACTGATCAATGTTTCCCATTCGTATAGAAGCTGGAGCATTTGTTAAAACAAAAATCCCACCTTCTTCATGCACTCGTTCAGCCGTTTTCCAAGCAATAGAATTTTCATCTAAAGCACCAAAAATAATTCCTTTTTTTCCTTTTAGTAAATTGTACATTGTAACTATCTATTTTTTATCAATAAAAAAACACCTCATTTTAATTTTTACTGTATATAAAATTAAAATAAGGTGTTCTTGTTTTTTTCTATTAAACTATACTAGGTACGTTTACCAACTCGTTGGCTTCTGCTTGATAATTTACCCCGTCGAACTCAAATCCAAAAAGGTTGTAGAAATCATGACGGTATCCCGCTAAGTCTCCAATTTCTGCTAGATTTTCAGTTGTAGCTTCTGGCCATAACTTAGCCACTAATTCCTGAACATCCTCTCTCATTTCCCAGTCATCAATACGAATTCTACCTTTGTCATCTGTAGCGATTCCCTCGTTGCTGTACAAACGTTCGCTGTACAAACGTTGAATTTGTTCTATACAACCTTCGTGAATTCCTTTTTCTTTCATGATTTTGTACAACAATGAAATATACAATGGAATTACTGGAATAGCTGAACTTGCTTGAGTAACCAATGCTTTGTTAACAGAAACAAACGCTTTTCCGTTGATTTCTTTCAAACTATCCGCAATAGAAAATGCTGTTGCTTCTAGATGGTCTTTAGCTCTTCCTATTGTTCCTTTTCTATACACTGCTTCTGTTAAAGACGGTCCAATATAGGAATAAGCGACAGTCATCGCTCCATCTGCTAATAAGTTTTCAGCTTTTAAAGCGTCAATCCACATAGACCAATCCTCACCTCCCATAACAGCAACAGTATTTTCAATATCATCACCTTCACAAGGTTGGATTGAAATATCTGACACTTTACCAGAATGAAAATCAACCGTTTTGTTTGTATAAACCCCTCCAATAGGTTTTAAAGTAGAACGATGCAATACACCAGTAACTGGGTGTTGACGCACTGGAGAAGCTAAACTATAAACTACTAAATCAACTTGACCTAAGTCTTTTTTTATCAAATCAATCGTTTGTTGCTTCACTTCATTAGAAAAAGCATCACCATTAATACTTTTCGCATACAAACCGGCTTTGTGCGCTTCTTTTTCAAAAGCGGCAGAGTTGTACCAACCTGGAGAGGCCGTTTTTCCTTCAGCAGCAGGTTTTTCGAAGAAAACACCAATAGTTGCAGCATTCGATCCGAAAGCACTAGTGATTCTTGAAGCCAACCCAAATCCAGTAGAAGCACCTATCACTAACACTTTTTTAGCACCTTCAATAGTTCCTTTTGATTTGATGTATTCTATTTGATTTTTCACATTTTGTTCGCATCCATCTGGGTGAGATGTCAAACAAATAAATCCTCTCATTCTTGGTTCTATAATCATAGTATCGAAATTTCTTTTTTTAAAGTAAAAAAAACTAGTATTAATATTGATTTAATTATTTAATCGACAAATATAGCCCATTTTTTTAGTTCAGCAAGGCTTTGGCGTGATTTAAGGCTGACTCAGAAACAACGGTTCCAGAAAGCATTTGCGCAATTTCAAGTACTCTTTCCTCCTCGGTTAACAACTTCAGTTCCGAGTTAGTCACCTCTCCTACTGTACTTTTAGCTACTTTAAAATGCGAATCTCCTTTTGCCGCAATTTGGGGCAAATGGGTAATTGCAAAAACTTGCATATTAGCACTCATTTGCTTCATAATTTCTCCCATTCGAATAGCGATTTCACCAGAAACACCCGTATCTATCTCGTCAAAAATCAAAGTGGGTAATTTAGAGTATTGTGCCAAAATTGCTTTGACCGCTAACATAATACGGGACATTTCACCACCAGAAGCCACTTTTTTAAGCAAACCAAAATCTCCACCTTTATTGGCCGAAAACAAAAAATTCAATTCTTCTTTGCCGTTGGCAAAATACGTTGCTACTTGATTTAAATCAATCTTGAAACGAACATTGGGCATTCCTAAATTCTCAAGAATTTGCGTCATTTTAGCAGTCAAAACTGGTATTGACTGAAGGCGTTTTTCGTGAATCACCATTGCCAACCCATCTAGCTCTTGCTCTTGACTAGTGATTTCAGCTTTTATTTTTTCGATTTCAGCATCGAGGTTACTAATTGATAGTAATGATTGGTCTAATTCGTTCTGAATTTCCAATAGTTCTGCTACCGATTTCACTTGATGCTTTTTTTGAAGCGTATAGATTAGTTGCAATTTTTGATTCGTGTATTCTAATTTTTCAGGATCACTCAACACCACTTCGGCCTGTTGGTTTAATTCGGAACAAATATCATCAAATTCAATGATAACGCTATTTATTCTCTCAAGCAGCTCTTGGTACTTTGCGCTAAAAGGAGTAATCCGTTGAAAAGTGCTTTTAATTTCTTTTAAATGATGCAAGACTCCAATTTCTTCTTCATTTGCAATGGCTAGCGATTTGTCAATTGCTTCCTTTATGGTCTCCACATTATTCAATCGTTCAAAGTCCTCTTCTAGTTGTTCTTGTTCCCCATCCATAAGTTTGGCTGACAACAATTCTTCTAATAAAAAAGTATGGTACTCTTGTTCTTTAATTGACTCCCCTTGTTTTTTTATCAAAGAAGCCAATAGCGCTTTTTCTGTTTTGTATTTTTTTAACCCCTCTTGGTATTTCAGAAGTTCCGATTTATTCTCGGCAATTGCGTCAATAATTTTAAATTGTACCGCCTCATCAGACAATTCTTGGGTTTGTTGTTGCGAATGGATATCAATTAAGTACAGGCTTAGTTCTTGCAATTCTTGCAGATTAACGGGGCTATCATTGATAAAAGCTCTTGATTTACCTGAAGGCAAAATTTCTCTACGAATAATGGTATCCGCTTCATAATCCAAATCATTGTCCTCAAAAAAAGCTTGCAAATTGTATTTAGAAATCTCGAAATGCGCTTCGATAACACATTTTTCCTCCGTGTTTTTTAGAGAAGACAAGTCCGCTCTTTTTCCTAAAACTAATCCTAAAGCTCCAAGAATTATAGACTTACCCGCTCCAGTTTCACCTGTGATGATAGATAATCCTTTTGTAAAATCAATAGTAAGTTGATCTATTAAAGCAAAATTTTTGATAGAAAGTGACGTAATCATTAAAATGTATTTTAAATAAAGCTACTAATATACGGCAAAAATAGAGGAGTTATTAGTATTTAATTTGACTCCATTTACTAGCATTCATTGGAGAGATTTTGTTTAAAGTTTCAACTAAATCAGCAATAGTAATACTAGGACCTCCGGAGAAGATGGAAGCTATTTCATCGGCTTTGGCATCAAAGAAGACCCTAGTTAAAAAGGCATTTGGTCGGGTTTGGTTTATTTTTGATAAATTTAAAATAGCCGCTTTAATTTTTTCTTTGGCCGCTTTCAAATCTGTGCTCATTTGATCAAGTCCTTGATGGTACTCGACTAAAGCTTGACGATACGGTGCAAAAGTTGGAGAAAGTAAATCATTGGTCAAGAAAAAGCGATTCTGTATCCCGTCCGATTGACTCCAGCCCTTATAACCGCCTTGTTGGGCTACATTTAGGATGTTCTGAGCAGTTTCTAGATGAGTATTTCCTCCAAATGGCACAAATGTATCCAGATTCAGCCCTAATATTGTATAAGAGTAATAGGCGATAACAGAAACCAAATTGGATTCAAAAACTGATGGATTGAAAATTAAATTTTCAAACTCAACATATCTGAAATTAAAATCTTTATCATTAAAATTAAAAACTGGCGAACTGTAAGTAGAATTGTAAATTAATCGTGACGATTGCACTTGAATGGTGCCCGAAAATTGATCTGAATTGACTGAAGAAAGCGTAATAAACATGGAACATTTTATTCTTTCATTTTGCTTTAGCGTTTGTCCCGTCCAATCGGTTTTATTTACAAATTCATTAAGAGCAATCTCTAAATTTTTAATTAATTGTTGATTGGTATTCGTAACTTTTTGGGCGTTGATAACTACCGAACAATTCAATTGCTGAGCCAACAAAAAGGTGGTATTGAACAAAATCAAGAAAAAGACTCCTATAACTCTATGCATATTCAAAAGTATTGTTTTGATTAGAAACGGCTAATAAATTGAAAAAGTATACTGTTTTACAACAGCTGCGTGTTTATTTAAAATAAGCACACACTTTATCCATAATATCGACAGCAACTGCAGTTTTGGATTTTAGTTCCATTGGTTCTACAGTAAAATTCTTGTCAATAAAGGTAATCTTATTCGTGGATTTACCAAAGCCTGCACCTTCATCTTGCAAAGAATTCAGCACAATTAAATCTAAATTCTTTTTCTGAATCTTACTTTTTGCGTTTTCAATTTCATTTTCCGTTTCTAACGCAAATCCGATTAAGAATTGATGCTTTTTTTCTGCACCTAGAGCGGCAAGAATGTCTTGTGTTTTTTCTAATTCGATGACAAAATTCTCTGCTGCTTTTTTTATTTTTTGATTGGCAACTTCTTTAGGTCTGTAATCGGCAACTGCGGCAGCAGCGATGACAACATCCATTTTATCATACCATTCGAAACACTTCTCGTACATTTGCTTTGCTGAAACTACAGGAAATACCTGAATAGAAGTGTAAAGCGGTTTACAATGTGTAGGCCCAGTCACCAAAAAAACATTGGCCCCTAATTCGGCTGCCCTATTGGCTATATCAAACCCCATTTTTCCAGAAGAATGATTTCCTATAAAACGAACTGGGTCTATGGCTTCGTAAGTTGGTCCAGCGGTAATCAAAATTGACTTGCCGTATAAAGGCAATTGCTGTTGCATGTGCGCTTCCATAAAAGCAATGATGTTTTCAGGTTCAGCCATTCTGCCTTCGCCTGAAAGTCCGCTTGCTAATTCGCCGCTTTCTGCAGGAATCATTATGTTGCCAAACTCGAGAAGTTTTTGAAAACTATTAAGCGTAGAAGGATGTTTGTACATGTCTAAATCCATTGCAGGTGCAAAGTAGACAGGGCATTTAGCAGATAAGTAAACTGCTAAAAGCAAATTATCACAAGTACCATTTGCCATTTTAGACAAGGTATTTGCAGTAGCTGGAGCGATAAGCATTATATCTGCCCAAAGTCCCAATTCTACATGATTGTTCCACAACTCTTTTGCTTCTTCGGAAGGAGCTAAAGAATCGGCAACCTCTTTATCGTAAAAAGTAGAATAGACGGGATTTTTTGATAGAACGGATAATGTTAATGGGGTTACAAAATCCTTAGAAGCAGGTGTCATAATCACTTGGACCTGAGCACCTGCTTTTATAAATAGACGTACTAACGAAGCGGTTTTATAGGCAGCAATTCCACCAGAAATACCTAGTACAACCTTTTTGCCATTTAAAACAGACATCAATACTTAATTATTTGTTTGCGTCTCTATGGTAGATTTTACCATCTAACCATTCTTGAACAGCAAGAGCATGCGGTTTTGGTAATTTTTCGTAAAACTTAGAAACTTCAATTTGTTCCTTATTTTCAAAAACTTCTTCAAGACTATCATTATAAGTAGCAAACTCTTCTAATTTTTCAGTCAATTCTTTTTTAATTTCAGAATTGATTTGGTTTGCTCTCTTAGCCATAATGGTTATTGCTTCATATACATTACCAGTTGGTTCTTCAATTACAGTTTTGTTATAGGTAATTGTATTTACTGGAGCATTCGTCTTCTTTAAATCCATGACTTTATTTATTTAGTAAATTTTTGTAAATCTGTTTCAATCTTCGCCAACATCGCATCGGCCTTTTCTTTGTATTCGGTATCCGCTTTGTAACGGATTAAGGTTGTATAGGCTAATTTAGCTACTTGTAAACGCTCTTCCATTTTTTCAGGAACACTGTTAATTGCCAAGTGGTAAGCAGAATCCAATTTATAATACAACGCTTTTTCTTTTAATGCCGTTCCAGGATAGTCGGCTATGAATAAATCAAGGGCAATTAGCGCCGATTTGTAATCCATAATGGTATTGTAACCAATAGCATTTTCGTATACTTTTTTCTCAATTTTATCATTTAAAACACGCATTGTCTTATTTGCTTCCGGCAAATATTCAGAATTAGGGTACGTATCTATAAAATTTTGCAGTTTTTCTATGGCTTTGAAAGTATCCACTTGGTCTAAACTGTAAACTGGAGACAACATAGAGTAGCATTTTGCTCCTAAATAGGCCGCTTCTTGCACTTTTTCACTTCTTGGATAATTGGAAGCAAAACTTTCAAATTGGTATCCTGCTAAATAGTATTGTTTGGTTTTATAGTACGCTTGAGAATACATGTAGAACATTTTCTCTGCTTGAGGTTTCCCTCTGTATGCTGGTGCTATTTGTTCAAAAAGTCGAATTGCTTTACTGTATTTCCCTGCATCATAAAGTTTTTCAGCCAACTCATACTTAACAGCTACATCTTCCGATTTTAAGGCTTTTTGATATTCTCCGCAAGAACCTAAAGCTAGCGTTAGTAGTAACAATGCGACTATTTTCTTCATTTATTTTACTTTTATTACAATTTAGCACCAAATAGTTATAAATCCAACTTAACTTTGGGTGGCAAATTTAGTTATTAATTTAGCGACTACAAAATATATTTTTATTTAAAAAAAAGCTTACTTTTTGAGCATCTTTTTTTAAAAATTTTTAACAAAATGTTGGATTCTTTCAGAAAGTGCTTCATCAACAGGAACTAGTGGCAGACGTACTACATTTTCAGCGATTTTTAGCGTTTTGAATATTTCTTTTATTCCAGCAGGGTTTCCTTGTTCAAAAATCATGTCAATACTATCAGCAATTTTGTATTGGATTTCGAAAGCGGCGTCTACTTTTTTATTCAATCCAAGGCGAATCATTTCTGAAAACTCTTTTGGAAAACCTTGACCAATTACTGAAATTACCCCTGCTCCACCGGCCAAAACCATTGGTAAAGCAATCATGTCGTCGCCCGAAATAACCAAGAAATCTTTGGGTTTATGCTGAATGATTTTCATGGCTTGCACTAAATCACCAGCTGCTTCTTTGATTCCAACAATATTAGAGAAGTCATTTGCCAAGCGAAGAACCGTTGATGGTAACATGTTGCTTGACGTTCTTCCTGGTACATTGTATAAAACTACTGGGATTGGAGATGCCTCTGCAATTGCTTTAAAATGCTGATAGATTCCTTCTTGAGTCGGTTTATTATAATATGGAGAAACGGAAAGAATAGCATCAAAAGCAGAGAAATCTCTTGTTTTCAATTCGTTTACCACTTGTAAAGTATTGTTTCCTCCTACACCAAGAACCAAAGGAAGTCTCCCATTGTTGACTTCAACCACTGTATTGATGACTAGTTCTTTTTCTTCTGCACTTAGGGTTGCATTTTCTGCAGTAGTCCCCATTACCACCAGATATTCGATTCCATTTTCTATAGAGAAATTCACTATATTTTTCAACGCCTCGGTATCAACTGAAAAATCTGATTTAAAAGGTGTTACTAATGCAACTCCCGTGCCTATTAATGCTTGCATAACGGTATTAAATTTTATTAAATAAATGTAAAATTCGAACAAATTCTTGAACGAATTGCTTGTAATTTTGTGCCACAGTGTCAATTAGTACATGATTCAAACGTTTATCAACACTAAAGAATCCAACTTTAAAACTTGCTTTAGATTGGTACGTTATCCATTGTAAGAAACTGTTATTTGTATCATAATAACTCACTAATACATCGAAAGGATTTTGAATGAAATCTAAGACCGAAGTTTCTTGGATTTGAAAACTCCAATTGATGTGTTCCCAACTAAAAACCGGATAGTTACTGAGTTGATTCTTCTTCGTATTTGCATTGAACGCGATAATTGCAATGTTCTTTTCCAAAAAATCAGCTTTAACCAATGCTTCTTTTAGTGCTACTGTCTGAAAAAAAGCAGTTTCATCTACGAGAATCCCTACTGTTTGAACCTTATTATCAGATGTTAAAACACCAACATTTGATAGGTAGTTTTTTAATTTCTTTTTTAAGAAATAATCTTTAAAATAATTCAAAAACATACTACTTTTACTGAGGTTCAAAATTAATTAATTAAGTCGCATTACAAATGGTAAATTTAAAAAAGTATAATGGTGTTTTAAAACTTTTTGTTATATTCTTAACATTTTTTTTAATTCTTTCATGTGCTTCCACTCCGTATTCCGTTACAAAAATCGAGGGAAAACGTCTTCCAATAACTGACAAATACACTAGTACACCTAGCATCGAACAGTATATTGCACCTTACAGAGAAAAAATTGCTGCCGATTTAAATTCGGTTATTGCCTATTGTCCGGAAACTATAGACAAAAGCACTGGAAAATGGCAGTCTACCTTAGGCAACTTAATGGCAGATGCTTGTGTAGCTCGAGGGAATACTATTTTGTATGCTCGCGAAAAAAAGAAAATAGATATTTGCATTCTGAATCACGGTGGCATTCGTGCTGCCTTACCTAAAGGTGATGTAACGCCTCGTACCGCTTTTCAAATTATGCCTTTCGAAAATAGCTTGGTAGTCATAGCTATGAACGGAGAAACAGTAATGGATATGATTCGTTATTTTATCAAAACACAAAAAGCACAACCGCTATCTGGTTTGACTTTCA
>JAGOFG010000255.1 GCA_017997335.1 Flavobacterium sp. | reverse complement strand
AAATGCAAAAATCGTTGTGTAATTAAACAAATTATATTTTGAGTAACGTAAATTATGATTTTGTTGCAATGCATTATCAATAAAACGATTACCCGAACTTAAGGAGTTGAAATTATTCAAAGTAAAACCGTCAACCAATGTATTAACATCGTTAAAAAAGTTACTCATTCTGTAATTATATGTCAACGACTCTGATTTCTTGATATCCCATTGCGCAAATACATCTGGTAAAACTCTGAAGAAGTCATCGCGAACTCTTGAGTTTAATTGATCGTTGTAAATATTAAATTGATGAAAATTCACACCTGGATTAAAAGTAAAATTTTTACCAATAATAAATTTATAATGCATTCCTAAATAAGCATCATTAAAACTATACTTCACATCGTTATCAAAAATTAAATCCCCATTATCAGGTAATTGAAAAAGTGAACCATTATCTAACAATTGGAAAATTGACGAATTATAACCTTGATGTGAATTTGTATTTCCTAAAGTAATATTTAAAATACTTTTATTATTGATGGTATAATAATAATCTGCTTTGGCATCAACTTTATTTGTTTTTACAAAACGCTCTTGGCGAATATCATAACGACTTTGACCTGATTGAAATCCGATTCCTGGGAATGGATCTTCAAGTAAGCTAGGATTGTAAAACGGATCCTCATCTTGATATAAATGTTGGACTTCTAAAACAAATGTGTTTTTCTCGTTTTTTGTCCAAAACATATTTAAACTTTGTTGAAAAGAAACTGGATCTTGATCTTTAAAAGAAATAATATTATTTGTTCTATCAACATTTCCTGAATTAGAAAAGATAGTAGATTGTGAATTTACTATATTATCTTCCGATTGACTTGAACGACGAAATGTTGCATCATAATCTAATTGAAAATTTGCACTTTTTTTGTATTTCGAACCTAATTTAAAAACCACCAAATTATCTCTTAAACTAGATACATCAGAACGATCTTCAATGGTTTGCAACTCTGATGAATTAGGTTGAAAAATTCCAAAATTAGATTTAGTATTCGTTAGGGTTTTGTTAGAAGAAATCACTCCAAATCCACTAAGATTCCATTTATCTGTAACTTGCTGGGTTAAATTTAAAGCGCCAAACTTTGTATCAAGTTCTAAAGCTCTATCATTTTGAGTGGTTGATATACCTAAGTTATTATTCGAAATTCCGATGTTTGTTCCACTTCTAGCAATTGTATTTCTTGCTCCACCAGTCAAACGAAAGAAATCGCGAATAGAAAAAGGAACTTCTCCAATATTATTGAAATTTGAAATTACATTAACAGTAGTTTTTGGGCTGTAATAAAATATTTTCGGATTGATTACGTAACGTTCATCAGGTCCGCCACCAACTAAAATATCACCGAACCAAAACTTGTCTTTACCTTTCTTTAGCTTGATGTTTAATGCAATATTTTCTTCATTGTTTTCCAAACCTTTTAATTGAGAAACTTCATTGAAATTTCTCAACACTTGCACTTTATCAACAGCATCTGACGGAATGTTTTTTGAACCAATTTTAGTATCGCCTTCAAAAAACTTCTTACCTTCCACTAATAATTGGGTTACTTTTCTCCCTTCAACTTCAATTTCACCATCTTCATTTACTTGAACTCCTGGCAGTTTTTTTAATACATCTTCCAGTTTTCTTTCGGTTCCGGTTTTAAATGAATCAGCATTATAAATTATAGTATCACCACTTATTGAAACTGGCATTTCCTGAACGATTTCTACATCGTTTAAAAGCACTCCTCCTTCTTTTAAAGTAATTACTTTTCGAATATTTTCAGTAGTCGTTGTAAATTCTTGATTAAAAGCTTGAAAACCTATAAAACTAACTTTTAATTGATAGGTAGTATTTGATTTGATACTAATTTGAAATTTACCTTGCTCATTTGAAATCGCATAACCATCCATACCTTTTGTAGCTTGATTCACCAACATAATGTTAGCCATTTCTAACGGATTTCCTAGTGTATCTTGAACAATTCCTTCTATTTTTATATTTTGAGAATAACCGAAGCTAAATATCAAAATCGACAATACAAAAACTATTTTTTTTATCATTTTTATTTATTCTGAAATTAATGCCAATTAACGACCCATTCTGAAATTTCCTCCACCTTGACGTCCCATTTCTCTCCATTCTTCCATTTTCTCTGCTACAATTTTGTCGTACTCAGATTGTGTAACTAATTTTCCTTTTTTTGGCGCTTTGATTTCTTTTTTCTCTTTAGGATTAATCACAATTTTAGAACATAAAATTACCGTTTTCCCATCACTTACCTCTAAAATCAAACCTGGTAAACCCCAATAATTTTCTGGCCCTTGATTAATAGGAATATCTGGCGTATACCATGCCGTTACCACAATTTCTTTAGGAACTTCCCATTGGTCCATAAAATTGGTATTACGATCTTGTTTCTTTTCTTCAGTTTTAGTCTCTTCTTGTTTTACTTCTTCTTTCTTTTCATCTTCTTTTTTTCTTCGGAAATTTCTAAAATCAGACTGACTTACAGGTCGCACAGCAGTTGCCTTGAAACACATGTAATTACCAATTTTCTTTGTCTCTCCAGAAAGTTTCCAATCTAACTTTGGTAAAGAATCTTGAACTAAGAACTCTTTTCCAGCAAATTCCTTATCAACACTAAATATTTTCTCCTTCACATTTTTATAATGTGTTCCTCCACCTCCCATCATAGAAGACATCATTCTAAAACCACCTTGTTGGCCAGCCGCTTCAATTTTTTCTTCCTCAACATAAGTGGAAGCATTTTTATCAAAAGTTAATACAAATGTTTTTTCAAACATTGCTTTCATACGTTCTTCGATTTGTTTTTGCATTTCTGGCGTAATTTCTCTATTTCCTCTAAAATTAGAAGTCATATCTGAAGTACTTGTTTTAGATTCATAAACCGCCATTCCTTGGAAATTTTGTGCATTTATAAATCCAGAAACCATCAAAATTGAAACAAAAAATATTTTTTTCATGATTAAAGTTTATTTGAGTTAACTACAAGACTACTATTACATCGATTTGTTACACAATTTAACTGCTATTTTTGTGTTAAAGTAGTATCTTAGACCCTGATTTTCAAAATTCGTTTAACAATGACGGTAAAAAAAATACTATTTATTTTAATTATAAACTTCTTGTGCTTTTCTTTACAAAGTCAAGAAGTTATTTCTGCTGTTAAA
>JAGOFG010000254.1 GCA_017997335.1 Flavobacterium sp. | reverse complement strand
TTATTATTAACTATGAGAATAATATATTACCTCATAGTTATGCGTCAATCCCTCATAGTTATGCGTCAATCCCTCATAGTTATGCGTCAATCCCTCATAGTTATGCGTCAATCCCTCATAGTTAAACCTTGCAAAGCCATGCATAGCATAGCTTTGAGTAGGGTCTAAAAATCTTTTAAAATATTTAAAAATATAAAAAAAGAGAGGACTCTTAAAACTGCCCTATGTACTCGCTAAAGCTCGTACTCTATTGAAGCTCGTACCTCGCTTCGTGAGGGCAGTTTTTAGTTAATCCTATTTGTGAAATCAAAAAGCAAAAGCATTAATAATGTATTCGCTTTGCTCATACTTTTTGAAAAGCAAAAGCTCCAAAGTTCGCACCCATTCGGGATGCTCTGTACCTACCGTTTAAAATCGAAAGGGAGCTTGTAATCAAGGAAAAAACGAGGACAAAATTTTTATGATGCTCAATCGCTCGTAGACACTCGCTCGGCTAAATAAATCATTGATTTAATTTGATATATAAGAAACTAGTGGAACCTCTTAAAATTAATTGCTACTATTGCCAATTAAATGAGTTTTGAATTTTATCTTATGCAAACAATTAAATTTATCGACTTATTCGCAGGTATGGGCGGATTTCGACTAGGTTTTGAACAGGCTGTTTTAGAACAAAAAAAACAGCCTGTTTGTGTCTTTAGTTCTGAAATAAAGCCTTATGCAATTCAAGTTTATAAAGATAATTATAATAATGAAGATGTTGCTGGAGATATTACAAAAATAGATAGCTCTGAAATTCCTGACTTTGATGTTTTATTGGCTGGATTTCCTTGCCAAGCTTTTAGTAGTGCAGGAAAACGTCAAGGTTTTTTAGATACTAGAGGAACTATGTTTTTTGAGGTTGAAAGAATCCTCAAAGAAAAAAAACCACAAGGTTTTATTCTTGAAAATGTTGATGGATTGGTAAAGCATGATTTATTAAATAAATCAGATGAAATGGGACAAACACTCACTATTATTTTGCAATCATTAAGAAATCTTGGATATTTTGTTTCTTGGCAAGTATTTGATGCTAGTAATTTTGGGGTTCCTCAAGCAAGGAAGCGTATTTACATCACAGGTACGCTTAATTCATCGGTTAACTTGGATGGATTTGAACCAATAGTTAATACATTAGATTCTGTATTGGAAAAAAATAAACCTCTGTTACAGGGTAAATTAATAGACTTATTACTAAATCACTATCAAATAGATGATTTATATGGAAAATCTGTTAAAGATAAAAGAGGTGGATCAAATAATATTCATAGCTGGGATATTGAGTTAAAAGGCTCCGTATCAAAAGATCAACGTGAGCTTCTTGGCAAAATTATGAGGGCAAGAAGAAATAAAAAATGGGCTGAGTTAAAAGGTATTCAATGGATGGATGGAATGCCACTTACTATTGAGGAAATTACTACTTTTTACGAACACCCAAATCTTCAAGAAATGCTGGATGATCTTTGTAAAAAGAAATATGTGAAATTAGAACACCCTAAAGATGTAGTTACGTTCTTAGATGATAATGGAATTAAAAAGCAAAAACGTGAGTATAGAGAAGATATTGAAAAGGGGTATAACATCGTAGCAGGCAAGCTAAGTTATGAAATCAATAAAATTCTTGATCCTAAAGCAGTAACTCCAACACTTGTTGCTACAGATTTAGATCGAATTGTTGTACCTGATGGCAAAGGATTAAGATTGTTAACAGATATAGAACAGAAACGCCTATTTGGTTTTCCTGATGACTATATTTTAAATGTTAAACCTAAAGAAGCATTTGATCTTTTTGGAAATACTGTTGCGGTTCCCGTTGTTAAAGCCGTAGCAACTAGATTACTTAATGCCGTTTTTAATAGCGATAAAAGAGATAAAAAACGGCACAATCAACTAGAACTGATTTAATTATAGAACTTGTCCAGTTCTGATTAGATAATTTTGTTGAACAGTAGCTAACCAATTTATATGTCTATTTGGATAGAAGTGCTGTAAAGCTTGATCTAATGCAATAACGAAATCCAATCTTTGCCCAAAGAAAGTAATTCTTGGGCTATTGGATCTCCAGTTTTTAGGACGAATATTTACAGGAACACCCTGTTTCACTTGTAAATTTAATATATTAGTATCAGATGGTCCCGCCATTTCCCAAATTTTTTTTACCCAAATATTATTAATCGTCACGATGCCACCAGCTTGTAAAAAATATTCAAAAACAAGGTGGTCTGTATCAAGCCTTTCAGGCTCTGTTAAAAGACTTCTAGTAAAAGCATCAAAGTTAGCCAAATCGAAATTTGGGCTAGCAGTTCCATCGAAAGCTTTAAACTCTAAATGTGTTCCATCACCAAGAATGAAGTCAGGCCAAGATTGAGCATTGGGACCTGGTTGCCAACTGAATCCATTCAAAGTCATCCAATTTCCAAACCAATCTTGTAGTAAACCACCTATTACATCTTTTGTAGACACATGCACATTTACTCCTAGAAGATTAAATGAAATAACCCCAGAAGAACCAATAAGATTCTGAGCTTGTAATAATGGAATAATTTGTGTGTATAGCATTTTAATCTTTACTATTTGGAATAAAGTTATTGATTAAACTGCAAAAGAATGAATTTTCCAAGAATACTTTAAGGCTATTTAATATGGCTCGATGCTTTGAAATATGGCTTTAGCCATGTTTCAAAGTCGGGCAACTTTGCGACTGCTGTCATTGGTTGGATGATGGCAAAAGCCGAGCAAAGTACCCATCACCTAGTATTTTTTAGGGTCGATCTGACACCAGTCATAGGTTTTTTCTTTGATGTTACTTGGTTGAAATGAATAACAAGGTTTTTTGGTCATAATTCTGACCAGTGTTTCCCCATCTTCAACTTTCATTTGAAGTGCATATCGTTCTAATGCTTTCTTATCTGCTCTGCGCTGTTGAATTTCATCAAGGCTTGGCACATATAAAAATATCGCCAAAAGCAATGCGACAACTGAAGTTACAAATGTACCTGCTAAAATCAGAATAACTTTGGCACTTAGTTTAGCTGTAACTTGGTTTAAATGTTGAATAGTGTTGTTTAATGCGCCCACATGCTTCTTATTTGTGTTTTCTAGCGACTTTTCAGCTTTATCTAGCACTCCGTTAGCGACTTGGTTGTAAAAAGCCTCTAATCGCTTGTTATCGTCTGCTATGGCTTC
>JAGOFG010000253.1 GCA_017997335.1 Flavobacterium sp. | reverse complement strand
AACAATAAAAGTGGTCCCACCTGGGCTCGAACCAGGGACCACCTGATTATGAGTCAGGTGCTCTAACCAACTGAGCTATAGGACCAGTATTGAAGTTGCAATATTAAGACTAATTTTTAAGGCAACCAAATCTTTTTTTAAACTTTATTTTATTTCTTGACAAAGCTCTATTAGCACACCATTCGTGCCTTTAGGATGAAGAAATACAACCAATTTATTATCAGCTCCTTTCTTAGGAATCTCATTTAAAATTACAAAACCTTCATTTTTTAACCTTATAACTTCCTCATTTATGTCATTTACGTCAAAAGCGATGTGATGGATTCCTTCTCCTTTTTTTTCTAAGAATTTAGCAATCGGACTATCTGGATTAGTTGCTTCTAACAATTCTATCTTATTTGGTCCATTCATAAAAAAAGAGGTTTTAACTCCTTCACTAGCCACTTCTTCTTCCTTGTATGGCGGTTGTCCAAATAATTTTTCAAACAAAACATTTGAAACTTCTAAACTTTTCACAGCTATACCTATATGTTCTATTTTTCTCATCTTATTATTTTTTTTAATGCGAACAAAGTTAACAAAAAACAACAAATGGTTATCCGAAGACATTCATATATAGCTACAAAAGAATACGCCTTGAGAATTTTTATGTATTTTTGCACCATGGAAACAAATAGACAAAAAAAAATAGGGGCACTTTTACAAAACGATTTGGTATCGATTTTACAAGGTGAAATCCGTAAAAATAATATCAACAACCTAGTAATTTCGGTTTCAAAAGTAAATGTAACTTCGGATTTATCTATTGCAAAAGTACATTTAAGCGTTTTCCCAACAGATAAAGCTCCAGAAATTTTAGCTGCTGTAAAAAGCAACGCACCTCTTATTAAACATGATTTAGCACAGCGTGTAAAAAATCAATTACGAAAAGTTCCAAATTTGATTTTCTACATTGATGATAGCTTAGATTACATCGAAAAAATTGATAAAGCATTAACTGGAGAAGAAAATCCAATTGAAAATCCAGATTTATTAGAAAAAAGAAAGAAATCGTAATTTGAACCTTTCCTTTTACATAGCCAAACGTTACGCTGTTAGTTTTAGCAGAAACAAAGCAATTAACATTATTACTGGAATTGCTTCTGTTGGAATTATAGCAAGTACAATGGCGCTTTTTGTTTTCTTGTCTGTTTTTAGTGGTTTAAAAGAATTTAGTTTGAATTTTACTAATGCTTCAGACCCAGATTTACGAATTGAAACCACATCAGGCAAAACCTTTTCGGTTAGTCCAAAACAAGAAGAATTACTTAAAAAAAGCAACAACATAAATTCCTTTAGTAAAATTATTGAAGAGCGTGTTTACTTTATGTATAACAACAAAGAATTGGTAGCACATATAAAAGGAGTTGACAATCATTTTATACAAGTAACTGATTTTAAAAAACATCTATACGCAGGAGAATGGTTTGAAACTAATTCTGAAAGCGTAGTCATTGGGGCTGAAATTAGCAGAAAATTAGGTTTAGGTTTATTTGATTACAATAATGCTTTAGAGGCTTATGTTCCAAAACCAGGAAAAGGTGATATTGAAAACCCAGAGGAAGCTTTTAACAAATCACTTTTATTTCCTTCCGGAATATATTCCATTAATGATGAAGAATTGGACGGAAAATATGTTTTTTGTTCCATTAGATTAGCTCAAAATTTCTTAGGATTAAAAAACAACGAAATCACAAATATTGAAATCAAGTTAAAACCTAATACGGACGAAAATAAAGCTAGAAAAGAACTTAATTCTATTTTAGGAAATGACATTAAAATAAAGAATAGAGCTCAACTAAACGATTCGCTATATAAAATGCTACAATCGGAAAACTTGTTCATTTATTTATTTAGCACATTAGTTGTAATTCTTACCTTATTTTGCCTTGCTGGAGCTATTGTAATGATTATTATTGACAAAAGAGACAATCTTAAAACATTATATAACATTGGTGTTACACAAAAAGCTATTCGCAATATATTTTTCACACAAGGAATTATCATTACCTTATTTGGTTTGATTATAGGGTTAGGATTAGCTATAGGTATAATTCTACTTCAACAGCATTTTTCATTCATCATGATTACACCTACCATGCCTTATCCTGTACTTTTTGAATGGCAAAACATGGCAATTGTAATTATGACAATCATAATTCTTGGATTAATCTCTTCTTGGATTGCTTCTGGGACAGTAAATAGAAAATTATTTAGATAAAAAGTCAAATAACAAAATATAGACATGTGTTTCATGCATTACTATTTAGTTATCTGTTCAACAACCATTCATTATGCATAAAATAATCCCATTTAGCTTTAGCCATATCAAATTTTGGGTCAATTAAGGTTTTGTATTCTTTTCGATTAATGCTGTTTTTACAATTTATAAATATTGCAATATCTTTTCCCTTAAACTCCTTTGTAATGTATTGGCAATATTGCCAAATAAAATCGGGTTTTGTAGCTAAATTTTGTATTTGTTTATCGGTTAAATTTTTTCTGTAATCGTATAAAGACTCCTCTCCCGTTTTTAAGTCTTTGATTCGAATATGAATAAAGCCATTACGTTCGCGAAGCATCATCCTCCAACTTAAACGATGACCTTCTTCTGTCCAAAGGACATCACCTTCAATAAAATGATGACGTAGTGGAAGTAAAAGCTGTATAATCAAATACGGAATTATCAAAAAGTAAACTATTTTTTTTCCGTAATAATTAGAGTGTCCGTTTTCGGTTTCAATGCTAGTTTTCTTTCTTAAGAAGACGCTTCTGATAGTTTCGGGTTCATAAAAAAATAGCACAAAAGTTAAAGCAAAAAAAGGAAAAATTCCAATTTCTAAGAATATAGCATTAAACAGATGGAAAGTTAAGGATGCAAGTAAGGCCAACATTCTTGTTTTTTTAAATAAAAGTAATGGAACAATTAATAAATCGAAAATTATACCCATGTAAGCAATGAATAGATAAAACCATTTTTGAAGAAATAGTTTTTTTAAAGCAATTACATTTGTTGAATCGGCAAGTAAATTGCGGGTAAAAGTTCCGTCTAACCAATCGGGATAAAACTTTGCTATGGAGGCAAACACATATACAATTGCTACTTGAATTATAAACAATAAGCTAATCCAATAAGGCATTGTGTTTTCTTCTTTAATGCGATTTTGTCTTACATCTAGGGAAGCGTAGCTATTTG
>JAGOFG010000252.1 GCA_017997335.1 Flavobacterium sp. | reverse complement strand
GCGGAGAAAGAGGGATTTGACAATCTATTTCAACGTATTAAAAACCAGATATTTGTAATTGAATTTAAAATTGGGTAACCGAATTTACCCCCTTTTTTATCGTTTTTTGAATTCGATTAAATTGTGAACTGTAAAATTACATAATTAACCAGTTAAAACAAAACTTTTAAGGGGTAAACAATACCAATAAATGAACTGGTTTTAAATTCATTTTTTAGTTATGTTCAGTTCATTATTTGAATAGGACACTATCATATTTCAATCAACAATCAAAATCAAAACTTGTTCAATCTTTAGACTGGTGTATTGGCAGAACTCCTCAATTGATACAAATTCATTTTCAAGCTTATTAAGCTTGGTTCTGATTTTTTGCAACAATCTAATGCTTTGGCGATAACTCTTTCCTGTAATGCGTTGTATGTCCTTTGGGTAGATACACAACCGCTTATTTTCAGTTTTCATACACTATCTATAGCTTTGACTAGGCTTTGATATACTTGAAAGCCCTATAATCCAAATATTTGATGGGATAAAATTAAGGAATAATCTTTTTTGTTCAGAAGCGTTGGTTTTCTTCAATTTATTAAGTTCATAAATCGGCATTTATGATGATTTCTGCCATTTATGTCACAAAGTGACATACGGAATAGTCACTGCTTTTTTATTCGGTTTAATTAGCTAAAATTTGTCTCGAAATCAATCGGAAGATGTTGCAACAGAAAGATGATTTAGAATAATTATTAATCTAAATTTTAGAAATTATGGCAAGACAGAAAGGCATAATTAAATTGAAAGGTACTATCGGAGATATTACTTTTTACAAAACCAAAGACGGGCATTTGGCACGTGAAAAAGGTGGCATTGATGCGAGCAGAATTGCGAGTGATCCTGCGTTTCAAAGAACACGTGAAAATGGTTCGGAGTTTGGTCGTGCAGGAAAAGCAGGAAAGGTTTTGAGAACAGCTTTGAGAGCTGTTTTAATCAATTCTGCGGACAGCAGAATGGTTAGCCGATTAACTCAACAAATGGTTAAGGTCATCCAAGCTGATACGACTAGTGTTAGAGGATTACGAAACGTAATTGATGGCGAAGCCGAACTTTTGGCAGGTTTTGAATTCAATATTCGTGGAAAACTGGGCACCAGTTTGTTTGCTCCGTTTGTAGCAACAATTGACCGTGTAGCAGGCGACATTATTGTTGATTTAGTTCCATTTATCCCCTTGAATATGATTGCTGCACCGAGTGGTACAACGCATTATAAAATCATTTCTGCAGGTGCAGAAATTGATTTTGAAGCCGAAACTTTCGTAGTTTCCAATTCAGAATCAGATATTTTGCCTTGGGATATTAATCCATCTGATGCTATCAATCATTCTAATCCTGTAACGCCTGCTAGTACAAAACCTTTGTTTTTGGCTTTAGGATTGGAGTTTTACCAACAAGTCAATGGTCAAATGTATGCACTGAAAAATGGCTCTTACAATCCATTATCGATTGTTAAAGTTGATAGCGGTGTATAATGGTTATCTCGATAACTAGAACTTATTTCCCTGAAGGAACGAATGGTAAACTCGAATGCGAAGGTAAATTCATTTGTAATGCTATTGAATTGCCTTGGAAGAATAACGAAACGAAAGTTTCCTGCATTCCGGAAGGGAAATATTTTATTAAAAAGCGGTACAGTAACAAGTTTAAATGGCATTTAGAAGTTTTGGACGTGAAAAATAGAAGCTTGATTTTGTTTCATCCTGCCAATAATGCTTTATTAGAATTGAACGGTTGTATTGCTCCAGTAAAGAAACTTTCAGGACCTGGATTAGGTCTGATGTCTCGAAAAGCTTTTGCTAAACTAAAAGAATTGGTTTATAAAGCTTTGAGCAATAATGAAAGTGTTGAATTGATTGTTAAATCAGATTCCCCAATGGGAATGATAAAAAAATAATTTTATGAATGCAATAAAAAGAGCGAAAGCTCCAACTCCAAAATTTTTCAAAGTGCTTCGAAATATTGGTTTGACATTGGCCGCCGTTGGCGGAACTGTTTTGGCTGCACCAATTGCTTTGCCAGTTGTTGTTACATCGGTAGCAGGTTATTTGGCGGTTGCTGGAGGTGTTATTTCAGCGGTTAGTCAATTGACCACAGAAAAAGCAGATGAATCACAGTAATTCCACTGTAATGGGTACCGCTGGCGGTACTTTTTTGAGTGTTTTACCGAATTTACATTCGGAAGATGTGTTGAAAACTATAATTCTTGCCACGCTTGGGGCAATAGTCAGTTTTTTAATATCTTTGATACTCAAAATTTTCATTAAGAAGCACAAAAAATAGTCTAATTCTAGTTGTGGTGACCTTTGGATTAGACAATATTGAAGCCCAAACCGCAAGGATTGGGCTTTTTTTGTGGTTAAAAATTAAACCTCTTCAAATAGATTAAGCGTTACTTCTAAAACCACCACTTCGGAATTGTGGTTGTATAATTCTTGCCATTTTGCACTGTCTATGGCTTTGGCTCTGGTGTCGAAAACTCCAAAACACACTCTTGATGCTTTGGATTTCCAATTGTCAGTTTGGTACAAAATAAATAGTTTCATAAGTTTTGATTTAAGTTCATAATTATTTTCTGCAATACCTGTATAAAATGGTTTTGCGTAAGTCATTGATAAGATTGATATTTTCGTGAAATTGTTTTTCTTTTTTCTCCAAAAGTTTAAGAGCTGCAATATTTTTTTGATGTTCTTCGTGTTCCTGCATCATCAAACTGGCTTTTAGATTGAATTCTTTTGAAAAATTCGGAAGACGTAAAAACGGAATAACCGAACCAACTAAATATGGATGCCAAAACTTGGTTTTCCATAAGCTGTAAGCCACAAAATAGATACTTTCGCAATCTTCCTCATTTTGGAAAATGACCACAAAACTGTTTGTAAATGGCTCTTTTTGTGGCTTACCGCTGTTCATCCCTTTGTTCAATATGAATAAATGAGGTTTTGTGTAAAGCGTATTTTTCTGGTGGGTTTTAATGATAAAATTTGGCATACTTTCGGTTTTTAGGATAATGTGCCTCGCTACGCTCTGCACACATTAAATTTTTTAAAAGAAAAAAAAGGAAAAAAAAGAAAGTCATCTCTCAAGTGGAGGTTTCAAGAAAAGCAAGTTTTTTCAAAAAAATACTACCCGGATTTTACGATAAAGTTGTTCGGAAATATGGATTTGATTTAAAGCAAATGTTCAAGCGAAATGA
>JAGOFG010000251.1 GCA_017997335.1 Flavobacterium sp. | reverse complement strand
TATTATATACTTTTTCATCACTAAAAATTAATGCGTTATTGTTTTTACCCAGAGAAAGGGCAAATCATAAAATATAAAGCGTTGATTTAAACTTGTATTTCTAATTTTTTTCAGGTATCCTCATTAAAGAGTATACGTTCGAAGTAAAAAAAAACACCATTAAAAATTAATTCATCTTGCAGCAGTAATGAAAACGAAATACAAGTTAAATCAACTACTAACTCCTTTATTATTGGGCAAATTGAAAATCTGCCTGTAATGTTTGTGCTGAGCTTCCGCCAACAAACACTTTAAAATCACCAGCTTCAGCTTCCCATTTTGCATTGGCAGTATAGAATTCGATTGTTTTTTCATCAATCGTAAAAACTACTTTTTTGGATTCATTGGGTTGCAACTCTATCATTTCAAACCCTTTCAATTCTAAAACAGGTCGAGTAACACTAGCAAATAAATCCCTGATATACATTTGAACCACTTCTTTACCAGCCACTTTACCAGAATTAGTAACCGTAACTGAAACTTCAATTTTACCATTCGTTGTAAATGAAGGTGACGATAATTTCAAATCAGAATAGTCAAATTTGGAATAACTCAATCCGTAACCAAACGGGTAAAGAGGTGCATTTTTCTCATCGATATAATGCGACCAAAAAACACTTTCTGGCTCATTTGAGGATGGTCTTCCTGTATTTTTATGATTATAGTAAATAGGAACTTGAGCTACATTTCTAGGAAACGTCATAGGTAATTTTCCGCTAGGATTGTAATCGCCATATAACACTTGAGCAATTGCGTTACCGCTTTGTGTTCCTAATTGCCAAGCTTCAACAATCGCTGGAATATGTTCGTCAGCCCAAGGCAATGCCAGTGGACGTCCATTATTTAAGACTAAAACAATTTTTGGATTTACCGCATAAATCGCCTCAAGCAATTCTTGTTGCACGCCTGGCAAACCAATATCAGTTCTACTACGTCCTTCTCCAGATTGCAATCCGTGTTCTCCAAGAACCATTACCACAACGTCTGCATTTTTGGCTGCTGTAATCGCCTCTTCAAAACCACTCTTGTCTGTAGTATTGATTTTGGTTTCAAAAACAAATTTAGGCTCCCCTAAAGCTACATCAGCGCCTTTGGCATACGTCAACTGGTTGTCTTTATAAGCTTGTAATCCTTCTAAAACAGAAACAGCAGTATTGTCATCTGCTGCAATACGCCAACTGCCCAATGGACTTGTTTTATCAGCCGCAAGTGCTCCAATTAACGCTATTTTTTGACCTGATTTCTTAAGTGGCAAAATCTCATCGTTGTTCTTTAACAATACAATTGATTTTTTGGCCATTTCTAAAACCTGCTGATGAAATTCAGGTTTACCAACAGTCGCTTTTTCATATTCCTCGTCACAATATTTATAAGGATTATCGAATAAACCTAAAACAAATTTGGTTCTAAGGATACGTTTTACAGCTTCATCGATGGTGCTTTCTTTCACTTTTCCTTCGCGAACAAGCTGAACCAAATGCTCTACATAAGCACTAGACTCCATATCCATATCAGAACCCGCATTGATAGCCAACTCAGCAGCGTGTTTTAAATCTTTTGCATAGCCGTGCGCTTGCATTTCCATAATTGAACCCCAATCAGAGACCATAAAACCTTGAAATCCCCAGTCTCCTTTTAGGATTTTTCGTTGCAAATAGGCATTACCCGTTGCAGGAATTCCATCCAATTCGTTGAAAGAGTTCATAAAGGTTCTTACGCCAGCATCGACCGCAGCCTTAAAAGGTGGAAAAACAATATTTTGTAACGTAGATTCGCCAATATCGACAGTGTTATAGTCTCTTCCCGCTTCGGCAAAAGCATAACCAGCGAAATGTTTAGCACAAGCCAAAATGTTTTTATTGCTACTAAAATCGCCTTGAAAACCAACTACTCTAGCTTTGGCAATCAAACTTCCAAGATATGGGTCTTCTCCAGCACCTTCCATTACTCTACCCCAACGTGCATCGCGAGAAACGTCTACCATTGGTGCAAATGTCCAATTGATTCCAACAGCTCCAGCTTCTTCTGCTGCCATAGCTGCTGATTGCTGGATAGCTTGTAAGTCCCAACTTGCCGATTCTGCCAACGGAATTGGACTGATAGTCTTATACCCGTGAATTACGTCAAAACCAAATAGCAAAGGAATACCCAATCGGGTTTGTTCTACGGCAATTTTTTGTAGCGTTCGAACTTCTTTTACTCCTTTTACATTGAGCATCGAGCCTACTAATCCTTTCTTTAAATTTTCGTATTTTTTAGCGGCTTGACCTTCTTTTGGTGAAGGACCAGTAACATCCCAAAAACCATTGTATTGGTTTAACTGTCCAACTTTTTCCTCCAAAGTCATTTTCTTTAATAAAGAAGTAACTTTTTTATCTAAGATAACTGCAGAGGCCACGGGTTTAGTTTGAGCAGTTATAGAACCGAGGTGCAAACCTGCAATAACTAAAGCCATTACAAGTTGTTTTTTCTTTGTGAGTATCATAAGCTCGCTGTTAAAAAATAGAAGATTGATTATGAATCAATCTTCTATTGGTATTAGTATTTTAAATTATTGGTACACTCTAATGTAATCCACTTCCATAGTAGATTGCGTAAAGGCTGGGTCAATTGTTCCTCCAAAATTTCCACCCATAGCCACATTCATAATCAAGAAAAAGTCTTTATTGAATGGCACTGTGTTGCTGTTTGCAAATGAATGAAATAATTTATCATCTACATAAAACTTTATAGACGATGGGGTCCAAATGGTTTTGTATACATGAAATTCAGTGGAAGCATTAGCAATTGTTGTACTAGCTGTATTGGCATTCCCTCCAGAATTTCCAGGATAATGCAAGGAACCGTGAATTACATTCTGTGAGTTTCCTACATGTTCCATAAAATCAATTTCTCCACAAGCAGGCCAAGAATTTGTTTTATAATCTTGCCCTAAAGACCAAACGGCAGGCCAAGTTCCTCCACCAGCAGGCAATTTAGCTCTAAATTCAATTTTACCATAAGTAAACTCATATTTGTCCTCAGATTTCAAACGAGCTGAAGTATAAGTAGATCCTTCTTTTTTTGCTGTAATTTTCAATACTCCACCTTGAACAACAACATTCGAAGCGCTATTTGTATAGGTTTGAGATTCATTATTACCCCAACCGCCAGCACCTAAATCAAAGCCCCATTTGGTTGCATCTGGAGCTCCATCAGTGTTGAACTCATC
>JAGOFG010000012.1:9872-30020 GCA_017997335.1 Flavobacterium sp. | reverse complement strand
GTAGCAAACGCCTCATTTTCATAATACACCACCGGAGAGTACAGCCACTCTAGCAAAGATGGATTGCTTTTGGCTAATAATTGTACGGTTTTCCGTAAATCCCAACCGCTACCGTCTAAATCGTCTTTGGTCATGAACTCTATCACATCGGGTTGTTCCCAAAGCGAGAGGTAATAGTTCAAATCGTGGCGGTATATAAAACGTATGTCATAATCGCTATCGGGCGAGGCAAAGCCCCAAGCACGACTGCCAGATTCTACGGCATAGAGTAGGGTCACGCCTTTTTCGTGTTCGATTTGTTGTAATTTATGTAGGATTTTGTTTTTCATTTCTATTTTATAAATTAACAAATAATAAAAGACAAATTCGCAAAAAAGAGATGCGAATTTGTCTTTTAAAACTAATCTTCTCTACTTCCGTCATCAGCCATTCGTACCATTTTTGGGGTAAACTTTGCTACAACCTCAACCAGTTCTTGTTGTGCAGCCATTACTTGATGAATATCTTTATAAGCCATTGGTGCTTCGTCTAGTCCTGCACCAATAAGTGTTACACCTTGGTCTTTCAGAATAGTTTGCATTTGGTTTGTGGTGATGGTTTTGATGGCTTGGGTACGGCTCATTTGTCTACCAGCACCGTGTGAGGCCGAGTTGATGGCATTTTCCTCGCCTTTTCCTCTTACCAAAAATCCTGGCGCGGTCATGCTTCCTGGAATAATTCCCATCACGCCTTTTGCTGCGGGTGTGGCTCCTTTTCTATGCACAATTACTTCTTCACCATTCCAGATTTCTTTCCAAGCAAAGTTGTGGTGGTTTTCGACTTTTGTCAAAACTTCTGCGCCTAGAGCGTGCTGCATTTTCCTATGGATGATTTCGTGACAAGCAGAGGCATAATCGCCTGCCAAATTCATAGCTAGCCAGTATTCTTGACCCAATTGGGAATTTAGGTCTAAATAGGCCAAGTTTTTTGCCACTTCTGGAAGTTTACAAACTTCTTTGGCCATTTTGGTATACTGTCCCGCAATGGTTGCGCCCATTCCACGTGAACCAGAATGTGTTAGCAAAGCCACATACTTGCCTTTTGGAATATTCAAAAGGACATCGTCTTGTTCAAACTCGATAATTCCAAATTCCACAAAATGGTTTCCACCACCAGAAGAACCCAATTGCGACCAAGCTTTGTCTTTTAAATTTTTCACAAACGGAATCTCATTGAAAGTATCATTTTCTAAAACTGCATGATCTGATTTGTATTGTCCATGAAAGCCATGTCCTGCACCAAACTTAGTATGAGCGATTAATTCTCTTTTGAATTTTGCTTCGTTCTCATAATAAAAAGCCTCTGGAATATCATAGACCGACAATGCCATTCTGCACCCAATATCGACTCCGACACCATACGGAATAATGGCATTTTTGGTGGCTAAGACTCCGCCAATAGGCAATCCGTAACCTTGATGCGCATCTGGCATTAAAGCACCTGCAACGGTAACGGGAAGTTTCATCGCGACTTCCATTTGTTTTCTGGCGCCTTCTTCGATATGTTCTAATCCATAAGCGGAATACGCAATTGGATTTTGGTTTAGAGCGATGAAATCTTCTGGTTTTTCATTGGCTTTCTCAATTAGTGCGATAGCTAATGGTCTGAAAATTGTATCCTCTACATAGTGTTCTGGAGTTTCTAATACATTTTTGAAATGTGCTATCATTTCATCTCTTGTGAATCCATTTCTTTTGCTGTTTATTTTTAAAGCGATTCCGATTGTTTTTCCTTCGGGGAATCCTAATGCTTTTATATCGTTTCCTGTTATGGGTGTTTTCATTTTTATTGCTTTTGTGAACCTGATGACTTTCCGATGAAGCCATCAGGTTGATTATAATTGCTACGCAAAGATGTCTATGCTACTGCGTAATTATTTTGCGTAGCTGATTTATTTTACGAAAATTTCTTTCAATTGACCAATAATGTTTCCGCTACCAGAAATGGTAATTTGCCCAATTCTATCAGCAATTTTTTCTACATATTCCATTTCTTTCAATTTCCATAACATTTCGTTGTCTTCCATTAATTTGGCGGTATTCAACATGCTTCTCATTGCTGCGGTTTCTTCGCGTCGCATAATACTGTTGGCTTGCGCTTTTTTCTCGGCAACTAAGACTTGGTTCATGATTTCTTTCATATCACCTGGCAAAATAATATCTCGAATACCTGCGTCAGCAACAGCTAAACCTAAATCATTGATTTTGGCTGTTACTTGAGCTACAATTTCTTTTGAAATGGTCTCTTTTCTGGTCAATAATTCGTCTAAAGTAAAGCTACTAACAAAGGCTCGGATTGCCAATTGCATTATGATATACAATTGTTTGTCAAACTCTTTATTGTTGACTAATGCTTTGACAATATCAATCACTTGATATCTTACAAAAAAGTTGATTCGCAAGGTGGCTTTGTCTTTGGTTAGTAATTCTTGTCCAGAAATTTCCATTTGTTGCTGTCTAGTGTCCACATTTTTTATTTCAACTTTTATAGCGTTGTTCCAAAAGTAATAGGTGCCTGCTTGTACTTCTTTTACAAAGGTTCCGTTTTCAAAGAGTAGTCCTTTTTCAAAGTTGGCTACTTCAAATTTTCTAACGAATGGTCTTACTTTATTATTTTCTAATAAAGCAATTTTGATGTTTTCTGTTATTGCTGTTTTAGATACATCTGCTTTTATAAAGGTGTTTTCTATATATCCTTTCCAAAAAGCATATCTTCCTGTGGATAACACTTCCTTGAACATTCCGTTTTCAAAGTATAAAGCGATTTCGTTATCTTCAATTTGAAACACATCTAAAAGAGAGGCTAACTTTTGATTTTGCAATAGAATATTGATTTCTATTGGCGCAACAAAGGATTGTTTCATTTCATAGATTTTTACTTCTTTGTTACCAAAAATCCAATAAGATCCTGCTTCTAAGACATTGGTTAATTTTCCTTTTTCAAAAACCAAACCTACTTGGTAGGCATTGATAGTAGTTCTTTTGATCATCATTTCTTAATTTTTATGTTGTTGTTTTTTGTTTTAAATGAAAAAATCTTTGGGACTTAATCCATAATCCAAAACGGAAATAAGTTGAATAGCAATTACATTGTAATGGTTTTGTATTGTTTTTTGAGACTTTTATTGTAAGCTGCAATCAAATACAAAAGCAAAAGAACGGAACTGAAATTGAATCCTATTTCAGGCTTTTTCTTATGTGTTTTTCTGAGACAAAGTCAAATACAACTGACTAAGGCCAAAGATTTTTAATAGTCATCTTTTTTGAGAGTGATGGAACTCTGGAAAACAGATTTTTAGTCTGTTAGCGACAAGCCGCTGTCAAATGCAAACCTAAATTGCATGTAGGATTCGAACCTACGTATCCAAAACTATTGTTCTAACCAACTGAACTATCCCGATACGATCGGGAGTGGGAATCGAACCCACGACCCATAGTGGTGATTGTTTTTTGGAAAACAACCAAAACCTTCAAGTCAAGTTGAATAGTACATCATCATTTGCTAAAGCAAAACGAATACTACAATAGTGCTATACAGAAACACCCAACAAGACTCGCTTGATATGTTAATTCAATGAACGTTTTTATTTCTTGAACAAAGATTTTAGAACTACTGCGCAATTATTTTGCGTAGCAAAAAAGAAATTTTACATTTGATGAAAAAGGAGTAAGTTTTCTTAATCTTAGGTATTAAACACTGAATATTCATAACTATGGCACAAACCAAAAACGCCCTTATCCGTTATAAAACCATTGACAAATGTTTGCAAAATAAGTATCGGCAATGGTCATTAGACGATTTGATAGAAGCCGTTAGCGAAGCTTTGTATGAATATGAAGGCAAAGAAAATCCAGTGAGCAAGCGAACCTTGCAATTGGATATTCAAATGATGCGGAGTGAAAAATTGGGCTACAATGCGCCAATTGTGGTGTATGATAAAAAGTTTTACAAATACGATGACGAAGATTTTTCGATAACTGATATTCCGCTCACCGAAACGGATATTAATGTGTTGAGTGAAACGGTTTCGATGTTAAAGCAGTTCAAGGATTTTTCTTTATTTAATGATGTTTCAGATATTTTACAACGTTTAGAAGACAAAATTTATGCTGAGAAGTCGAATACACAACCCGTAATTCATTTGGATAAAAACGAAAATTTAAAAGGATTGCATTTTTTAGATGAGTTGTACCAAGCAATCATTAAGAAAGTGGTCTTAAAAATACGTTACAAATCCTTCAAGTCTAGAGAGGAAAGTGAATTTTTATTTCACGCATTCATACTGAAAGAGTTTAATAACAGATGGTTTTTGGTGGGTAGAAAAAAGAAATCACAACCTATTACCAATTTGGCCTTAGACAGAATAATTGCGATTGATTATGATTTTCAAACCCCTTATATTGACGAAGTATTCGATGCTGATCGTTATTATAAAAACACAATTGGAGTAACTGTAAATTCGGGAATACAAGCTAGAAAAATTGAACTTTGGATCGATAAAACCAATGCACCTTATGTGATAACGAAACCCCTTCATGCTACGCAGCGCCTTATTACAACCAATGCCGATGGTAGTATAATAATCCATTTGTTAATCAATGTAAATTATGAATTCGAACGCCTTTTGTTGGGTTTTGGAAAAGGTCTAGAAGTCCTTAAGCCGGCAGGTCTGCGTAATAGAATGAAGCAGATTTTAATAGGTGCTCTTGAAAAATATGAAGAAACTGAATCACTTCTTCAATAACCTACTCTTCATTTTACTAAAGAATTCAGGTGTTACGCCAATATAAGATGCGATGTGTTTTTGGGGGAGTTTGTGAATTAAAGTGGGGTATTTTTTGCAGAACTTTTCAAAGCGTTCCTCAGCGGTCAAGCTCAAATTATCCATTAAGCGTTCTTGGTGAGTTACTAAAGAATTCTCTGCGAGTATTCTGAAAAAGCGTTCCAATTTTGGAATGGCTTTATAGAGTTCTTGATGGTTTTCTTTGGTAATGCTAACTATTTCAGCATCTTCGAGTACTTCTATAAAAAGATTGCCTGGTTTTCCAGAAATGTAACTGTACATATCTCCCATCCACCAGCCTTCACAGGCAAAATGCAACACGTGTTCGATAATGTTGTCGTTGATATTGAAGCTTCTCAAAATCCCAGAATTGACAAAATAAGTACTATCGGCCACTTTACCTGCGTGCAACAAAACCGATTTGGCTTTGTGTTTTTGTGTAGTTGTTTTGGATAAAAATAAGGCCTCTTCCTCAGGGGTTAAGGCTACGTGTTTGGCAATATTTTGAAGAATTAAAGCCATTTACTTTTTTTCGGGTAACAATTTGAAATACGTTACCTTAAAGCGATTGTCTACGATTTCGCCAATTACTTCAGCTTTTCTAACGGCTGCACAAAAACCGTCTTTGGCGTGCGCATCTCCATGTTGGTCAATATGTGTACCATCTACGAAATAAGATTTTCCGTCGATACGAACGGCTAAATCGCACTCTTTTCCTTCCATACCAAATTGGCATTGTCCGCAAGAAGCTTCTACAATTTGTTTCTTAGGCGTTTCTTTTTTTTCTTGGGCATTACTACTTGCAGAAATGACTAATAACAGAGCAAATATTATTTTTCTCATTTTTGATTTAAAAAAATTATAAGTGCAAGTTAGTAGTTTTTTGAAGGATTACGGCTTAGGTAGCATAATTTTTAAATAGATAAATCCATAATATTCTTGACAAACGAATGTTGAAAGGCGATAAAGATATAAGAACAACTGCGATTATAGGAATCATTCTTAAGTCAAATCTTTCAGTGAAAAACAAATGGGCTATGAGATAAGTTAGAATGCCTTGCGCAACACTTATTCCATAATTCACATACATTGCTCCAAAGAAATATCCAGGTTCTTTCTCAAATTTATAATTACAATTCGAACAGTGGGTGTGCATTTTAGGAAAATGCAAGTTGAAAAAAATGTTTCTTTCATCAAATATTTTGCCTTTTCGGCATTGAGGGCAATCGTTATTTAGGATGTGATAAATAGAATGTGGCATGGATTTTTTTTTCAAAGGTAATTTTTACTTCCGTTGTTACTTTTCTTTATATTCGCAACTTATAGCACAAAAAAGACATTTTTAGCATATGGTAAAATATCCTATTTACCCAATACGAAAATTTTTATCGTCTCAAATCGATAAGGATTTATATGTAAATACGTTTAAAGACCACCTAAAAAAACACCGTTTTGTAGAAGAACCACATAGACATAATTCGTATGTGTTGGTTTTTTTTACTCAAGGTTCAGGTACACACGAAATTGATTTCTCTACATTTACTATTCAAAAGGGGAGTGTGTTTTTTTTGAAGCCAGGACAAATCCATCATTGGAGTTTGAGCGAAGATATAGACGGTTTTGTCATCTTTTATTCTGAAGAAATGTTTAATCTCTATTTTAGACAAAAGCAAATCAAGGATTATGCTTTTTATACTTCCTTGAATAGTCGGCCTGAACTACTTTTTGATGTCACTGAATCTAAGAAAATCTTGCCTTATTTTGAGGCAATTGTCGAAGAAGTAAAAGATGATAAAGAGTGGCGACAAGATGTGATTTTAAATGTATTGGATATCATTCATATTCAGATAGCAAGGAAATACAATGCTATTCACATTGTTGAGACACATCTTTATAATAGGAAGATTAAAGATTTGGAAGCACTCATTGAAAGGCACTTTAGAACTCAAAAGGCTCCTTCTTTTTATGCGTCTGAATTGCATATTAGCCTAAAACATTTGAATCGAATTTGTCAAGAAATTCTACAAATGACCACCACAAGTGTTATTGTTCAAAGAGTGATTTTAGAAGCTAAGCGTATGTTAACAGATAAACGCTTAACTGTAAATGAGATTGCAGTTGCTCTAGGCTACGATGATTATTCTTATTTTTCGAGATTGTTTAAAAAGCAAGTTGGCAAAAGTCCTACAGATTTTAGGCTTTCGAGAATATAATTTGCTTCAATAGTTCTATTGTTTTCTGGATAAAAAAAAGATGTAATTGCAATAAAAAAGGCTCGCAAAGGTTTTATAATAAACTCTTTGCGAACCTTATGTTATCTTTTGCGCATTTTGCGGTTAAATTCTAATGAAAATAATCTTCTTCGATTTCGAATTCGGCGTCTTTTTCCCAAATCTCCATTTCGCAGGGCTTGCAATTGAATTTGAGTTTGTATTCTAATTCGCCTTGTTTTAATACCAAAGGTTCTTTTACTTTTTTGTCCATATTTTCGCGATGGTATTTTGGACAGCGTTCCAACTCATATTTGATGCAATATTTCGTGGTCATTACACGTGATTTTCCAGGGTCCCATTGCAATTCAAAGGCTTTTTCAATTTCGGTAACGCCGTGACGTTCGTAGAATTTACGGGCTAGTTTGTTCGAAACATTGTACATAAAATCCAGCTTGGTTTCAGGGAAAGGATGGTCTGTTTTTACCAATTGATGCTCTTCACGATGGTAATTTTTCAATCGAATTTCAGACAGTTGTTCGTAAACTGTTCTTCTCATCTCGTTGATTTTGGATATCGGTAAGAACCAATTTTCTGAAAATAAAATATTGATTTCGTCTGCTTTGTAAGGTGTGAATCCTGTTTTTGCTAAATTCGTTTTGAAAGTGGCCTCGATGGATTCGTTGTTTTTGGTTCTTTCTTTTGGATGCGCCAATTGAACTGTGCTTACATTTCCATCTTCGTCTGTAGCGATTAATTCAAATCCGTTTTCGTTTTCGGTCAGCAATAATGTAGTGCTGATTTTTCGAACAGCACTGTCTTCGCGTTCCACAACTTTAATGAAAGCCGCATCGTTATTACGATAAATGAAGGTTCCTGGTTTAATTTCTTTCAACACATTTGGATAGGCCAAGCCGTTTTCAACCTTGTTGACATAAATTCCGTCAGCTTCATTATTTTCGTTGATGAAACAAAGTCCGTCTCCGTTGTTTAGGAATTCGCCGTTTTCGATTTCGTAGGCATTCCCAATGGTTCTAACCAATTTTCCAATGTATTGTCCTTTTGATTTTGGACTTTCCCAAGAACCGATAGATTGATGTCTTTCGTTTACAAAATAATCGGTATATCCACGGTTAAAGGTTTTGTTCAAAGCGGAATCAAAAGTATAAGTGCAAGTTCCAGAAGAAGCTTTGGTGTATTTGTCATAGCCATCTCCTTCTAAGAAAGCGTCTAATTTTTGACGTAAATACGAAACGTTATTTTTTACATAAACGATGTCTTTCAAACGACCTTCGATTTTGAAAGAGCAAATTCCAGCTTCCACTAAATTTGGAATTTGGTCCGAAACGTCAAAATCCTTAATTGAAAGTAAGTGACTGTTTTTGATTAACGTTTCGCCGTTGCCATCGATGAGGTTGTAGGGTAAACGGCAGTTTTGAGCGCACGAACCACGATTGGCAGAACGTTCTCCATTGGCTACACTCATATAACAGTTTCCGCTGAAAGACACACAAAGTGCTCCAGTCACGAAAAATTCTAGTTCAACATCTGATGTTTCGGCGATTTCTTTGATTTGGTGTAAATTCAATTCGCGAGCCAAAACCACGCGTTTCATTCCCGCATCTTTTAAGAATTTAATTTTGTGTGGGTCGCGGTTATTGGCTTGTGTACTTGCGTGTAAAACGATAGGAGGTAAGTCCATTTCCATAATGGCCATATCTTGTACGATTAAGGCATCAACGCCAATTTCATACAATTCCCAAATCATTTGGCGACAGGTTTCCAATTCGTTGTCGTACAAAATCGTATTGATAACCACAAAAACTTGAGCATAATACAAATGAGCATATTGCACCAAAGCAGCCACATCTTCAAGCGAATTATGAGCATTTGAACGGGCACCAAACTGAGGAGCGCCAATATAAACTGCATCGGCACCTGCATTGATAGCTGCCATACCGTGAATTAAATCTTTGGCGGGCGCTAGTATTTCTATTTTCTTCTTCTTCATTATTACAACTTTAGCTTTTCGAGTGTTCGCGAAAAAAAGTCTGCAAAGGTCTGATAAAATATTTAAGATTTCTAATTCAAGAGGATTTTTTTTAAAAACTAATACAAGGGCGATTCAATTTTTATGAAGAAAAAAAAGCCTCAAGAAATAATCCTTGAGGCTTGCTATAACAATAAAACTTTGGTTTATCCTGCCAAAGCGTCTTTGATTCTTTTCAAAGCTTCGGTTAATAAAGCTTCGCTAGTTGCGTAAGAGAAACGAATGCAATTTGGATTTCCAAAAGCGTCTCCTGTTACAGTAGCTACACAAGCTTCTGCCAAAAGATACATAGAAACGTCGTTTGCGTCTTTAATTTCGGTTCCTTTTAATGTTTTTCCGAAGAAAGAAGAAACGTCTGGGAAAACGTAGAAAGCACCTTCTGGAACATTGATTTTGATACCAGGAATCTCTTTTAATAAACCTACTACTAAATCTCTACGGCTGTGGAAAGCCTGAACCATATGGTTCAATACGCTTGGGTCTGCATCTACAGCGGTAATAGTAGCTCTTTGTGCTACAGAGTTAGCTCCCGAAGTTACTTGACCTTGAATTTTTGTACAGGCTTTTGCAATGAATTCTGGCGCTCCAATATATCCAATTCTGTATCCTGTCATAGCAAATGCTTTTGCTACACCGTTTACTGTAATGGTTTTTTCTAACATACCTGGAATAGAACCAATACTGCAAAAAGTTCCTGAGAAATTGATGTGCTCGTAGATTTCGTCAGCTACCACATAAATATTTGGGTGCTTTTCTAATACTTTAGCTAAAGCAGTCAATTCTTCTCTGTTGTACACTGAACCTGATGGGTTACAAGGAGAAGAGAACCACATCATTTTTGTTTTAGGAGTGATGGCTGCTTCTAATTGTTCTGGTGTGATTTTGAAATCGGTTTCTACAGAAGTAGGAACTTCTACAGGAACACCACCTGATAATTTTACAATCTCGTAATAAGAAACCCAGTAAGGTGCTGGTAAAATAACTTCGTCACCATCGTTTAACATTACTTGAGCAATGTTGTACAACGATTGTTTAGCACCTGTAGAAACTACAATTTGAGAAGGTTTATAATCTAAATCATTATCTCTTTTGAATTTTCTACAAATGGCCTCTTTTAAATCTTGATAACCATCAACTGGAGAATAAGTGCTGTAGTTGTCGTCTATCGCTTTTTTTGCGGCTTCTTTAATAAAGTCAGGCGTGTTAAAGTCTGGTTCTCCCAAACTCAAGCTGATAATATCTTTTCCTTGTGCTTTTAATTCTCTTGCTAATGCTGCCATCGCTAAAGTTTGCGAAGTGGCAAGGTTGTTAATTCTGTCTGAAAGTGGATTCATTTTATATAGTAAATAGTAATTAGTTCGTGTTGAATTTAGCAGTAGTAAGTTTAGGCTAATTCTGGTTTCATTCCCAATTCTTTCAAGTGTTTGAAATGTGCAATTACAGCACTACGCATCGTTTTGTATTCGTAGTAAGGAAGGTTGCATTCTTGAGCAGTTTCTTTTACAATCTTTGCAATTTTTTCGTAATGAATATGACTGATGTTTGGGAAAATGTGGTGTTCGATTTGGTGGTTTAATCCTCCAGTATACCAATTAACAATGGCATTTTTTGGAGCAAAATTGGTTGTGGTAAACAATTGGTGTATCGCCCAAGTGTTTTCGATTTCTCCGTTTTCATTTGGCAGAGGATTAGTTGTTTCTTCCACCACGTGAGCCAATTGGAAAACAACACTTAGGATAAGTCCTGCGGTATAATGCATTACAAAAAAGCCAATCAATACTTTCCACCAAGTGATGCCAATAACTATTGGCAATACAATCCAAATTGATACATAAATCATTTTTGTGATGATTAAAGTTGTCCAAAGGATTTTTGGGCTTTTAGGCTCGCCATACGATAATTTACGTTTCAAATAACTTTTCATTTGTTTGAAATCGGTAGTAATGGCCCAATTGAAGGTCAATAAACCATACAAAAAGATAGAGTAGTAGTGTTGAAAACGGTGGAATTTTTGCCATTTGGCTTCTTTCGTAAAACGAATAATTCTTCCCGCGTCTAGGTCTTCGTCGTGTCCAGGAATGTTAGTGTAAGTGTGATGTAAAACATTGTGTTGCACTTGCCAGTTGTATACATTTCCGGCTAGGATGTAAATAGAACCTCCCATAAATTTGTTGACCCAACTTTTAGTGGAATACGAACCGTGATTTCCATCGTGCATTACGTTCATTCCTACTCCAGCCATTCCAATTCCGATAACGATTGTAAGCAATAAATAAGCCCAAAACGGAAGGTCAAGCGTTAGAATAATAAAATAAGGAGCTAAAAAAACAGTAAATAAGATGATGGTTTTTAAATGCAATTTCCAGTTTCCTGTTTTTTGTATGTTGTTTTCTTTAAAGTAACTGTTAACCCGTGAGTTAAGTGTTCTGAAGAATTTTAAATTGTCTTGCTTTGAAAAAGTAGGTGCAGTAGTATTCATAGGAATTTTTAAATAATTGCAAATGTAACTATTATAAATTTTCAAATATACATTATTGAGTTAAAAATTTCCGCCCTAAAATAAGTACTTTTGTTAAAAATTTAATGCCATGGATGAAATTCTAAAGTATTTTCCTAATCTAACGGATGTGCAGAAAGAGCAGTTTGCAAAGTTGGATTTTTTGTACCACGATTGGAATGAAAAAATAAATGTGATTTCTAGAAAAGATATAGATGCTTTGTACACCAAACACGTTTTGCATTCGCTAGGAATTGCTAAAATAAACAAGTTTGAGCCAGGAACTTATGTTTTGGATGTGGGCACTGGAGGTGGTTTTCCAGGAATACCTTTGGCGATTTTGTTTCCCGAAACGCGTTTTTATTTGATTGATGTTATCGCAAAAAAAATAAAGGTTGTCAAAGCCGTGGCAGAGGCTTTGGAATTAAAAAACGTAAAAGCAGAGCAAATACGTGCCGAAAATGTAAAAGGCGATTTTGATTTTATTGTGAGTCGTGCGGTGACCAATATGCCAGACTTTGTTTCTTGGGTGAAAACCAAAATCAAAAAGCAACACAAACACGAATTGAAAAATGGTATTTTGTATTTAAAAGGTGGCGATTTGACCGAGGAGTTGAAGGATTTTCCGAAGGCTACAGAATATAATTTGGCCGATATTTTTGAAGATGAATTTTTCGAAACCAAAAAAGTGGTGCACTTGCCGTTGAAGTTTGTGGTGTAAAGGGATCAAGTTTAAGAAAAGGATGGACTAATTTGTAATTTTATTTTTTAGAAATTTTAATGACGAATATTTTTATTCTATTTCAGATTTGGTCTTGTTTTGTTTTCTTTTTGAATACTTTTGCTAATAATTTAGTAGGTGTATTTTAAATCAAAATTTGTATGTTGACAAAGAGAAAAATTGTTGCTTTTGTAGTTTTGTTTGTATTTTCTATGAGTTCGAATGCTCAAAAAATCAATGACAAAATTTTAGGTTCTGTAGGTAAAGCGGTAAAAGGATTTAGCTTCAGTAATGAAGAAGCGATTGCTTTAGCGAAAGCTGCGGTTGATCAGATGGATAAGGAAAATCCGGTGGCTGACGCTAAAGATAAATATGACATTCGTTTAAGAAAAATTTTCGGAAAGCATACCACAGAAAATGGTCTTAAGTTAAATTTCAAAGTCTACAAAGTAAAAGAAGTAAATGCTTTTGCTTGCGCAGATGGAAGTGTACGTGTGTACCAAGGTTTAATGGACGCGATGGATGACAACGAGGTGTTGGCTGTGATTGGTCACGAAATTGGCCACGTTGCTAATAATGACTCTCAAGATGCCGTGAAAGCCGCCTATAAGAAAGAAGCTTTTATGGATGCGATTGCTTCCCAATCTGATAAAATTGCGGCCTTAACTAGTAGTGATTTAGGAAAATTAGGGAATGTCATTATTGATAGTAAACATTCAAGAATGCAAGAATCTGAAGCAGATTTGTATTCCTATGATTTTATGAAGAGAAATGGTTACAATGTAAATGCGGTAGAATCTGCATTTTCAATTTTGGCAAAATTAAGTGAAGGTGCTGATGCTTCTTTTTTAACCAGAATCACCAGTTCACATCCAGATGCCAAAGAAAGAGCGCAAAATGCTAGGCTCCGTGCCGAAAAAGACGGTTTGTATAAACCTTATGTGAAAAAAGTAGAAGCAAAGCCTGTTGTAAAAAAGAAGAAAAAATAACGGTTCTATTTGGAGCATTCCCTAGTATTCAAATGTTTTTTGTGAATCCAGATGAGTCTTTTACTATTATTTCATAAGATGGTTTTTACAATAGTTTTAAGTTGTTGAAACTTTAATCTTAAAATATAAAACCCACAAGAATCAGTAGTAATTCTTGTGGGTTTATAGTTTTTATTCCTCTTATATTCCCTCCTCGGGGGTAAGGGGGCTTATTCTCCTAAAAATGGATATCTGTAATCTTCTGGCGTTACAAAAGTTTCTTTGATAGTTCTTGGAGAAACCCAACGCAATAAGTTCAAGGCAGAACCCGCTTTGTCGTTGGTTCCTGAAGCTCTAGCGCCACCAAACGGTTGCATACCTACCACAGCTCCTGTTGGTTTGTCATTGATATAGAAATTACCTGCGGCATTTTGTAAAGCTACAGTTGCTTCTTCGATGGCGTAACGGTCTTGGCTGAAAATAGCTCCTGTTAAAGCATACTCAGAAGTGGTGTCAACTAGTTTCAATGTTTCTGCCCAATTTGCATCTTCGTAAACATAGATGGTGATTACAGGCCCGAATAATTCGGTTTCCATAGTCGTGTACTTTGGATTGCTGGTTACGATAATGGTAGGTTCGATAAAATACCCAACGGATTTATCATAATTTCCACCAACAATAATTTCTGCATCAGCATCTTTTTTCGCTTGATCAATATAGCTAGCTAATTTGTCAAATGATCCTTCGTGAATTACTGCAGTAATGAAGTTTCCAAAATCTTCTGGAGAACCCATTTTCATTGATTTAGTATCTGTAATCAATTGTTCTTTTAAAGCTGGCCACATACTTTGAGGTACATAGGCTCTTGAAGCGGCAGAACATTTTTGTCCTTGAAACTCGAAAGCGCCACGAACAATTCCTGTCGCTACTTGTTTTACATTAGCACTTGGATGCGCTACCACGAAATCTTTACCACCAGTTTCTCCTACAATTCTTGGGTAGGTTTTGTAATGGTGAATGTTGGTTCCAATTTTTGCCCAAATATCTTTAAATACATGTGTTGAACCTGTAAAGTGAACTCCTGCGAAATCGCGACTCGCTAGAACCGTATCGGTAACCATTAAAGCATCTCCAAAAACCACATTGATTACGCCATCAGGAACTCCTGCTTCTTTGAATACATCGATGATGATTTTTGCAGAGAATACTTGGCTGTCACTTGGCTTCCAAATTACTACGTTACCCATCATAGCAGCACTTGCTGGAAGATTGGCAGCGATAGCAGTAAAGTTGAATGGAGTGATTGCGTATACGAATCCTTCTAGCGGACGGTATTCCAATCGGTTCCACATATCAGAAGTCGATTTAGGTTGATCTGCGTAGATTTGAGTCATAAATTCTACGTTGAAACGTAAAAAGTCGATCAACTCGCAAGCTGCATCAATTTCGGCTTGGTGAATATTTTTAGATTGTGCAATCATCGTTGCAGCATTGATTTTGGCTCTGTATGGTCCAGCAATCAACTCGGCAGCTTTTAAGAAGATAGCTGCACGTTGTTCCCATGCCATGTTTGCCCATGCTGTTCTGGCTTCAAGAGCACTAGCAATGGCTTTCTCAACATGTGCTTTTTCGGCTAAATGATACGTTCCTACCACATGTTGATGATCGTGTGGCGCGGTCATATTTCTAGTATTACCCGTTTTGATTTCTTCGCTACCAATGTATAAAGGAACATCAATTTTTGAATTCCACATGGCTTTGTATGCTGCAAGAACTGCTGCTTTTTCTGGGGAGTTAGGGGCGTAACCTTTTACAGGTTCGTTAACCGCTTTGGGTACGTTAAAAAATCCTTTTAGCATATTTTTTATATTAAATAATTGAACAGAAAATAATTATGATTTGGCTAATGCCAATAATTTGATGCAAAAGTACAAAGTTAAAATGAAATTTTTATTCTAAATCACAGAATAAAAGTCAAATTAATTCAAAGCAAATGAAGCGCATAATCTAAAATTAGGCACAAATACTTTGAAATTTTTAGTAGTAGTAAAATTAATCATGTTGAAATATCCTTTCATAGCGCCATAAGGCGAGGATAATAAGCAACCAGAACTGTAGGTATGTTGTTCTCCTGGTTTCAAAACCGGTTTTTTTCCTATTACTCCTTCACCATCTACTACTTCATTGTAGTTGAGTGAATCATAGATTTCCCAGTGACGAGAGGTTAGTTGAACAGAATCTTTGCTGTGATTCTCAATTGTTATTTGGTAACTAAAGGCAAAATGTATTTTGTAGTTTTTGAAGTAAGTCCCTTCAAAACTAGTCAAAACCGATATTTTTATGCCTCTTGTTATTTGTGAAACCATATTGTGGAAAGTAGCTGCTTAATAATGACAAAATTACAAAAAAATCTATTGAAAAATATTTTTTTATTTAGTTGGTTATGCTAACAGAATTTATTGCTACAAAGCCAATCACGCGATCGTATCGTTGGGTGTTTTCTCTGTAATAAACAATTATTTCATATTCATTTTCTGTTTGAAAAAAGTTTCCATCAATACTGTTTTCTTGGTCAATTTTACCTTTAGTGTCCGCAACTACATATTGATAATTTGTAAAACCTTGTTTGATTAGCAATGCTTTTTCATAAAGGTTTTTTTTCTCGTTGTACTCCATTTTATTTTCTGGAGTCAGTGCATAATTGTTGAACATTCCATTAATGTAGATGTCTTTGTCCAATCGAAAGCTAGGAGCAGATAAACTGAAATAGACCCAAGCATAATCGGCTTCAATTTTATTATTGGCAGCGTTTAAATTCCGAACAACAAAATTTCCATTAGCGTCTAGTGTAAAGCTATAAGGCAGGTTGGCTCTTGCTTCGTCGGTAAAAAGAAAACTGTTATAAATGGCACCATTAGAACTTATTTTTGCGACATTATTCGCGGCGTTTCTAATTTCTTTATTATCAAAAAACCGAAATTCATTACCTCCCCAAAATTGTGTTTCTGAATCATACTTGTAAACGAGTTCATTACCGATGGTGTATTGCGGTGCGATATTTTTAATTCCAGTAGTAAATTGACGATTTTGTAATAGCAAAACTTTGACATTTTGCAATGGATTTTGAAATGTAAGGCTCTTTGACGTTATAGAAAAATCTAGGTTTTGTTTGCTTTCAATAGTGCTTATATTTCTTCCTCTTTTAACTTGTAATCGTACGTTAGCAATGTCTTCATAAATGATGAACTTTCTTGAAAAAACAACGTCTCTGTCTTCATTTAAAATTTTGATTATATAGTTACCGCTCAAAGCCAATTGAGTAAATTGGTTGGGAATGTTAAGCTGGTAATGTGAATACAATTGAAGACAGTTGAAAGAATTCGAATAATCAATAATTCTTTGATTATCAAGACCTTTTAGGTATTCTTGCTTGGGAATATCTGACGGCACCCAGTTGTAGTCACAATGAATAATTTCGTAGTAATAATTGGCTTCATTCCCAAATAAATCATCAAAATTCAACTCAAAAGATTCCCCTAATTTAAAAACCGGAATTACATTTTGACCATTGTCCATAAAGGAAACTGTCTTAATGTTGTAAGGAGGGATTATTTCTTGAAGAGCTTGAGCTTCAACAAACGAATAAATCAATAAAAGTAAGGCAATAGAAATTTTTCTCATTTCAATTTTACTAATAATTTTCAAGTAAAGATAAGTATTTATTGAAATGGTTTTTTAGGTTAAAATAAAATCTAAATTTTCTTCAAGTTCTGGGCTGATGTGCTGTTCATCAAGTAATGCATCCGAAAGCAGTTTTTTGTTTTCCTGCAAACGAATGATTTTTTCCTCCACAGTATTTTTAGTGATGAATCGAATTACATTCACTTTGTTCAGCTGTCCAATGCGATGGGCACGACCGATACCTTGCTTTTCGGCAAAGGGATTCCACCAAGGGTCCAAAAACAAAACATAAGAAGCTTTGGTAATATTGAGTCCCACGCCACCCGCTTTTAAGGAAATAAAAAACAATTTTGCGCGCTCTTGTTCTTGGAATTTCTGTACTTGATAGGCGCGTTCTTTTTGAGGCGTAGCGCCCGTGAGTTCACAAAAATCAATGTTGTTCTCGATGCTCCATTTTTTATAAAATTCCAAATTCGATACAAACGAACTGAACACTATCGTTTTTTGATTCGACTGTGCCAAGGTTTCCAAATAACGCGTCACTGCCATGTATTTTCCAGAATCCATTTCGGAGGTGGCATCGACCATTTTTGGGTGATTGCTCAATTGTCTCAAACGCATCAATGTATTGATAATATTGATTTTGTCAATGCCAGAACCATCGGTTTTTAAAAGGGCGTTTCTCGCTTTCGACTTTTCTTCTTCGTATAATTTCTCTTGTTCGGGTTCCATCTCGCAATAGAAGACTTGCTCCGAGAGTTCGGGTAAGTCTTTTAAAACTTGCTCTTTGGTACGTCTCAAAATAAAAGGACTCACTAAGGTTTTGAGTTCTGCGAGACTGTTTTCGTCTTGTTTTTTCTCAATCGGAAATTTGTAATGCTCGGCAAAAAAAGCATAACTCCCCAAAATATTCGGATTGATAAATTGCATTTGCGACCACAAATCGTCTAATGAATTTTCAATAGGCGTGCCGCTCAATGAGATTTTATGAGTGGTTTGCAGTTGATTAATGGCTTTAAAGATTTTCGAATTTTTGTTTTTGATGTATTGGCTTTCATCCAAAATCAAATAGCGAAATTGGTATTTTTCTAAAATCGAAAAATCTCTCGCTACCACCGCATAACTGGTGAAAATCAAGTCGTACTTTGCTAGTTTTTTAGACAATAGTTTTCGGTCTTGTCCTACATATTGAATTCTTCGAAAATGCGGCGTAAATTTTCTAGCTTCATTGTACCAATTGAACACCAAAGAGGAGGGAAGCACAATTAACGCTTTTAAGTATTCTTTGGCTACAGGAATTTCGTTGCCAAACAAATCGAGCTGAATGTTTTCGGCTTTTTCAACCTCTAGTTTTTCTTGTACCGCGACCAGTGTGGATAAGGTTTGCAATGTTTTACCCAATCCCATATCATCGGCCAAGCAAGCGCCTAGACCGTTGTTGTAGTGTTCCAAAAGCCATTGTACCCCTTCTATTTGATACGGTCGTAAGGTGGCTTTAACCAAAGGCGAAGGGTGGTATTCAATAGATTCCTTCACGTGCAAGGACTGTTTCAACTGTGGAATGTCTTCAAAAACCGCAAAATTACTTTTGAGCACCGCAAGATTTCCATTTTTGATTTTGGCCAATTTTGCCATCGCACTGTAGCGCGTCATCCATTCTGACGGAATCAAAAAGTAATTTCCGTTTGGCAAGGCAAACAAGCGATTTCTATTTTTTATATTCGGAATTAACTCGCTGAAATTAAATTCAAAATCATCACAAACCACCGTCATTTTGATGTCAAACCAGTCGTTTTGAATGGTGTTGGAGAATGCAATCGTTACGGTATTGCTATCGATTTTCTTCCCGTCTATTTTTAAATTTTCTAATGAAAAACCTAAGGACTCTAGCTTTTCTTTATTTTCGATTGCCCACTGAATGCTGGTGTAAGCGTCTTGAGTTGTTGTGTTTTGAGTAAGTTCAAATACATTGTTTTCGTTTTTGCTTAAACCCAAATCCAATAAGGCTTGGGTGTAATTATTTTCAGCTTCGCTTCGTTTGTATTGTACCAACTGGATGTTGTTCAAATCCTTCAGGTCAATTTCTGAATGAGTGTTTTTGGATTTGGTAGCATCAAAAACATAGCCGTCATAATCAAATAAAAGCCCAATAAAATAGTTGTTTTTGAAGAAATCATAAACTAGCTGTAGTGTGCAATTTTGTACGATTTCGCGAGTAATGACTTCAAATCCTGTAGCCGTAATGTCTACTTTTTTAGCAATGTCTTTGATGAACTTTTCAAAATAATCGGGCACTAATTTTGAGGGGATTTCCACGACTTTTTTGGTCAAAAAAGGCGTGATTTTTTTCGAATTGATGTCTTGTAGTTGATACAGTTTATGATGTGCCACAATCCAAGCTGGCTCGTCTAATAAAAGTGTAATTTTAGTATTCGAGGGGTAAAATGTAGTATCAGCATCTTTCAGTTGTAAGGTGTACGAAATCCCGTTGTCGTGTTTGTCAAAATGCAGTTCGGTGCCCAAAGCTGGATTTTGAGTGGTGATACGGCTGATACGAAAATCTTTTTCTTTCCCCAAGTTCAACGAAAGAGGGAAATCGTTCTCTTGTACTAACGTATAAAATTGCGCTAAGCTTATTTTTATAAACTGCTCAATGCCGAATTTTAACTTTTCATCTTTCAGTAAATCTTCAATATTTTTTGCTGATTTGCTTTTGGTTCGGTATTTCTTAAATAGGGCTTCAGGTTGGAGTACTTCACAAAGCGATACTATTTTTTGTGTTGCAGCATCCAAGTTTCCCAGAATTATACCCATACTTTGAAGAACTTCTGGACTGGCTTTTTTTTCTAAATAGGTAATGGTATCCGTATGCCCAACTACATAGGCAGTAGGAATATAGTAATTGAGTCTCGCTTCGAAACTAACATCAAAGCAAAACTGGAAATGATTTTCGGGTTCCAAAAGTTTATTTGTGATTGATGGTAAACTAACTCAAATTACACCAAAACAATTCGTGCTAATTCGTGACATTCGTGTTGATTTGTCAAAGTTTATTTAAAACAAACCGGGATAATTTCGCCTTTGGCCAAACAGTATTTTTCTACCAGTTCAGGCGCAATTTTGCGGGTATAATCCTCTTCGATTACGGTAAAACCAATGCTTCTTAATTTGTCAAAATAGTCACGCCCATAAATGCGCA
>JAGOFG010000012.1:7076-9772 GCA_017997335.1 Flavobacterium sp. | reverse complement strand
ATTTCGCCTTTGGCCAAACAGTATTTTTCTACCAGTTCAGGCGCAATTTTGCGGGTATAATCCTCTTCGATTACGGTAAAACCAATGCTTCTTAATTTGTCAAAATAGTCACGCCCATAAATGCGCACGTGGTCGTATTGTCCAAATATTTTGGCGCGCTCTTTTTGGTCGGTAATCGAGTCATCGGCAAACGTCACCTCACGATTTAAGTCCTGCGGAATCTGTAAAATAGCCATTCCACCAGGTTTCAACACGCGGTACAATTCCTGCATCGCTTTGGTATCGTCTGGGATGTGCTCCAAAACGTGGTTACACAAAATCACATCGTATTGATTGTCTTCAAAAGGTAAATTACAAATGTCTGCTTTTACATCTGCCAATGGCGAAAACAAATCGGTAGTAGTGTAGTCCAAGTTTTTTTGTTTGCGAAACAATTTGTAAAAAGCTTGTTCAGGAGCAAAATGCAAAACTTTTTTGGGTGCTGTAAAAAAGTCCGTTTGCTCGTTGAGGTACAACCACAACAAGCGGTGTCTTTCTAGCGAAAGCGTACTTGGTGAAAGCACGTTGTTGCGTTGCGTTTCGTATCCGTAAGGCAACATCGATTTAAAGCTTTTGCCATCAATTGGGTCCGTAAATTTGTCACCTTTTAAGGTAAAAGCAATGATGGGTCGCGCCACATAACTCAAACGAATTAATAAGGGACGCGGAATGGTATTGAGTATAAGTTTAAAAGCAGATTTCATTTAAAATTGATTGTTAAAACACAAATTTCAGATTAGTGTAATTATACGACACAGATTGCACAGATTTTCACAGATTAAAATAAGAGTGAAATAGATTTTTATCAAAATATAACTCTTTTATATTTTAAACTATCCTCGCCAAAGTTAATAACAAGTCCTATTTTATTTTTAGAACAAGCTAAATAGTTTAGAGTTTGCCCCGTATCGCTACTAGTTAATTGTGAGATTGCTTTTATTTCTAATATTATTTCATCGAAAACTACAAAATCAGCAAAATAATGTTTTGACAAAACAATATCCTTGTACTCAATTCTGTATTCTTTTTCTCTTTCAAAAGGAATATTATTTTTTATAAATTCATATTGTAAGGCTTCCTTGTAAACAATTTCATTAAAACCTTTACCGAGAATTTTATGTACTTCCATACACAGTCCTATAATTTTATATGTTTCTTCTTTTAAATAAAATTCCTCCATATTCAAAAAAAATAATCTGTGAAAATCTGTGCAATCTGTGTCAAAAAAGTGACGAGTTACACCACCAAAGGCACTTTTCTAAACTCCTCTTCTTCATCGCTTTCAATGCCAAGTGCTTTGTAAATGTATTTGAAAGTCGATAAAATTTCAGGTTTTCCGTCAATGATGGCCACATCGTGTTCAAAGTGAGCACTTGGTTTTCCATCGGCAGTAGTGATGGTCCAGCCGTCTTTGTGTTGTTTGATGTTTTTGGTACCCATATTAATCATCGGTTCGATGGCCACCACCATACCTTCTACAAAAAGTTTACCGCGACCTCTTTTGCCGTAGTTTGGCATTTCGGGGTCTTCGTGCATTTTTTGTCCTAAACCGTGACCTACTAATTCACGAACCACGCCATAGCTGTGGGCTTCGGTATATTTCTGAATCGCATTTCCTACATCTTCCACGCGATTGCCTAATCGGAATTCACGAATTCCAACATACAACGATTCTTTTGTAACTTGTAATAATTTTTTCGTTTCAGGTGCTACTTCGCCAATCTCAAACGAGTACGCGTGATCACCGTGAAATCCATTTTTGAAAGCCCCACAATCCACCGAAATCACATCCCCACTTTCTAGCGGTTTGTTGTTCGGGATACCGTGTACAACCTGAGAATTTGGGCTCATACACAACGAATTCGGAAAACCGTACAATCCCAAGAAACTCGGTACTGCACCGTGGTCGCGAATAAATGCTTCGGCCAATTTGTCTAAATATAAAGTAGTCACTCCTTCTTTAATCTCGGAGGCAATCATTCCTAAAGTTTTGGAAACAATTAAGGCACTTTCGCGCATCAATTCAATTTCTTCTCTTGATTTTACAATAATCATAGCAGCTAAATTTTCAGTGGGCAAAAGTACGACTTTTAAAATAATTGTATCGCTTCTTTTTTTACAGAAGCAAAACAAATTCCATCAGAAAAATTAGGAGCGAAACAATAGGCATTTTCAGGCAACAAAGTTCCCGCTTTCCGCTACAATCTTTTTTTCTACCTAAAGGCTAGAAAAAAAGGATTTCCACTACACCCGAGCGATAGCGAACTGGCGAAGCAATCGGGGCTAAAGAGCCAGCATTAGTGTTTTTTATGTTTAATCGTTTAACTATTTAATCAATTAATTGTTTAGTCTTTGCGTTACTTTTTTTAACCATATAAGGCATATAAGGTCATTGAAGTTTTTCTTTGTGAATACTTTGCGGTTAAATTTAGCCACGGATTACACAGATTTAACGGATTTTTACTCAACCTTATATGTCCTTCAATTTCTTATATGGTTCAAAAAAAAACACAACTTTATCCCAAAAATTCTATGGCTTAAATGTTTAAAAGTAAGTTGCTTTAGTCTTTGGGTCCCTTGCGTAAACCCTTGCGACCTTTGCAGTTAAATTTAGCCACGGATTAAACAGATTGAACGGATTTTTACTCAACCTTATA
>JAGOFG010000012.1:0-6976 GCA_017997335.1 Flavobacterium sp. | reverse complement strand
AAAAAATCAATCAGGATTTGCCATAATCTTAAACAACTCCGAATTCGAAATCAAAAAACGATTCTCTAAAGCAATCGAAGCCAATTGAGCTGAAACCAAATTATTCTCACGCGTGTTAATCAAGAACAACGAACTTTCTCCAAACGAGAACAATCGTTCCTCAGATTGCAGCATTGTTTCATTATTTTTAACCAAGCCCTCAATCAAACTGCGTTGTTTGGTAAGCGAAGTGATTTCTGTTTTTTGAGCGGTAATTTTGTTGGTCAATTGTACTCTTTCTAAGCTTAAAGCATATTGTGTTTCTTGTACTTTAAATTGTGCCAATTTCAAGCCTCCTCGTTCTTTTCTTAAAAATAAAGGAAAGGCAAAATTCACTCCAATCTTATAATCATTAAATTGATAATTATCGATATAACTGGGTTCCGATAAATACGAATAGCTCAAATCGATTTTAGGTAATAAGGCATTTGCTTTGAGTTTTCGGTCTACATTGAGCATATCTATTTTTCGTTCGAGCGCATTGATTTTTGGATGGTTTGTTATCGAAAAATCTTGATTTTGTAAATCATTCGTGCGTAAGGTTTCCTGAATCGTAGTGGCCAATTTACTTTCTGGAATCAACGCATCCGAAAGTTCTAGCGGGATACTGTTGTCCAACCACAAATAGTTGGAAAGCTCCAATTTGGCTTTAGCTAATTTCAATTCAGAATCCTCTAGACTTAGCGTTCTGTTTTTTACAATAATTCCAGCTTCCACGCTATCAATCGCAGGTTTGTCTCCTTGTTGGATTAAGGATTCGATACCTTTAAAACGAATTTGTGCATTTTTTTGATAGACTTTGTATAACTGAACTTCATCATAGTTTCTTTTCCAATTGAAATACGCTACCGAAGCATCATACAAAACCGCAATGGCTTCAAGTTTTCTTTCGGCTTGGCTCAATTGTACTTGCATTTTGGCCTTGCGAACATCAGCCATTCGTTGATTAATCAAAAGACCTTGGCCCAACGGAACACTAATCCCGAAAGAGGTTAACCCTTGATTAGGAAGCGTATTTTGTGGGTTTAAATAAATCCCTTCACTGTTGTCAAAACCCGCTTTAACTTCTATGCCATACCAAGTCGGAATTTTAAAACTACTATTCAAAATAGAATAATACTCTTTATCTTTGAACTGCTTTTTGTCAAAATCGACTTCTATTTTTGGGTCAAATCCACCTCTGGCCATCATCAAATTGGCTTGAGCACGCGTGATTTCTAAATCGGCATTTTTTACTAAAGGATGGTATTTTTTGACATAGCCCAAAAACTCATTATAGCTGAATTCGTTACTTGGACTAACAGCAGTAGTGTTTTGTGCTTGTAAAAAAGTACCATATAGTAAGAAAACAAGTAGGAACTTCTTCATTATTTTTTCTCTTTGGATGATTTTTGTTTAGCGGTTGTTTTATAGTAATCTGGTGGGAAACCATTAAGGGTTCTCCAGATTTCAAACCAAACAGGAACAGTGTTTAACAACGCAATAGTCTCTGCACCCGAGCCTACTCTTATTTGTTTAGGCCAAGGAGCTTCGTTGGGGTCTGGAGCAATTAATACTCTGAATTTCCCGTTTTCACTAATGAAATTTTCGATGGCAACAATTTGACCTCCAAAAGTTCCATAAGACATATCAGGCCATCCAGAGAAGACAATAGTTGGCCATCCATCAAACCAAACTCTGATTTTTTCTCCTTTTTTGATTAAAGGCAAATCAACAGGATTTACAAAAGTTTCAACCGCAATGTCATATTTAGATGGCATAATGGTAGCAATTGGTGTTCCTTCTTTGATGGTTTCTCCAATACCCGCTTGAATTGCACGGTTGATGTAACCACTTTGCACCGCTTTGATGTAATACATTCCGTTTCGGATACTGTAGTTGGCATATTGGTTTTCTAATTTGTTTACTTGCGCCTCAGTGTCAAACTGATTGCTCAATGCGGTAAATTGGTCGCTTTGTGCTTTGGCAATCTTTTCTCCATATTCTGCATTGATTCTGCCTACCTCAACTTTGGCATTGATAAACTCATTCTTACTAGTTAAGAGTTTGTTCTCTTGCGTTATGATTTTGGCTTCAACTTCTTGTTGTTTTAGCCTTTTTTCCTCCACATCGGTCAGCGGTTTTAAGCCTTCTTTGTTCAGTTGTACCGCACGATTAAATTGTGTGTTGGTGATTTTGAGTTGGGTTTTTACCGCTTCTAAATCTGTAGAGTCGCTTTTTATTTTCAATAAGCCTTGTCTGATTTTGTTTTGGGCTTGTTCTAATTTGAGTTTTCTTTCGTTTTCTATATTTTGTATTTGAGAAGAAAGCGTGGTTACTTTTGAGCCATAGGATTGCAAAGCCTGTTTTTTGGCATTGACTTGATTTTTGGTATTGGCAACCAAATTCGGGTCCATATAATCTTCTTTAATCTCTGAAATGAACATAATAGTGTCACCTTTCTCTACATAATCTCCTTCTTGTACGTACCATTTTTCAATTCGTCCAGAAATCACACTCTGAATAGATTGTGGTCTTTGGTTGGGTTTTAATGTAGTTACGGCTCCAGAGCTCGAAATGTTTTGTGTCCAAGGTAAAAATAGTGCGATAACCGCCAAAATCGAAACTGTCCAAATGATTCGGTTTAATATTTTATAATGCGGTCTATTACTTAAATTCTTAACGGTTTTATAGCGTTGTAAGGATTCTAAGCTGGTTTTGTTGCCTTCTGAAATATTCAACATAATGTTATTTTTTTATATCTGAAATGATTTGACCTTTTTCCATAGTGAGGAATCTGTTGCATTTTGTCTTCCAATACGGATTTTTAGATGAAACTATTATCGTCCATTTATTTATATCTGATGTAATGAAATCAATGATTTCATTGGCTACTTTTTCATCCATAGCATCCGTTGGGTCTTCATAAAACAGCACTTTTGGTTTGTTAATAATACTTCTTGCTAACAGAATCTTTTGTGCATTCGATGATGATAGTTGTTGTCCTTCAGGGAAAATCTGTGTTTCTAGTCCTTTTGGTAATGATTTGATGTAAGGGGTAAGTTGTACTCCATCCAAAGCCCATTTCAAATCTTCATCGGAACAATCTGGGTTGTTGAAGATAATGTTATCCAAGATAGTCCCTTCAAAAGGAGTTTCACTATGAATAATATTGCCAATTTGAGAGCGGTATTGCTTAAGATTAATTTTTCTGAAAGTATCGTCATTAATATAGAAAGCACCTTCTGAAGATTGAAGCAAACCAGACAGGATGCGAATTAGCGTCGTTTTTCCAGAGCCATTTTTTCCTTCGATAAAAACGCGTTCTCCTTGGTCTATTTTTATATTGATATTGTCTAAAATTTTCTTAGCAGACCCAGGAAATTGAATGCTTAAATTTTCTGTAGTAAGTGTTATGGCGTGAAAACATTTGTTGGCTTCATAGTTGGTATCTTCCTCCATTGTCAAGTCTGTCACTAGTCCTATTTTTTCAACTGCAGTCAATACATCATAAAGCGTTTCTAGTCCTAGAATGATTTTTTCTACAGAATTGATTACTAATAAAATAATGATTTCGGCAGCCACAAACTGACCAATATTCATTTCTTGAGAGATTACCAAATACCCTCCAATTGTAAGTAAACTAGCGGTAATGATGATTTTAAAAACAATCAAATGACTGAATTGTCTTTTTAAAACATTAAAAAGGGATTCTCTGTAATTGAGGTATTCACTGGCGAATTTGTCATTTTTTTGCAAGGCAAAATCATAGTTGCGTTCTTTTCTAAAACTATAATTGTTGCGCGCCATTTCTTGCAACCAGCCCGCTACTTTATACTTGTATTTCGAAACTTTTAAACTGTTTTCTAATCCTATGAAATACGAATATTTAAAGATTAAATACAGTAATACCAGCAATAAAAAGCCCAGCATAATAAAGTAAGGATGATAGAATGACAGCAAGATGATACCAAACAAAATTTGTAGTAAGGCAGCCGAAAAATCAATCAATAACTTTGAAGTCCCTTTTTGAATAGTCATTGTATCAAAGAAACGATTGGCTAACTCAGGAGGGTAAGAATCATACAATTCTTCAAACCTGATTCTAGGTAAACGTGCAGCAAATTCAAAAGAAGAACGAACAAAGATTTTTTGCTGTAAATTTTCGGTGATTCGAAGTTGCATTAGCGATAAAATCCCAACTAAGGCTACTCCGATAACTACAAATACTACAAGAACTACCCACGAAACGGTAACTCTACCCGATTGAATAAAATTGATAATAGCTTGTATGCCTAAAGGAAGTGATAAACTCACCAAACCAGCAAAAATGGCGTAAAATATAATTTGATAGACATCTTTTTTGTCTAGTAACAATAATTTGAAATAGCGTTGTAATGGGGTCATTATTTTTGTTTTAGAAGAGTCGTTATTAAATGCGTATAAAAATCAGATGGGCTGACCTCATCGTTACAATTGGTGATGGTTTTTAGATGATTCATTAAAAAATGTTGATGTGAAGCTCCTTCCATAATTGATGAAATCAAACTTTTTGCAAAAGGATATTCAGGATTGACTTCGTGAACCATTTGTACAATTCTATTAATCACTCGCTTATAAATCAAAAAGAACCCATCTTTATTTTCCTCGTCTACATCCTTGGTATGAAGGGTTTTTGTGAACTCTTGGATGATGATTTTGTTTAAAATGCTCTCATTGATGTGAGTTGTTGCTTGGTCGTCTTCAACTTTTTCAGTTACAATTTGTATGGCCTTTACTAACCTTTCAAGAGGGTTGGTAATGTTATTGGTCGAAAAGACCAATCGGTACTCCATCGAGCTCCAATACCAAGAAGATAAATATACTAATAATTTGTGTTTGTTCTCGAAATAGCGGTAAATAGAACTTTCGTTTGAACCTATTAACTCGCCCAGTTTTTTGAAGGTAAACTCTTCAAAACCAATTTCGTTGATTAATAAAATGCTATGCTCTATGATTTTTTTTCCCAAAGTAGAAGTTTCAGGGTCTTTTACATAGATTTTGCTGTTTACTTGGATTTTTAGGTTGTTTAAAATACTATCCATTTGCAATTATGATTTCGATATTATTTTAGATTTGTTTTGTAAATCAAAGTTAAATATGGTGTTAATGATAAATCCGTTATTGTGTTGTATTACGTTTCGTCCGTTTAGCTCGCGACCCAATTGTAAAATTTGATTGATGTATCCCCCTTCTAGCCTAAAAGTATTGTTGAATTTGTATCCCAAAAGCAACCCAAAACGATTTTGGTCGAAGATGTTTTCGTTGACATTATTACCAAATCCAATCAGAATTTCATCGTAAATCGCTACATAAGGTGTGTGGTCACCAATAGTGTTGCCTTTTAGAGGAACTTGTGCACGGAACATATAACGGAAGCGGTTTGAGAATAAGTAATCGTCTTCTTTGGTAAGATTGGCAGTAGAATATCTTCCTACCCAACGCTGTTCGAGCATAAAGCGATGTGACAGTTCTACCATTTTTATTTTGTCGGTAAGTGTTACCATTTCATACATTCGATGTTCCGTAAAATCTTTCCCAAATCCGTTGATTGGAATATCGCCATACGGATAGGTTTCTGCTAACGCATAGCCAACGCGCAATTGGACTTTGGGGTCTATTTGATAATTAATACCAAGACGAAGCAAGTTTTGTTGTTTGTCTTTTATCCATTCGTCTCTTCGCCATTGGAATTCTGTGTGAAGACTAATCTTTGGATTAAGTTTGAAAGTGCCATTGTAAACAAACCAAGCGATTGAATTATTATCTGTAATTCGAGTACTTTGAGCAAGAGTTAGCTGGCTTATGGCTATGAAAAGCAGGAATAATTTATTTTTCATTCAAATGGTTTTCTTTAAAAATTAATTCTAAATCCAAAATTCATATTTTCCTGTGGATTCATAGGAATTGGAACAGCGTTATTTTTGATGTCCAATTGTTCTAAATGCTTTAGTCCTCTTACTTCTTTTGGAAATTCTTTAAAGCGATTTTGATTCAAATACAGTTGCGCTAAGTTTTTCAACAAAGCAATTTCACTAGGTAAGCGTTCCAGATTATTGTTTTCTAAGTGAAGCATCGTAAGTTTAGGAAGTTTTGCCAAGGCTTCGATAGACTTAGGTAAATTGATGTTTTTGAATTCATTCAGATAAACTTCTTCAAGGCTTTCTATTTTGCTAATTTCTTCAGGAACTCTAGTGAAATCGTTACCACTAATCTCTAAAACTTTTAATTTCTTTAAATTTGTAATCCCCTTAGGCAATGTTTTGAGATGGTCATTACTTAAATTTAAATATTCTAAGTTTTTGAATTTAGACCACAATGGAGAGTCTAAGTGCAACGACTGATTGCTTAAATTCAAGCGATATACTTTTTCAGGTTCTTTTACAGCCTGTTCCCAATTGGTATATGTTTTTTTTGTTTGTAGGGAGTCTTTTTGTTGCCCCCAACTTAGTTGTAATCCAAATAGTAAAACCAATACATAAACAACGATTGTTTTCATAGTAATTATTTTTTTAATGAGTAATTGCATTACAAAAAAGTTATTTTGATTACAAAAGTAATAGTATTACTTTTAATTAATAAAAGTTTTAACTTTTTATTGTGCTTTGATTATTTCGAAAAAAGCAATTGTTTTCCTCTGATTTTTTTCAATTAAAAGATATAAAAGCTATCTTTATGAGCATAAATCACAATAATTATGGGTAAATACGTTACCGCACCCGAAGCAGTAAAAGTGGTGCAATCAAATGACAGAGTCTACATTCACGCCGCTGGAGCTACACCCAATGTACTAACTAAAGCTTTAACAGAACGAGCTTCTGAATTGAGAAATGTAGAAATTTGTCATTTACATACCGAAGGTCCAGCACCATACGCTAATCCTGATTTAGCAGAAAGCTTTCACGTGAATTCTTTTTTT
>JAGOFG010000086.1 GCA_017997335.1 Flavobacterium sp. | reverse complement strand
AATTTGCGAATTTGCGGTGTTTGAAATCTTATGAAATCTCTATTTTTTTGCCTCTAAAAGCACAAAAGTAAAATTAGAATTGATAGTCACTTTTCCATTGGTCACTTTTGCTTCTTGATTAGAATAGGCATCGCGAAGTAGCGTTCCCTCTGCGAAAATGGTGCCAACGGGTATTTCTTTGGTTCCAAGATTCACATCTAAAGCAACGACCACTTGGTCAGTAAAGTTTCCATTTGAAAAATAACGGCTAAAGGTGTAAGGAGTTGCCGCAATTTGTTTGTGAACTCCAGCTCCGATTGCAGGATGGTTTTTTCTGAATTGTCCTAATTTTTGCCAATGTGCCAATGTTTTTTGGGTTTCGGGATTGGTTTTGATGGCTTTCCAATTCATAAACGAGCGCAAAGTGGCATCTCCCTGTGTGCCTTCGATAACCAAGGAACGTCCAGATTCATCACCATAATACACTTGCGAAATTCCTGGAGAAAGCAATAGTTTAGTCCCGCTTTCGATGGTTTTTTCTCTTTTAGCATCGAATGGACCACCATCATCGTGAGAGGATAAATAATTCAGTACGCTATACCCTTGCAACTCATTGTTCAGTTTGGAAGAGTATTTAGAAAAAATGAATTCATAGTCTTTTTGAGCATCCCATTTGAACTCAAAATTGATCATATTGTTGAAGCCGTTTTGGTAGTAATTGATTTTTTTGTCTCCAAAATCAAATTCTTGTCCACCGCTAATACCGTAGTTATAGACCTCGGCTATGGTATAAAACGAGTTGTTGTCTAATACTTTTGATGGGTTGTTTTTCTTCCAAACTCCGAAAGCGTAATTGCATTCTTTTTGGAAAGCTGCCCATACTTTTTCGTCTGTATGTTTTACGGTATCGGCACGGTAACCATCAATTCCAAATTCGACGATGTAATCTGTCAACCATTTGATGATGTAGTATTTTGGTGCTCTTGGATAGCCTGTTCTTTTGAAAAAAGCATCTAATGAAGCCATTTCTTTTTCGTAACGACCTTCTTTTTTCCATTTTTCAATCAAGAAAGGAGGTAGGGCTACTTCTTTTTCGCTTTCGGTTTTTATATCTGGAAGATTGGCAACTAGGGTACAAGCTGTAGTTCCTTCGAATGTTTTGTAATCGCATTGAGGAGAAGTTCTTACCCACTCGCTAGGCCATACGGGATCGTTGGCTGTTACAGGTCCAGTGTGATTGATTACACCATCTAACACAATACGGATTCCTTTGGCGTGAGCTTTTTTAACCAAATCTGCTAAGTCTTTTTTGGTTCCAAAATTAGGATCTAAAGCCGTCCAATCTTTGGCCCAATATCCGTGGAAGCCATAGCTTAAACCCGTTCCTTCGTCTACACCATCGTGAATTTGTTCTACAATGGGTGTCAACCAAATGGCATTAATTCCTAGTTTGGTAAAATAGCCTTCTTCAATTTTTTTGGTGATTCCTTTAATATTTCCTCCTTCAAAACCGCGCAATTTTCCAGTAGTTTTGGTTCGGTCAAAATAAATTTCTTTCTTATTGTTGTCGTCATTAAAACGGTCGGTTAGTAAGAAATACAAATTGGCACCTTCCCAAACAAAGGGCGTAGTTTCTTTTTTAGGAGAACTCTTTTTTTGTGCATTAGTATATCCGCAGAATAATGAGGATAGGGCGAGTGTTATGGCTAAAGCTTGTTTTTTCATTATTTATTGAATTTGAATGATAGTTAATTTGTCTTTGGTTACCGGAATTGAAACACTTATGGTATTCGATTCTTTTGTAAATGGTGTTACGACTCCGTTTACTTTTATTTGAGTGGTAGTAGTAGCGTTGTGCAACACCAGATTTGCTTTTTTGTCTTTTGAACTATAGGTCTTTCCAACTTGTGTTGCAACGGTAATGATAATCACTTTGTCTTTAGAATTGGCTTTGAAATTGAGTATTTCATAATTCCCTTTTTCAAAAGCATTCGTCGTTAATCCGTCGTCGTTGTAGAGCTTACCTTCGCTGTTTGGTGTTTTCTCATCCATAAAGTAATGCAAGTCAAAAGCATCTAAACTATATTTTGTGGTATTTTGAATGGTTTTAATCCTTGGAATAAAAGCGCCTCCACGAACAAAAACAGGGATATGATCTGTTGCAGTAGCTACTTCGGCAAAAGAACCTCCTATGTATTTGCTGTCGTTGTAAAAATCGAACCAATTGTTGTTTTTTGGAAAGTACACCGTAGCCGATGTTTTTCCAGCATCCGTTATGGGTTGAACTAAGAAATCATTCCCCCACAAATACGTGTTAGCTGTAGTTTGTAATTGCTGATTTTCGGGTTCTTCAAAGAATAAAGGACGCATCAATGGTGTTCCTTTTTGGTTATTCTCGAAAGCCAAAGTGTAATTGTAAGGCAGCAATTGGTATCTCAATTCTACTTGTTTTTTGGCATTGGCTTTGGTTACAATATCTTTAAAAACAGGTTCAGAAGCCACATCTTCTTGCGCGTGAGGTCTGAAAATAGGTTGAAAAACGCCGTATTGTAGCCATCTAGTATACAATTCATTGTCAAAATAATCGCCTGCAAAACCTCCTAAATCCGAGTGCATATAACCCATTCCTTGCATTCCCATTTGTAAAGAAATTTCGGTTTGCGGTTTTAATCCACCCCAAGAACGGCTTACATCGCCAGACCAAGGCATCATCCCAAAACGTTGTGAACCTGAATATCCGGCACGCATCAAGATAAAAGGTCTAGTGTTAGAGAATTCTTTTTGATACCCTTCTGCAATGAGTTGCGCCCAGTTGTGTCCGTAAATATTGTGTACTTCATCTGCCGATCCGCCGCTTGTAATTGCTGCAGATGGGAAAACTTCGGGTTCGCCCAAATCGCCCCATAAACCACCAACGCCTTGGTTGATTAACGTTTTGTAAATATTCCAAAACCATTGTTTGCCCTCAGGCTTGAAAATATCAACAATTCCGGTGTTGCCAAAAAAGAAATCATAAGTAAACGGCTTTCCATCTTTGTCAACGGCTAAGACTTTTTTGTCTGTTGCTTCTTTCCACTTTGACGAAGTCGTTAAAATAAATGGTTCGGTTATCACTACTGTTTTAACGCCTTTTTTGTTTAAATCGTCCATCATTTTAGTTGGATTTGGAAAATTGTCTTTGTCCCAATCTAAATTTCCCATTGTTCCTTGTACGGTTTTTCCAAACCAATACAAATCAAGGATAATGGCGTCTACTGGAATTTCATCTTTGATGTATTTATCTATTGTTTTATTAACTTCAGCTTCGGTATGGTAACCAAATCGGCTAGAAAAATTACCCAAAGTCCAACGAGCGGGTAATGGTTGTTTTCCTGTCAAGTTGGTGTAGTTGTCAATCAAATCTATCCAATTGTTGCCCGCAATTACTTGATAGGTCTTTCTTCCAGAAATGGTTTCGTAAGCTAAAGTGTTGTTTTTTTGGCTGTCCAAATCCAAATAACCAATAGGTGCATTGTCAAAATGAACTGCATAGATTTTGGATGATAGTACTAAAGGCATAGTAAAATTCATCAATTCAGAATGCGTTTCGTAGCCGTAGTGTGCTCTGTTGTACAACTGAAGGCGATTGCCACGGCGGTTCATTCCTAAAACTCTTGCGCCTCCTCCGTATAATACTTCGGTAGCGTCTAAGTTGAAATCTAGAATTTCATTGTTTTCTTTTTTGAAATAGCCTGTTTTTTCCGAAATCAGTTCTTTGTTTTTATACTTGTAGCTTATTTTAAAAGGAGACTTTTCAATAACGACCACAATACCAGAAGTTGCCATTTGAATGGAAGTTGGAGTTGTGGTAATTTTGAGGTTGACCTTTTGGGGCGTCGCTACTACGGCGTGTGATTTGGAATTGGCTTTTTCTCCATTTGGAACAAATGAAGTGGAAATGATTTTGTCTGAATACGGTTGAAAAGTATACACACCATCTGAAGTTGTAACTTCAAGAGATTGATTGGTTTTTTTGAAACTTTCAAACTTTCGATTGACATTTTGTGCCAATGCTAGTGAGCTGAATAACAGAAATACGATTATTTTTCTCATTTTTTTAAATTTTAAACCCTTTCAAAGTCCGCTTTGAAAGGGTTATTATTAGGTGAATTGAATTAGTTGGGTTGAACCACTACTTCTTTTCCGTTGACAAATACGGTCAATGCTTTGTCGCCTTCTAATGAAAATTTAGTATCATTTTGTGTTACTTCAACTTTTACAATTTGATGTCTAAAGTTGATTTTAAACGAATACCCTTCCCATTCTTTTGGAATCTTAGGAGCAAAGTGTAAAGTGTCTTCTTTTACACGCATTCCACCAAAACCTTCAACGATACTCATCCATGTTCCTGCCATAGAAGTGATGTGACAACCTTCTTCTACTTCTTTGTTGTAGTCATCTAAATCAAGACGTGAAGTTCTTAAGTAGAAAGTGTAAGCCATATCCATTTTGTCTAATTTAGCCGCTTGGATAGAGTGAACGCATGGCGAAAGCGAACTTTCATGAACCGTAAATGATTCGTAGAATTCAAAATTCTTTCTTAATTCTTCTGTAGTAAAATGATCTTCGAAGAAATAGAATCCTTGTAGTACGTCCGCTTGTTTGATATATGGAGAACGCAATACTCTATCCCAAGACCATTTTTGATTAATTGGTCGTTGTGATTTGTCTAGGTCTTTTACTGGAATTAATTCTTTGTCTAAGAAACCATCTTGTTGTAAATAAATTCCTAATTCTTCAGATTTTGGAAAGTACATGTTTCCAGCAACTTTTTTCCAATCTTGCAATTCAGCATCCGAAAGGGCTACCTTCTCAATCACACGTTTGTGGTCTGATGGGTACTCAGTGGCTACTTTTTGAATTTGTTCGTAGGTGTAATCAATACACCATTTAGCAATATAATTGGTGTAGAAGTTATTATTGATGTTGTTCTCGTATTCGTTAGGTCCAGTTACTCCTAGAATAACGAATTGGTTTTTGTCTTTAGAGAACGAGGCTCTTTGGTGCCAAAAACGTGCGATACCAATTAATACTTCTAATCCTTTTTCTGGGATATAAGAATAATCTCCAGTATATCTGTAATAGTTAAATATAGCAAAAGCGATGGCTCCATTACGGTGAATTTCTTCGTGTGTAATTTCCCATTCGTTATGGCATTCTTCACCATTCATAGTAACCATTGGATACAAGGCAGCACCGTTTTTGAATCCTAAATTGTCTTTAGCATTTTCAATGGCTTTGTCCAATTGGTTGTAACGATACGTCAATAAGTTACGCGCAACTTCTTGGTCTTTGGTTGCCATATAAAACGGAATACAATACGCTTCAGTATCCCAATACGTTGATCCACCATATTTTTCTCCAGTAAATCCTTTTGGACCAATATTTAGTCGAGAATCTTTACCTAAGTAAGTTTGATTCAGTTGGAAAATATTGAATCGAATCCCTTGTTGTGCTTTAACATCTCCAGCAATGGTAATATCTGACATTTCCCAGATTTTTGCCCAAGCATCTTTTTGTTCTTCTAATAAAGTCTCATATCCTTTTGCTAATGCTTCGTGAATGATTTTTTCAGCAGCAGATTGTGTATTTTTATGATTTAAGGAAACAGCATATCCTCCAATTTTTTGAATAGATGATACAGTACCTTTAGCTACAATAGTCTCATAAGTATATTGTACTTTATCAGTACCAGATTCTATTGATGTTGGAGATATGTGAGATGCTACACCATTAATTAAAACAGTGTTATGCATAAAAGTTGTTACTTTAAAATGTGTCTTGAAGGTTTGCGCAGTAACAAAAGCTTCATTTGCTGCTTTTTTTACTTCTAAAGGCTCCCAGAATTTTTCTTCCCAGTTGGTGTCTTCGTTAGTAATTCCTGCGTCTATGTAGGGTTTGTAAACAATTTTTGCGTCTTTGTTTAACGGTGTAATTTCATAATTAATAAATCCAACTTCGTCTAGAGTAATACTCAAAAATCGGCGAACATTTACTGCAATTTCAGTACCATTAGCTAAAGTTGCTTCAAAAGAACGGTTGTACCAACCTTCTTTCATGTTCAATTCTCTTTTGAAATTTTTTACTTGAGTGCAAGTAAACAAATCAAAATTTTCACCATTAACTTCAATGTCAATTCCAATCCAATTGGGTGCATTCAATACTTTTGCAAAATATTTTGGATACCCATTTTTCCACCATCCTACTTTTGTTTTGTCTGGATAGTATATACCTGCTATGTAGCTTCCTTGAAAAGTTGGCCCAGAATAGCTTTCCTCAAAATTGGCTCTTTGTCCCATTGCGCCATTTCCTATACTGAAAAGACTTTCCGACGACTTAACTCTTTCTACATCAAATTCTTCTTCAATGATGGACCAATTGTCTGGTTTTATATAATCTTGGTTCATTTTCTTTAATTTATTTTAATTTCTATAATTATTAGACTTTTCAAAAGTCAAAAGGATTTTTTATTTTTCGACCAATTCATTCAAAAATGAAGTACCAATGAAGGTGAAATCTTTGAAATTATGTTGTGCTTCATGAAGAACAGTAGCATCACCGATTCCGATACTAGTCATATTTGCAATATTTGCAGCCTGAATTCCAGCTACAGAATCTTCAAAAACGATAGCGTCATTTGGAGAAGTATTTAATTGTTGCGCTGCAATCAAAAACACTTCTGGATCTGGTTTTGCGTTCGAAACATCATTACCATCAACTATGGCATCAAAGTAAGATAGAATGCCTGTTTTTTCTAAGATAGGTCTAGCGTTTTTACTTGCAGAACCTAATGCGATAAGTTGTTCGTTTGCTTTTAAATAGTCTAAGACAGGTAAAACTCCCGGAAGAATTTCACTTTGATCCATATCTACAAGATAGGACAAGTATTCCTCATTTTTTTGAACTAACCATTGGTCTTTTTGTTCTTGAGAAGCTTCAACACTTCCAAGTTCTAGAATAATGTCTAATGAACGTACACGGCTAACTCCTTTTAATAGTTCATTGTGCTCATGCGTAAATTCGATATTTAGGCTGTCTGCAATTTTCTTCCAAGCCAAATAATGGTATTTTGCAGTGTCTACTATAACACCATCTAAATCGAAAATAAATCCTTTTTTAATTTTCATTTTAAAATAATTTTATTGGTTGGTTGTTTTTTCTTTAATGAAAATAACACCCAAACCAGCAATCAACATTGAAGCACCAGCAATAACAATTATAGCCATTGGGAAACCGCCAAAAAGAGCGATTAAAGTACTTCCTAATAATCCAGCAGCAATCTGTGGCAAAGTAATAGTGGCATTGAATAAGCCCATGTAAACTCCCATTTTGTCAGCAGGTAACGAACCGGACAACATTGCATAAGGCATAGCTAAAATAGCTGCCCAAGCAAATCCTACACCAATCATAGATAAGAGTAAGAGATTTTTATCTTCTATTAAAAACATGGATATTAATCCTAAACCTCCCATCAATAATGAGAAAGAGTAGGTTTTTTTACGACCAATAGATTTTGCAATAGATGGGATAAGTAGCGAATAAATAGCGGCAATTGCGCTGTAAAAAGCAAATAAAACTCCTGTCCAATCTCCAGCTTCATTAAATCCTATCGATTTAGCATCGAGTGCATCTGGTCCCCAAACTTGATTAGCAATGGCTCTTGTGGTATATACCCACATTAAGAACAAGGCAAACCATGAAAAGAATTGAACGAATCCAAGTTGCCAAAAGATTTTTGGAGCAGTAGTTATTAATTTAATGATGTTTGTTTTTTCTTTTTTAACTTCAGCGTCTAAATCAATTTTGTTATAAAGTGCATGTTCTTTTGGTGCGTATTCCTTTGTTTTGAACACGGTCCATAGTACGCTTAATAATAAGATTGCGCCTCCAATATAAAAAGACCAAATTACTGAATCTGCTACCTTTTCTCCAGGTGCAGGAACATTTGCAATACCAGATTTAGTCAAAATCCATGGTAGTAATGATCCAAAAACGGCTCCAAAATTAATTAAAGCACTTTGTAGTGAGTAGCCTAAGTTGCGTTGGTCGTCATTGACCATATCTCCAACTAAAGCTCTAAAGGGTTGCATGGTCACATTAAAGGAAGTGTCCATTAACAACAACATTAATCCACCAAAAAATAACGGTGGTAATAAATAGGCAAAATACTCAGCATTAGGCATAAAAAACATAGCAAGTGCCGATACTATTGCTCCAAAAAATATAAATGGGATTCTTCGTCCAAGTCTTGTCCAAGTTTTATCACTTGAAAGGCCAATAATAGGTTGTACAATTAATCCCGCAAGAGGTGCTGCTAACCAAAAGTATCCAATACTGTGGACATCTGCTCCTAAAGCTTCTAGAATTCTGCTGGTATTTCCGTTTTGTAGTGAATAACCAATTTGTACTCCTAAAAATCCAAAACTTAGATTCCAAATTTGCCAAAAACTTAATTTTGGTTTTTCTATATGATCCATATTATAAAGTTTAAATATTACAAACACTTATGTTTGTTGATGTCTAATGCTGTGTTGTACAAAAATATTCCAGTTATAAATCTAGATTATGAGAAAGAATTTTTGCTATTGCATTTCATTTTTAATGGATTGCTTAATTTCAATAAAAGCTAAAAATCTATTTTTTACAGATTATAGCGCTGTTAAAAATTAAGAGTTACCATTAGAATTAATACACATATCAAATGAATATTCTATAACTCATTTAAATAGATGTTCTTTCTTAATTCGTTAGAATCGTGAAAGTTACAAAAAAAATAAATTTGTTTTGCTTGTATAAGCAAGGTTTGGTTGATTATGGAAAGTACAGCGAACATTTTGTTATGAAAAAAACAAAAAGTTAGCGTAAGTAGAAATAACAAAACTTTGCTTGATTTTCGAAGTAAAAAAAAAGTTTTGACTTGTGTAAATATAGAGAATTATTTACTTGAGGATTTACTTCTCAAGTAAATAATTAGTACTCCAACGTTTTTTGTTGATAAATCATCAAATTAATCAGTGGATTCTCTTTCGATTAAATGGGTCTCAATGATTTCTGTTTTGTAGATTTCTTCATCGTTATCATCTTCTTCAGATTCTAATCTTGCTATAAGAATTTCTGCTGCTTTTTTGCCCATTTTAATACCACTTTGACTTACAGTAGTTATGGTTGGAGTGGAATATTTTGATATGATACCATCAGTAAATGCGATTATAGCAAGATCTTTTGGGACAATCAAATTCATTTTGTGGGCTGTTTTTAGGATTGTAACAGCAAAAAGTTCATTAACCGCAAATACAGCATCTATTACTTTATCAGCTAATAATTTGCTAATAGTAATTTCGCAAGTATCTACATCTTCTATTTTTATGATAAGGTTTTCGTCAAAAGCAATGTTGTTGTCTTGTAAAGCTTTGATGTAACCATCGGTTCTTAGTTTACCTACACTTACATAATCTACAGTAGTTACTAATGCGATTTTTTTTCTTCCTTGGTTGATTAGGTACTGTACTGCTTCGTAGGCGGCTTTTTTGTCGTCAATAATTACTTTGTCGCAGTTTACTTCATCAGTTATTCTGTCAAACATTACCACTGGCATTCCTTGGTCGATTACTTCGGTGATATGATGGAAATCTTTTTTGTATTGTGTTTCTTTAGATAAAGACATAATGAAGCCATCTGTACTTCCATGTGCCAAAAGTTCCATGTTCATTACTTCTTTATCAAACGTGTCATCCGATAAACAAATAATTACACTGTATCCTTTTTCGTTGGCCACTTGTTCAATACCATTAATAACAGTAGAAAAGAAATAATGTACAATTTCTGGAATAATGATGCCAATGGTTTTGGTTCTTCTGTTTTTTAAGCTAAGGGCTATGTTGTTGGGTTTGTAATTATAGAACTTGGCAAAAGCTTGCACTTTAAGGCGTGTTTCTTCTCCAATCTCTAAGCTGTTACGTAGTGATTTTGAAACAGTTGAAATGGAGACATCTAGTTCTTTGGCAATTTGCTTTAATGTTACTTTTTTCTTCATTTTAGTTATTTTTAAAAAAAGAGTATCGTATTTGTTGCGATATTTTTTTTTGATTCTGGCAATTTTTAGTTAAAAATAATAAATAAACCTCAAAGTTTTCAACACTATCACGTTTTCGTAAACCAAACTGATTTTTGTCATGTCAGCGATATTAATATTATGTTAATTTTGAAATTCGAAGTAAAACAAAAGCTTAACTAAAAACCAAAATTAAACATTAATTTAAACAAAAAGTATGAAAACAATTTATAAAAAGTTGTTATTTTTATTGCTACTCCTACCATTCAGCATTCTGGCTCAGAATACTGTTACGGGGTCTGTTGTTGAAAAAGCAACAGGACAACCAATACCAGGAGCCAATGTAAATATACAAGGAGCAGCAAACGGTGTGTCTACCGATTTTGATGGTAAATATAAATTATCCAATGTTAAAAAAGGGGATAAAATTGTATTTTCTTTCATAGGATT
>JAGOFG010000085.1 GCA_017997335.1 Flavobacterium sp. | reverse complement strand
CCTGCATTAGGATGGGCCGAAATATTGAAGGAGGTGTTATGCGACAAAGTTTGTAAATACGGCTTGAGCAAATCGGCTCCCAAAGCGCAATTGAATCCTACACTCAACAACGGAATGTGCGAAACCGAAATCAAGAAAGCCTCAACGGTTTGTCCAGAAAGGGTTCTTCCTGAAGCATCGGTGATGGTTCCAGAAACCATAATCGGCACATCGATGTTGCGTTCTTCTTTGACTTCTTCGATGGCAAAAAGTGCGGCTTTGGCATTCAAGGTATCGAAAATGGTTTCTACCAAAAGAATGTCAGAACCTCCATCCAACAAGGCTTCGACTTGTTGTTTGTAAGCGATACGTAAATCATCAAAAGTTACAGCACGATATCCTGGGTCATTCACATCGGGTGACATACTTGCGGTTCTGTTCGTGGGTCCGATGGAACCCGCTACGAAACGCGGTTGGTCTGGATTTTTGGCAGTGAATTCATCGGCTACTTCTCGGGCTAGTTTAGCGGATTCGAAGTTGAGTTCGTATACCAAATCCTCTAAGTGATAATCGGCCATTCCGATGGTGGTTCCTGAGAAGGTATTGGTTTCTACAATATCGGCTCCTGCCTCAAAATAGGCGGCGTGCACGGCTTTGATGGCCTGTGGTTGCGTGAGGGACAATAAATCATTGTTCCCTTTTAACGGATGTGGAAAATCTTTGAATCGTTCGCCACGAAAATCTTCTTCGGAGAAATTGTAGCGTTGCAACATGGTTCCCATCGCTCCGTCGAGCACGAGAATTCTTTTTTTAATTTCTTCTTGTATTGTTGACATACTTTATTTTAAACCGCTAAGTCGCAAGGGCGCAAAGCTTTATTACTATTTCCAAATATTCACTATTTGAGGCTCTTTAGCCCCGATAGCAGTGTAAATCCTTGTGTGCCGGGGTTCGGCATACAAGATTGTAACGGATAGCGGGAACGTTGATGGCAAAAAAGCCCCAATGATGCGCTCATTCAATTATTTAAAAATGTATCGGGAAAGGGGTTTGAAAAAATACGAGTCTGTATTTTGTTGTTATCTATCCGCGCTATGCTTGGTAGAATGTAGCACCTTCTTTAAAAAAGTAAAGGGTTGCTAAGGTTTCATCGGGTCTTTTCCCTCCGCCTTTCGTGATAACTTTCAATAAAAATAGGAACGGTGCAAAGTAACGACATAACGCTAACAATTGCAAGTGTTTTTTTAGAAGTTTAAAAGTTTAAAAAAAGGCTTAAATTGTTTAAAGTTGTTTAAGATTGTCGCCGAATTGACGCTTCACTTAAACTTTTAAACAATTTAAACCTTTAAACGGAATAAACGAAACTATACAATAGCTTTCACCACTGCTTTTGGCGCTTCTTTACGAGTACCGTCGAATCCATCAACACCTGAAACGGTGGTGTATTTCATCACATATTTTTTACCTGGATTGATAATTTGGTAAGCCGCTTGACACATTAACGTGGCTTCGTGGAATCCGCAAAGAATCAATTTTAATTTTCCTGGATAGGTGTTTACGTCACCAATCGCGAAAATCCCAGGAATGTTGGTTTGATAATCTAAAGCATTGTTTACTTTGATGGCATTTTTTTCGATTTCTAATCCCCAATCGCCGATAGGTCCTAATTTTGGAGTCAATCCGAAAAGTGGAATAAAATAGTCGGTAGCGATGGTTTGCTTAGCGCCTTTGTCATCTTCAACCACTACAGATTCGATGTGTTCGGCACCATTTAAGCCTACTACCTCACCTGGAGTTATCAATCTGATTTTTCCAGCAGATTTTAATTCTTGTACTTTCTCTACAGAATCTAATGCGCCACGGAATTCGTTACGACGGTGAATCAAAGTTACCTCTGATGCTACATTCGACAAGAAAATACTCCAGTCTAAAGCAGAATCTCCTCCTCCAGCAATCACGACTCTCTTATCGCGGAATTTTTCTGGATTCTTGATGAAGTATTTGATTCCCTTGTCTTCGTAAAACTCAATGTCTTCGATTAAAGGTTTTCTTGGTTCAAAACTTCCTAAGCCTCCTGCAATAGCAATAACTGGAGCGTGGAATTTTTTCCCTTTGTTAGAAGTTACAATAAAGCTACCATCTTCTTGTTTTTCGATGGTTTCGGCACGTTCTCCTAGGGTAAATCCTGGCTCGAATTGCTTGATTTGTTCCATTAATCCATCAATCAAATCACCTGCTAATACTTCCGGGAACCCCGGTATGTCGTAGATTGGTTTCTTAGGATACAATTCTGATAATTGCCCTCCTGGCTGTGGCAAGGCATCCAAAATATGACATTTTAATTTTAATAATCCCGCTTCGAAAACCGCAAAAAGCCCTGTGGGTCCTGCTCCTATTATTAATATATCTGTTTTAACCATTTTTTTTATTTATACTTATTACTTCCTTTTTTTTCTTTTGTACTTACAGGTCGCGACCGGTCCGTACGGTGTTCAAATAAACGATTAATTCATTTGAGGATTCGTGATAAATATCACTTGGGTGTTTTTTTTATTGTGATGAAGAACAGGTCGCGACCTGTCCCTACGGTATTATTTATTATTTTTTAATGCCTCGGTGATTTCGTTCATTCGCTGCACCTTTTCTTCAAAATTTCCTTTCAACGTTTTGCGATATTCATTCAAATTTTCGACCATTTTATTCACATCTTCTGGAATGACCTCTTCAAAAAATTCACGCAATCGTTTGGCGGTTGTCGGTGATTTTCCGTTGGTTGAAATTGCGATTTTCACATTGCCTTTGGTCACAATTCCACCCAAATAATAATCGCATAAATCGGGTGTATCGGCAATATTACAAATCAAATAACGCTTTCTGGACAAATCATACACACGCTTGTTTACCTTCAAATCATCGGTGCAAGCAATTACTAAATTACGCTTTCGAAGCATCCAACGATTGAATTTTTTGGGCGTCAATTTTACTGAAGGATGTTTTTCAGCCAAAGCTTCCAACTCGGGAAGAAATCGCGGTGCGACCACTTCAACATTCGCATTTGGGCTCGATTTCAACATAAAAGACAACTTTTCTAAACCCACATTTCCGCCACCTACAATCAATACATTTAATTGATGTAGTTTTAAAAATACGGGGTATAATTCGTTTCTTTCCATTGTTTATTTTGTTGGGTCAGGTTAAAACCTGACGGTTTTTGCTTATTTAGGTCAGGTCGCGACCTGACGCTACGATAAATTCTTCGTAAAATCCTTTTAATTTATTGCTTTCTTTTACCACTTCGCCGATTACAATGATGGCTGGATTACTCAAATTATGTGCTGCTACAACAGCTTCTATCGTATCAATCGTTCCTACTCCAATTCTTTCTTCAGGAGTCGTTCCGTTTTGAATGATGGCAATCGGTGTTTCACCTTTGCTTTCCTCTTGAAATAGCGCCACGATTTGCGCCAATTTACTCATTCCCATTAAAATCACTACCGTTGCCGTTGATTTGGCTGCTAGCTGAACATCATCTGATAATTTTCTTGCCGATGTTGTGCCAGTAATTACCCAAAAGCTCTCTGAAACACCACGTTTTGTCAACGAAATACCCTGATAAGCAGGAACTGCAATTGATGATGAAATACCTGGAACGACAAAGGTAGGAATTCCAAAGCTTTCAGCGTGCTCAATTTCTTCACTTCCACGTCCAAAAATAAAGGGGTCACCTCCTTTTAATCGAACAACGTGACCGTAAGTCAAGGCATTATCAACGATTAACTGATTGATTTGCCCTTGCGAATAGGCGTGACTTCCTTTGCGTTTACCTACAAATATTTTTATTGAAGACTTTGGCGCAAACTCCATTAGCTCTTCGTTAGCCAAAGCATCATACAAAACGACATCAGCTTCAGCCAAAGCTTTTACCCCTTTTATAGTCAAAAGGTCTGGGTCACCTGGGCCTGCTCCTACTAAAGTAACTTTAGGAGCCCCACCCCGGCCCTCCCCAAAAGGGAGGGAGGAAGAATTGGTACTTGTTATTTTATAGCTCATACGCTTCCGCTTTTATGCTTTTGATAAATCTAGTGCTCTGTATGTTTCAATCGTTTCAAAAAACGCAATTGCGGTCGCAATGTATTCTTTGGCAAAAGTTTCAGATGGTTCGTTTTCTCTTATTTTATATACCAATTCTTTAAAAGAGGTGGCTAATTGTATTTTATTCGTCTCCACAAAAACAGTATCAAACAAATCGATGATTCCTGCGTGATGATTTGTTTTTTGATTTTCGGCTAATAACAAAGCTTTAGCTCCATTTACAAATCCAGCGTAGGCCAAATAAATTGCATCCGACCATTTTTTATCCTCGAAAGCTTCTTGTGCAAACGTCAATTTATCTTTGGCTTCATATAATAAAGTCGCTACTAAATCAATTACAACACCAGCACATTCTCCAACTCCAACCGCTTTTACATAATTATCTGCGTTGCCCCAATCTACAAAATCAGCTTCGGTCAAATTGGTTACATCTGATAATGGTTTTAAAAACTCATAGAAATATTTCTCTCCTTTAGCATCGTAATAATTCAAAAATGACTGACCGTTGGCATTGGCTTCAAAATCATTCAAAATCAATCGCAAAGCATCTGGTCCTCTACGGCTTGGGATTTTGATTACTTTATCAGCAAAACGTCCTTCTCCATTTCCTAAACGACCTCCTCCTAACAAAACCTGTAACGCTGGCGCTACCAATTTTCCTGAGTTGATAGACATTCCTTGGAAACCAATAGCTGACATATTGTGCTGTCCGCAGGCATTCATACAACCACTGATTTTGATTTCAATTTCTTGGTTGTTGCTATATTTTGGGTATTCTGCTTTGATAACTTTTTCTAACTCATCAGCAATTCCAGTACTGCTTGCAATTCCTAAGTTACAAGTATCTGTACCTGGACAAGCGGTGATATCGCCAATAGTATTGTAACCTAAAGCTACCATATCCAATTTGGCTAATTCCTGATAAAAGAAAGGTAAATTCTCTTCTTTTATGTTACGGATTACAATATTCTGACGCAATGAAAAACGCAGTTCATTAGCTCCATAATTTTTAATCAAATCAGCTAATAATCTTGCTTTGTCAGTATAAAAATCTCCTAAAAGAACTTTAATTCCGATAGCAAAATAACCTGCTTGCTTTTGAGCAATAACATTTGATGCTTTCCAAGCTTCGTAAGCTGTAGCATCGTCAATAGTAACTTGCGGTACTTCTAATAATGGCGCAGTAATTGGTCCATCGAAAGCAGTTGTATCTATTTCGTATGTTTCAAAAGCGATTGCTTTTTTCTCTTTTTCAACCAAATCAAGGAAAACATCTTTTCCGATTTCTTTGATCAAAAACTTCATACGAGCTTTCATTCTTTTGGCACGCTCACCGTATCTGTCAAAAATACGGATGATTCCTTCTGCAGTTGGAACGATTTGGTTAACCGGAATAAATTCTGAAAGTAATTCGGCGTGAGCAGGCTGTGAACCTAAGCCTCCACCAAAAACTACTTTAAACCCTTTTTGTCCGTCTTTAATTTTTGGAATAAATCCTAAATCATGCAAGTAACTCAAAGCAGTATCTTCATCAGATGATGAGAACGAAATTTTGAATTTACGTCCCATTTCCTGACAGATAGGATTTCTTAATAAATACTGGAACATTCCGTGTGCATAAGGCGAAACATCGAATGGCTCATTTACATCTACACCTGCCAATTCGCTTCCAGTGATGTTACGTACTGTGTTCCCACAAGCTTCACGCAATGTAATATCGTCTTTGGCCAATTCAGACCAAAGTTCAGGAGTTCTGTCCAGACTCACGTAGTGAATCTGAATATCCTGACGTGTAGTGATATGCAGACGTCCTGTAGAGTATTTATCAGATACTTCAGTGATTCTTTTCAATTGTTCGCTGGTCACTTTACCGTAAGGCAGTTTGATACGGATCATTTGAACACCTTCCTGACGTTGTCCATAAATTCCACGCGCTAAACGAAGACTGCGAAAACGCTCATCATCGATTTGTCCGTTACGGAACGAGTAAATCTTTTTCTCTAAATCGATAATCTCTTTTTGAACTATCGGGTTTTCTATTTCTGTTCTAAAACTTTCCATTTCTTTTTAGTTGTTGGTTGTTAGTTGTTGGTTGTTGGTTGCTTTACTATCAACAAAAAACCATCAACAATCAACTATTTAATAAAACCTACTCCTGCTGTTGTATTAGTTGTTGCATCAATTAAGATAAAAGCTCCATTTGATTTGTTGTCATTATAGGCATCAAAATAAATGGCTTTGCTTAACTTAATAGTAACTTCTCCAATTTCATTAATTGACAATTGTGATGCTGGAGCAGTTCCAGAATAATCAGTTGCAATTACATTTTTCACACTGTCAATTTTCGCCAAAACTCTGTTTGTATTGTGTTGTACAAAATATTTAGCACCTGCAACTAACTTTTTACTGTCCATCCAGCAAACTGTTGTTGTAATATCTTTTTCTACTTTAGGAAGCTCATTTGATTTTACAATCATATCACCTCTCGTTACATTGATGTCATTTTCCAATTCAATCGTGATAGAAGATCCTGCACCTGCCTCATCGAACTGCTGATCGAAAAAGTGAATATTTGTTACTGTAGATTCAGTCAAAGAAGGCAAAACGGTTACTGCATCTCCAACTTTAATAGAATTTCCATATAATTTACCAGCATATCCTCTAAAATCGTGGTATTCTTCCGTTTTTGGACGAATAACCGTTTGAACAGGGAAACGTGCTTGTCCGTTATCGTAAATATCTTCTGGCTCTAAACCTTCTAAATGCTGAAGGATAGTCTGACCTGTGTACCAAGGCATTTTTCCTAATGTTTCTACCACATTATCTCCAGTTAAAGCACTCAACGGAATGTAACTTACGTTTTGTTCTTTGTAAGCGCTTTTTGCATTTAATGCCTGAAAATCGGCTTTGATTTTATTGAAAACTTCTTCTGAGTAATCAACTAAATCCATTTTATTAATCGCAACAATCACATCTTTTACTCTCAATAAATTATTGATAAAAAAGTGACGGTACGTTTGCTCAATTACTCCTTTTCGAGCATCAATCAAAATGATAGATACTTGCGAAGTCGAAGCGCCTGTTACCATATTACGGGTATATTCTACGTGACCCGGCGTATCAGCAATGATGTAACTTTTTTTGGCAGTCGAAAAATAAATATGCGCTACGTCTATTGTAATTCCTTGCTCTCTCTCAGCCACCAAACCATCAGTAGCCAAAGAAAAATCTAGGTAATCGTATCCTTTTTGCTTGCTGCTTTTTTCTATTGCTTCAATTTTATCGGTAGTCAAGGATTGTGTATCGTATAATAATCTTCCGATTAACGTACTTTTTCCGTCGTCTACACTTCCTGCTGTTGCTATTTTTAAAACTTCCATTCTTGTTTTGTTTATTGTTTGTTGTTTATTGTTTGTTGTTTAGAGTAAAAGGACATTTCCATAAACTATAAACTAAAAACCATAAACTCTTAAAAGTACCCTTGTTGTTTTCTTTTTTCCATAGCGGCTTCCGAACGTTTGTCATCGATTCTGGCACCTCTTTCTGAAATGGTAGAAGAACGAATTTCTCCAACTACTTCAGCAATAGTGGCTGCATACGACTCTACTGCGGCGGTACAACTCATATCACCAACGGTTCTGAAGCGAACAATTCGTTCTTCGATTTGTTCGTCTTCTTCTTGGTACACATAAGGAGAGTGTGACCAAATTAAACCGTCTCTCAAAAAAACTTTTCTTTTGTGTGAAAAATAAATAGATGGAATCTCGATTTGTTCTTGTTCGATATAACTCCAAACATCCAATTCGGTCCAGTTTGAAATTGGAAAAACACGTACGTTTTGACCATTTTCGATTTTACCATTCAACAAATCAAACAATTCCGGACGTTGGTTTTTTTCATCCCATTGACCAAAATCATCACGAACTGAGAAAATACGCTCTTTGGCTCTGGCCTTTTCCTCGTCTCTACGTGCTCCACCAATACAAGCATCGAATTTAAATTCTTCGATGGCATCCAAAAGTGTTGTCGTTTGCAGTGTATTTCTACTAGAATACTTTCCTGTTTCTTCTATTACTTTACCTTCATCAATAGCATCCTGAACATTGCGAACGATTAATTCTAAACCTAATTCTGCCACCAATTTATCTCTAAACTCAATGGTTTCTGGAAAATTATGTCCCGTATCTACGTGCAACAACGGAAAAGGAATTTTGGCTGGAAAAAAGGCTTTTTGTGCCAAACGCACTAGTGTAATCGAATCTTTTCCTCCTGAAAAAAGCAAAACAGGTCGGTCAAATTGAGAAATCACTTCTCTGAATATGTAAATAGCTTCGCTTTCTAAAGCATTTGTTTTTAATACTGAACTCATTATTTTTAGTTTAAGAGTTTAAAGTTTAAAGTGAAAGGTTGTTGCAACCTCGACTAAAATCTTACCACTATTATTGTTTTTTTCTATTCTCTTTATTCTATTTTCTAATATCTGCCTTCTATTTTTGGTGCAACCCACATTCTTTGTGACTGGATTCCCAAGACCATCTTCCAGCCCTGATGTCTTCTCCTTCTACTATGGCTCGTGTACAAGGCGCGCAACCTATGCTTATAAACCCTTTCTTGTGCAAGCTGTTTTGTGGCACATTATTGTCATCAATATATTTTTGCACCTCAGCCAAAGTCCATTTGAGTAGAGGATTGAATTTGATGATATCAAAATGGGCATCGTATTCAAAAAGGGCTAAATCATTTCTATTTTCAGATTGCTCTGCTCTCAACCCTGTAATCCAAACTTTATTACCCGCTAATCCTTTTTTCAACGGCACCACTTTTCGAATGAAGCAGCACTCTTTTCTGTTTTCTACCGACTCGTAAAAGCTATTGGGTCCTTTTGTATTTAACAATTGCTCTACTTGACTCGTTTCTGGATATAAAGTCTGAATAGTCACTTTGTATTTCTTTAGCGTCTTATGAAAAACATCGTAAGTTTCTTGAAACAACCTTCCAGTATCGAGGGTAAATATTTTTATCGGCAATTCATTGGTTGCAATTAAAGCCGTGATTACTTGGTCTTCTTGCCCAAAAGAAGTCGAAAAAACTACTTTTTCAGAAAATTCATTAGCCAAAAAAGCTAAAGTTTCCTCGATGGAAAGGTTTTTGGTTCTTTGTATTAACTCTTCTACTAGTAAAGCACTCATATTTTTTAATTTAAAAATCTATTACCCTATCGGCTTTGTAGATTACTTTGCAAAAGTACTATTATTTTCTAAAACACAAAATTTATTTTAAAAAAAATAAGGCTGAGTTTTTTATCAAAAAACCCAGTCAATTAAGCAATTAAAAGATTTAAGAGTAATTAAAAGAATAAAAAAGTGAATTGAATAAATATACTTCTGTTATAGCCCCGGGAGTAGCGGCATCCTTTGTTGTCTCGTTTTTTTAAACGAGATAACAAAGATATAGCGAATCACGGGAGGAGACGTGATGAAAAAGAACAATTCGTGCTCCGAAAAAATTTAATTCTACTTAATCCATAGGATTATTATAAAATTGTTTTACATTTGCAAAAAAAAGTTTCAATGGATTTTCATATAGGATTTGTAATTGCAGGTTTAGTCGTAGGTTTTGTGGTCGGAATGACCGGTGTTGGTGGTGGGTCATTGATGACTCCTATTTTGCTTTGGTTTGGTATTCCTCCAACAACTGCTGTAGGAACTGATTTATTGTATGCGGCTTTTACCAAAATGGGAGGGATATTTGTTCACAATAAAAAAAGCAATATCAATTGGACCATTGTGGGATGGCTTTCGCTAGGAAGTTTACCTGCTGCTGCTGTAACCTTATGGATTTTAGAAAGTTTTAAGGCTGATATTTCGGGACTGAATAGCATCATCAAATACAGTCTAGGCTGGGCGTTATTGTTCACCTCTATTGCGATAATTTTCAAAAAGAAATTATTGGTATTTTCTCAAAAACACGCGGGAGATAAATTTCATAGTGAAAGCAAGACTCAAAATTTTCTAACTGTAGCTATTGGAGTGATGCTAGGTGCAACAGTGACATTGACGTCTATTGGTGCTGGTGCCCTAGGAACTGTAACCCTGTTTTTTTTGTATCCACTTTTACCTACTCCAAAATTGGTAGGTACAGAAATTGCACACGCCGTTCCTTTAACGCTAGTGGCTGGCTTTGGTCACGCATCGATGGGTAATATGGACTATGGACTATTAGTGCAATTATTAATGGGCTCTCTACCAGGGATATATATAGGCAGTATGCTCAGTGGAAAAGTTCCTGATTTATTGCTAAGAAATGCCATAGCAATGATGCTGTTTTTTGTTGGGTATAAATTGATTTTTTAATTTTCTCTGACCACTAAATAAACTTTCAAGAACCAAAACGGCAACTGAAAGTATAACAAAGAACCGCAAATTCGCAAATTTTAAAACCTAATTAAAATTTGTGAATTTGCGGTTAATTTTTAAAAAGCAATGTCTGCCAAGGTGTT
>JAGOFG010000250.1 GCA_017997335.1 Flavobacterium sp. | reverse complement strand
TACAACAAGGGTTTTGCAATAGTGGGGCAAAAGTACAAAGTTCAACGGTATTTCTTCGATTGAACTTCTGTGCAAAATTGAAGATTTGTGCTTCGATTGCCCCACCATCGCAAAGCCCCAAAACGTTAGTGGCAATTTTCGCAGACACCCTAACAAGTCAAGCAAACGATTGTTAAACATAAAACGGACAAGCCGAACACCGTATTAAAAAGTAGGCAACAAAAAAACAAATTAATTAATGTACACAAAAATTTTGATAACAGCGTTAGTATCACTAACTCTATTTTCTTGTAACCAAGGAACAAAGCAGGAAACTCATAATGGACCTTCGGCAGAAACAAAAACTGAAAATGCACAAATAATTAAACACGTTATGACCAAAGAGCAACAAGCTGCTTTGACACCAGACGAAGTACTTAAAGATTTTATGGATGGCAATAAACGCTTTCAGTCAGGTACAACAACTCAAAGAGACCATAGCGAACAGGCTCGTAAATCAGCACTAGGACAATTTCCCAAAGCAGTTGTTTTAAGTTGTTTAGACAGTCGTGTGCCAGTTGAAGACGTTTTTGACCAAGGTTTAGGCGACATTTTTGTAGGCAGAGTTGCAGGAAACTTTGTAAATGAAGACCTTTTAGGAAGTATGGAGTTTGCTTGTAAAGTTGCAGGTGCAAAATTAATTTTTGTTTTGGGACATCAACATTGTGGTGCTGTTAAAGGTGCAATTGATGACGTAAAATTAGGCAATATTACTGCTATGCTTGCTAAAATAAAACCAGCTGTGGTAATGAGCCAAGATTTTGCAGGAGAAAAAACTTCAAAGAATGATGAATTTGTGAAACACGTTTGTGAAAACAATGTGAAATATGCTATGCAACAAATTAGAGAAAAAAGTCCTATTTTGAAAGAAATGGAAGACAAAGGCGAAATCAAAATTGTAGGTGCATTTTATCGTTTAACGGATGGAACACTTGAATTTGTAAAATAAAATGAATAGAAATTTATTGATTATACTTGTTTTGACTTGTTTCATTAGTAATAATGTTACAGGTCAAAATAATCGTATAAAAACCCACGAAAATATTGGTTGGTACAATTATTTTGGCACTTTCAAATTGTCAGAAAAATTTGGATTACATACCGAATATCAATGGCGTAGGGATAATTACATAACAGAATGGCAACAAAGTCTTTTAAGAGTTGGCGTAAATTACCAACTCAATCCAAGAGTATTGATTAGAGCAGGTTACGCTTGGATAGAAACATTTCCCTATGGCGAAATACCTATAAACGGACTTGGTAGAGATTTTACCGAACACAGATTATTTCAAATGGTGCAACTATCTCATAAGGAAGGTATAGTAGATTTTTCTCACCGTTTTATGTTAGAGCAAAGATTTGTTGGACGATATAGTTCAGCTAACGTAGAAAAGGAAGATGAATTTCCACTACTAAACAGAATGCGATATATGGTAAGACTTCAAGTGCCTTTAAAAGGAAAGGAAATAAAAGACAAGACACCTTACATTGCATTGTATGACGAAATTTTTGTTGGATTTGGAGAAAATGTAAATGCTAATATCTTTGACCAGAATAGAATTGGAATTCTACTTGGGTATCGCTTTAACAAAAACATTAGAATTGAAGGCGGATATTTAAATCAAACCGTTCAGTTCGGCAGACAAATAAACGGTCAAAATGTATTTCAAAATAACAACGGGTTAATCATTAATGCAAACTTTAATATTGACTTGACAAAGAAGCCGAAACAATAAAACTGCCACCAATAACTAAGCTTTCGTCTTGTCCGCAGGACAGAAGATGAAAGCCCGTTGAACGGAAGCTCCGGTGGCTTTTCAGCAGTATGATGGTCCTCTTATGGGGATGTCGTTTTTAGAATTTAGAGGTGCAAAGCAGTTTTTTCGGAAGGACTGCTTTTTTTGTGGTGTTTGGTAGCCTTTGGAAGTGGTTTCTGCGGGGTTTTATTGGCTGTAGGGCACAACTTCCCTTACCCGCAAAGGTTATTTCGCAGAGAAAGGTTGGGTGACGAAAAGAAAGTCCTGCGGCGGACTGCGCTGCCCGAAAACCTCAATGGTCACCAGGTTTCCCTCCTTGCAGCACCGGCATTTATTGAGCAGCGTTTTGGGTGTGAAGCTTGATATTCCTTACTTCCATACAGCGCAGTCCGCAACCGTAGATCAGGCCAATGAGCAGTTTGTGTTTCATGAGTTCAGCACTTTGAAGCATTCGCCAGATTTCTTCACGGCTTAAAATAGTGGGAAGTTTTTTCACTTTTGGAATCGCGGGAAGATGGAGGTAGCTGTAAGGCAAGCCTTCGGTTTTCAGCAAAAACCGCAGTCCGTAAACGGTATGTTTAAAGTACGACTGAGAAGGGGTTTTTGATCGCTTTTGAAGTTCAAAAAGGTAATCTTTGATGTCTTCCGGGTTTAATTCGGTAGGGACTTTACCGAAATGAAACGCTAAGGCTGCAACGTGACGGGAATAATTGTCGAAGGTACGCTTGCTTCTGCCCAGGATGGAAATATTTCTTTCGAAGCGTTGCAGGAGTTCGGCAAAACCTTTAACTTCGCTCGAGGCACGATTAAGGAATTTGTTTGTTCTTAAATCCTCAGTAGATTTTTTTTTGTAGCCATTTTATATGTTTTTTAAGGGTTAATAAAAACAAAATTACTAAAACGGCGAATGGGAAAAGCTACCGGAGGTTTAGTTCAACTTAGTCTTGCTAGCTTTGTAGCTACTGTTGCAAAGCTAGCAAGACTAAGTAAAAGATGCAAATGTCTAGCAATTTGTCACAAATATTTACTAAATTTGTGACAAATAATTTTCAAAAAGTGACGCAAAATACTCATAGTCAAATAGAAAATAAGATAAGGAAGTCTTCAAAGGGAAAAATATTTTTCGCAGAAGATTTTCAAAAATTTGGCACTTCGGAAAATATCCGCCAAGTCCTTCGTCGATTGGAAGAGCAAGGGGTTATCGTTCGCCTGGCTCATGGAATTTATTTAAACCCAAAAAAGGATAAGCTTTTAGGAATTGTTTATCCAAGTATAGAACAGATTGCTAAAGAGATTGCCAAACGAGATAAAGCCAGGATTGCACCTACAGGGGTTATGGCAATGTATCTTCTGGGACTTTCTTCTCAAATTCCTTTGCACGCTGTATATTTAACCGATGGTGCGCAACGGGAAATCAACATAGGGAAAAGCAAAATTAAGTTCAAGAAAACTTCTCCGAGAAATTTGGCTGTAAAAGATGGCCTGCTGCA
>JAGOFG010000249.1 GCA_017997335.1 Flavobacterium sp. | reverse complement strand
GTGTTTTTTTTAGCATAGTGATAAGTTGTAAGCTGTTGACAGTAAGTTTTTTAGTATCAAAATATATGCCTTTTTTTGGCTCTGCCGAATGCTATTGTTCTGTGTGGTATAAAAATCTCCTTAATTATATTTATTTTTTGTTTTTCAACGCAACCTTTTGTTCCAAACCTACTCTATGAAAGAAACAAACTAAATACATTTAAAAATGAAAAAAATAGTTCTTTTTATCGCGATAGCATTAGGGCTTACCTCTTGTTCCTTAAACTCTGAATCGGATTCAATTTCTTGTGGGGATACCCAAAATGTAGCTTTTAAGAGTTTTACTACTTGCAACACATTGATTACTGAAACAGTAGAATCAAAAGCCATTATAATCAATTCTCAAGAAAAGTTCAATGCTACTTTCAAACCTTGTACACCTCCCGCTGTCATTGATTTTACTACCACAAGTTTGGTAGGCCTTTTTGCTGGACAAAAACCATCAAATGGTTATGCTATAAAAATACAGTCTGTGGTAGAGACAAATTGTGAAGTTGTAGTTTCGTTTTATGAAATTGCACCAAAGGCAGGTGATCCTGTAACTCCAGGAGCTACTTATCCTAAAGACGTTATTGCTATTCCTAAAACATCAAAACCAGTGTATTTGCAACGTGTAGCACAAAATAATGAATATGCAATTATAGGAAGCTTTAGAGGTGCTTGTTCAGGAAGTGCATGTCAAGAATTTTATCGTTTGGATGTACAAAAAGTGCTTCGCTTTAAGGACGTTGTGTATAATGATTATGATATGGCTAAATATGGTTTTAATGCTTTGGTTTACAAAGAAGATTATTCAACTTTTGTTGGTGGAATACCTACTGAAATTGTGAGTCTAAAAGGGCAAACTAAAACCTTTGGCACACCAGATTCACACGATCAAGGAGGAATTTATTTCGAATGGCATCAAGGAAGTGTAGTGACCAAAATATATTTGGATAATGATGATACTACAGATCAAAGTTCAGCAGTTATCAGTTTCAAGAAAAGACTTCAAGAAAAAATAGCGACGTTAAAGACCAAGAATTAATCGTTTTAAATTAGTATTGCTTAGCCAAAAAGAATAACGTTACTTTTGTATAACTGTATTGCCTCCAAAAGGTATTATTTAAGACGATTTGAAAGACAATTTAGAAATACTTATTAAAAAGTGTATAGAAAACGACAGGGTCGGGCAACAGAAAATCTATCAGTTGTTCGCTCCTGTTCTCTATGGTCTTTGTTTGAAGTACATGAAAAATGAAGACGATGCCAAAGATGTATTTCAAGAAGCTTTTGTAATTGCTTATCAAAAAATGTATCAGTTTAAATTTGAAGGGAGTTTTGAAGGATGGTTAAAGAGAATTTTTATTTATAAATGCATCGAGACCTTAAAAAAGAACAGAAAAAACCTTTTTTTATTAGACGGATATGATGACCCCATTGACGAAAGTTTTGAAGAAGAGGAAATAGATAAACTTTCACTTAGCGAAGAAAAATTACTAGAATACATACAAGATTTACCGGATCAATACCGATTGGTTTTTAACCTTTATGTTTTCGAAAAACTAAAACATAGAGAGATTTCGGTTATGCTTAACATTACGGAAAGCACTTCGAAATCAAACTTGAATCGTGCTAAAACACATCTGAAAAGAAGAATTTTAGCCGCATTTAATTCTAAAACAGCATGAAAAAAGAAAAGATAGAAAATTTATTTTCTTCAATGGAAGATTTCTCTAGTGTCCCACCACCAGAACTTTGGGATGCTATAGAAAAAGAATTGGAAAAACCCAAAAAGAAAAAAAGAGCTTTGGTGTGGTGGTTTGCTGCGGCCAGTTTGTTGGTAGGAATGGGGATTCCTGCCTATTTGTTTTTTCAAACCAGCCCAGATATTTTACCAAATAGCGTAGGAGCTGGAGAAGCTACAAAAACAGTGTACAAAGCAGCACCATCACCAATCCATTCATCCAAAAATGCAAATACAGACAATGCCGTTGTTACAGTAACCAATGATTCATTGCCAACACTTCCATCAAGTAGGGATTCTAAAGTAATTGGAGTACCAACGAACAAAGGTTCCAAAAACAATGGACTCAACCAAACGTACAATAGTGTTGCGAATGCAGGCAAGGAAGAGAATCTTTCTCCTTTTGCCAATAAGCATTCAAAAAGCAATACAAGCCAAAACAATAGCCAATTGCAAGGAAATAGCGCTGCAATTGCGGCTACAGTAAATGCTGGTCAAACGAATTCAAAAGTCGATTTTAATACAGCTACCAATGAAAGCAAGTCGAGTACTAAGACACTAAATGAACAACCAAGTACTAAAAAATCAAACGAAATTGTCTTAGAGAACAAGTTCACAGACAAAACCACAGTGGTAGCGGTAACAAGTACTGAGGCCAAAACTAATGAGCAATTGCAAATCCAACAAGAGCTCGCAATCTTAGAACAAAAAGCAAAAGGAGAAGACAAAGAACCAAAAGAGAAAAAAGATAAAAAGCAAGAAGCACTATCAAAATGGTCCATGCAAGTAGTAGCGGGTGTAAATACATCTCAAAATTTGAGCAATCAACAAACTCTAGGAGCTAAAGGACAAGCACAACAAGGTAAAACGTATGGTGTAACAACACAATACAAATTGAATAAAAAATGGGCTGTAGGTTCAGGTTTAAAACTTAACGAATTAGGACAACAACTAAAAGGAGTATCCTACTACAACAACCAAATGGTACAAGGAGCCGGAATCAATGGCGTAATTGTGGCAGAAAAATCAGATGTAAACACTATTTCTACCAATTCAGACTATGTTTTCCTTGCTCAAACCAAGTCAATGGCATTCAATCCAATGGCCTTTTCATCTGGGGATATAGCACAAAATCTCAAGTATGTAGAACTACCGCTTACCGTTTCTTATGTCCTGTTTCAAAAAAACAAAACCAATATCCATCTCAACACAGGAGGTTTTGTTGGGAAATTAGTGGACAATCAATTCCTGCTGAATGGACAATACATTGGGGCAAGCAATCAAGTCAACGATATGGTGTACGGAACCTTATTAACCAGCACCTTTCAATACAAAGTTTTTCCAACGACTCATTTGTTTGTAGAGCCTGGAATGAATCTTTTTAGCAGCCCATTAAAAGAACAAAGCTTCAATCAGTTCCAATGGTCATTAAACTTTGGAGTACATTTTGATTTTTAATTTTTTTAGGAGCAGTTACATAGGGTTTATCAGTTAGCATACACCCGTCATCCGCTATATCTTTGCCTTTTT
>JAGOFG010000248.1 GCA_017997335.1 Flavobacterium sp. | reverse complement strand
GTTGGAACTCTTGGAGATATCCGACACTTCAAAATCAAAGGACAGGAAGGCTACTTCGCTGGAATGGTTGGTGGACCAACTGGTGACCAAGTGAACACAGCTCCTGAATTTGAGAGAACTCGTGAGAATATGAACGAATTTGGCGCTTGTGCCAAAGCCGGGAAATCTGTTCGAACTGGTTTGTCTCAAGTAATGAAACAAATGGCGGACAGCCAAGTAACTGGAAGATTGACTTCTATAATGAAGAAAATCAACCTTGAAGACCAAACGGAAGCCAGAGGTTACCGTAAAATTGAAATCTCTACACAAAGAAATTACTTAAAAGGTTTTGAGTTTGACAAAAACTCTTCTTTCAATGGTATTTTCAACGCTCCTTACTCATTAACTCATACAGTTGATAGAGAAAGCGGAGAGTTTGTAGTTCCTGATTTTAATCCAGCGAATTTGGTTAATGCTCCATCTGGTGCAACTCACTTTCGTTTGATTTCCTCTCTTTCAGTAGTGAGTGATTTTGAATACAACGCTACCACAAACAGCTACGATCCTATGGATGCAGCTTTGAATGAGGTAAACGACATTCAATACAGTCCTTTCTTGGATTTGTACGCTCCAGTTCCTGCCACTACAATTGTTGCAACTTTACCTGGTGGAGTTCTTCCAACGGTAAACACAACCGTTTTGCAGTGCATCGGAATTGAGTTCTACCAACAAGTGGGACCAAATTACTACTTGTTTTCCAGTGGTAACTGCTTGAAAGTTGAGGATGCTTTTTAGAAAAACCTTCCGAAAATCCCTCGCCAAAAGTGAGGGATTTTTTGTTTAATCTCAAATTTATCAAGACTATGGAAAGCAAAATAATAAGAGTAGCCCAGGGCAAAGAAAGTACATTGAGCCAGCTATACATTAACGGAATATTTCAATGCTATTTGTTAGAGGATAAAATTAGAGAAGTAAAAATCCCTTCTCAAACTGCCATTCCAAAAGGTGTTTTTAATTTGAAATTGAACACTTACGGAGCTAAAAATGTGGATTACAAAAAAGCATTTGGAAAGCTGCATCAAGGAATGATTGAGATTTCTGGTTTACCCAACTTTAGCTTTGTTTATATCCATACCGGAAATACCATAAAAGATACTGCTGGTTGTCCGCTTTGTGGTTTTGGTTTTGGGTTTGTTGATGGAAATTACCAAGTTTCTCAAAGTGTTGCAGCTTACAAAATGATTTATCCAAAATTGGTTGCATTGGCAAAAGTTGAAACCAATACAATGATCATTGAAAATAATTTTCAATTCTAAATCCTCATCCGTCCTTTGGACACCTTCTCCAAAGGAGAAGGAAAAAGGATTTTAATTTTTTAACACAATGGAAAATATCAACATCATCGCTACACTTTTTGGAACACTTATCACTTTGCTACTCTCGATTGTGGCTTATTTTATAAAACAATTACATACCGATTTTAAGAGTATGGAAAAAGATTTGGTTGAAGTTAAAACGATGGCTTTAATCATCAAAACCGAGTTCAAAAGTGGTAACGATTTACTTAACCAAAAAGTAGAATATTTAGAAAAAAGAGTAAATAACATCGAATTAACAATTTTAAAAAATCAAGATTATGAAAAATAAAAATATGAGTGTCGTGGAAAGAACATTGGCACCAATTCCAAAATGGTTTAAAATACTTCGTGCTGTCGGAATTGCTTTGGCTTCTGTTGGTGGAATTATCATCGCTTCGCCTATTGCCTTACCTGTTGGACTGGTTTCGGCAGCTGGTTACTTGGTTCTTGGAGGTAGTATTATTTCAGTAGTTTCTCAAACTGCTGTAAAATCGGAAGAACTGCCAGAACCAAAGGAATAAAAAAACTATAAAATGACTTTAGAAGCTCCGTTTTTCGGGGCTTCTTTTGTTTATAGCAGTCAATAAAAGCAGATTGCTTTGCTTTTCTTCGATTTATTTAAGTGGTGCAATCATATTGCACTTATGCGTTGGTTTGCTTGGGAATAAGGCGCAAACAATCCTAGTCCAGTTGGACCAGGATTGTTTTATTTTCTACAGTAACGGTATAAAATGGCTCTGCGGATGTCATTTATGAGCATCATATCCTCTTTGTATTGTTTTTCTTTTTTCTCCAGAAGTTTGAGAGCTGCAACATTTTTTTGGTGCTGCTCGTGCTCCACCATCATTAAACTGGCTTGTGGATTGAATTGTTTTTTGAAATCTGGAAGACGCAAAAACGAAATTACAGAACCAACTAAATGCTGATGCCAGAATTTTGTTTGCCATAAACTATAAGCAATGAAAAAAAGGCTTTCGCAGTCTTCTTCGTTTGAAAAAATGATAACAAAACTGTTAGTAAATGGCGTTTTTTGTGGCTTTCCGCTGTTCATCCCCTTGTTAAGTACAAATAAATGGGGTTTTGTGTAAACGGTGTCTTTCCGGTGGGTCTTGATGATGAAATTTAGCATAACATTCGGCTTTAAAAATGGGTTAGATTTTCAATTTTCCGCAGGATTTCGTTTGAACTACCAATGTGCCTCGCTACGCTCCGCCCATTAAATTTTTCAAAAGAAAAAAAAGAAAAAAAGAAAGCCAGTCGTTCAAGTGGAAGGTTTCAAAAAAGCAAGTTTTTTTGAAAAAATACTACCCGATACATCATCGGAAGTGTGGGCGTGAAGTCGGAATTGAATGTTGATGCGAACCGTTATGGGTGGAGATTTTTTCAAAAACCCGTAGGGCTTGAACTTGCTTTTTTGTAAACCTGGAACTTACCTTTGCTCTCTTTTTTTTTATTTTTTATTTTGATTTCATTTACCAATCGTCATCGTATAATCGGATTTTGTTTGAAGGATTGGGAGTTGATTTGGAAGAGGGTCGTCTTCGGAAAGTGTATCAAATTTTAGGGATGGATAAAAAATCCAAATCAAAAAATATAAACGCTTTTTATCCGGCACTAAAATTTGATACTCTTTCTTGGATTTGATTTTTGAGGATGCTTTAACGTCCTTTGAAAAATGGTATTTGATTTTTAACGGAAAGTTGTTCTGAAAATGGAAAGCATCTTCAAAAAACAATGCATTATAATACCTAGTGCGACGGTGCAGTAGCGCGTGCAAGTGTATCATTTTTTTATTTGCTTACTGGGATGTTTCTGATTGCTTTTGTGGAAAAGCTGATGCCATAGACTTGAAAGAAAGATGATGCTTCGGGCTGGTCAGAGTTATGTTATGGAACGGTATGGCATCGGCTTTTCCGCTGAAGCAATTACTTGGGGTTTTCTGGCAAATAAAAAAATGATACTCTTGCTGGCTTCTCTTG
>JAGOFG010000247.1 GCA_017997335.1 Flavobacterium sp. | reverse complement strand
ATCATTGTTTCTGGACATAATTTAGGAACAGCTCCTATTGAAGATGCTATTAACGAACACCCAGCAGTTGCAGAAAGTGCGATTGTAGGATTCCCTCACGATATCAAAGGAAATGCACTTTACGGATTCATTATCTTGAAAGAAACAGGTGAAGGTCGAGATAGAAATAACTTAGCAATAGAGATCAATCAATTGATTTCTGATCAAATAGGTCCAATCGCTAAATTAGATAAGATACAGTTTGTTAGTGGTTTACCAAAAACACGTTCTGGTAAAATCATGCGAAGAATATTAAGAAAGATTGCTGAAGGAGATTTCTCTAATTTTGGAGATATTTCCACTTTATTAAATCCTGAAATAGTGGAAGAAATTAAAAACGGCAAGCTCTAGTTTTTTAGTTTTATTGGTTAAGAAACTGCTTCAGCAATGGGGCAGTTTTTTTATTTTAAATCTCTAATTTTCGTTTCAATTTCAAAAACAATAAAGCTGTAATAAATGCATCACCACTTGCGGTATGACGATCTGATTTTTTGATTTTATAGATATCACATAATTCATCTAACGAACTGTGCTGTTCTTGTGGCAAGGATTTTAGTTTTTGATACATAACATCTGTATCCATAGCTTGATTTTCTAATTTACCCACATCCAATCGGTTTAAAGCTTGGTTTATCATTTCAATATCAAAATCTATGCGATGACCTATTAATGTTGCATCTTTTATAAAATCTAAAAAGCGAATTATAGCTTCAGCTTCAACCACTTTTTCTTCTTTTCCTTCTTTTAAAATCCCATGTAATGCTACTGTTTCAGGGTTGAAAACATCTTGTTGTAAAAATACTTCCATAAAGTCGCCTACAATAATTTGATTGTTCTGAATTCCAACAGCTCCAATAGATAAAATTCTATCCGATTTATAATCTAAACCTGTAGTTTCACAATCAAAAACTACATAACGTTGATCTTTACTTTGATTTTCATTAAAGCAACTTAGGTACGTTTCCCAAAATTTAGGGTAATCTTTTACTATTTTTTTAAACCAATTAATTGCCATATTTTAAGTAAAATAAGTTAATTGGAATTTATTCTTAATCACTTCCTGAATATCATTTATCGGCTGGAAATCGTTTTTAAGTTTTACTTTATCTAACTTCGATAACTCACTTAAATTCAAATACCTACCATCTGTTTCATTTTTCAAACCTTCCTCAGTTCTAAACTTTAATAATTCGGCAAAAGCATCACCACAAGCTTCATAAATTGGAGCATTTTGCGGTTCTAATTCTGCTAGTTTTGCATATCTCGAAATGGTATTGGCTGTGTTTTTAATTCCTTTACTCAATGATAAAATTCGTGCAGCATCAATCAAAGGCATTAAAGCTCTTCCTTTTAAATCGAAAGTATCTTTGTGTTCTCCATCACTTTCTACTAAAAACTGACGGAAGAAACCTAATGGTGGCGGATTTTTCAATGCATCAGCACCTAAATAGGCAAAAAACAACTGATTTTCATGAGTTTCTTCATGAATTGTTTTGGTAATAGCATCCACTAAAGATTCGTTTCCGTACACAAAATCGTAATCGAAGAAAATGGTGTTTTGTAAAACGTCCTTATCGGCAGGATTAATAATCCAACCTTTAAACTGGTTTTGCCAATCGGAAATCGATTTACACCAAAGGGGATTGCTTGCCATCATTTCGGCAGGACAATATTCGTAACCAACTTTGTTAAGCGTTTTGGTTACTTTTTCAGCTAATTCGATAAAATATTGTTTAACTGTATCGTATTTATCTTCTGGAACATCTTCAAAAACAATGGCATTATCTTGATCCGTTAGTAAAAGTTGTTCTTTTCTACCTTGACTTCCAATGTTCATCCAAGCAAACTGGGCTGGAGGAGGAGTTCCTATTTTTTCAATAGCTAATTCGATAGCACGTTTGGTAATCGCTAAATTAATTTCGCCTACAATAGAACCAATATGATTAATAGGTACATTTTTATCTAACGAATGCTGAATCAAATCGGCTAATTTTTCTCTAACTTCTTTTAAATCAGCTGATTTTTGTGCACGTTTTGATTGTTTTAAAAGCACACCAGGATTGTTTGCTTGAGCCACTACAATATCATGCTCAGTAATAATTCCAGTAATTTCAGAATCGGTAGAACCATCTTTTGTAACACATAGATGCGATACATTATTCTTAAGCATTATAATTTGTGCTTCAGCAATAGACAAGTTGTCAGCTACTGTAATTACAGGAGAAGACATAATTTTATCAATCGTAACATCAATAGAATAAAGTCCGGTTGCTATTTTAGAACGCAAATCTTTATCAGTTACAATTCCGATTGGTTTTCTATTTTCGTGAATAATCATACTTCCAATTTTGCTACTCGACATAGTTTGCGCAACAAATTTTACAATATCATTAGGAGAAGCTGTTATCGGATTAGAAGTATATTTTATGGGTTGGTAATACTGAATTTCTGAGCTTTGGTCATTGTAAATAACGTTTTCTGAAATCAATTTACCTTTGTTATTTTTATCGTATGGATTTCTAGTGTTTGATGCAAAACTCTCTAATAAGAAGCTTAAAACTTCTGGATTTGCAATTACATAAGGTTTAAATGTTTCAATAGGAATAGCATAAATAATACTTTCTTCACGAGCTTTTGCTGTCATTAAATAATTATTCTTAGCAAAAAACGGGCGTAAACCTAAAATATCGCCTTCATCACATTTATCAATTAAAACATCGTCTGCATCTGAAGTTACAGACAAACCTACAGCACCAGAAGCAACAACATAAAAAAAGGAATGCGTAGCATCATTAATTTTAAATAGAGTTTGATTTTTTTCTAAGTAAATTACTTGGCATGTTTTAGCAATCTCTAATAAGTTTAGATAGGATAAACTTGAAAAGGGAGGATAATGTTTTAAGAAATCGGTAATGCGTTCGGCGATAGGATTTTTCATATAGGCATAATATTAGAACACGAATATACAAAGTTTGGTTGTGATATAGAAGTATTTGTTTAAATTTTCTATTTTACATAATGTATATTATAAGTCATAATGATATATTAATTTTTTATGCTAAAATACTAATCAAAACGTTTGTGTAAAACTATGAGAAAGTTTAGTTTTGCATTCTATATTATTACGAATCATGGAAAACAGACAAGCCCTCAAATTAATTGAAAAGATTCAGAAAGAATTATTTAAAGATAATTTTGAAGTTTCTGAAATTGTAACCGATTTAAAAAAACTTAGAGAGATTACTTTAGAACTAAATAATCCTGTTGTAACTAAAGCATTACGTTTAG
>JAGOFG010000246.1 GCA_017997335.1 Flavobacterium sp. | reverse complement strand
TTCGCGCCAAATACCATTGGTAATTAGTAAACCTTCAAAAGGTTTGTTTAAAGTAACTATTTTTTCCTCTTTTCCGTCGTTTAGAATTACATCAAAACTTCCTGAAAGCGCTACTAAAAACTGCTGTAATTTTTTATGTGCATGTCCGCCACGTTCTGCTCCAGCAGGAACATCATACAAATAGTAAACGCGTTTGATTTCAAACGGCACCACTTCCTTTTCGATAACGGATAAATTACCTCTTGGATCTTCAATCTTAGGGATATTTACAATTTTAATTTCCATAATTTAACATCTGTAACCATTGGTTTACTACAACTTCCGACTGAAATTTTGCAACACTCGAAACCGAGTTATTTTTGCAATTTTGATATAAAATTTCGTCTTCAACAAAGATATTCATTTTGTGAGTTAATTCAGTGAAATTCTGATTTTCTACCAAAATCCCATTGTGATTATTGATTATCATTTCGTTTGGACCGCTTTCGCAATCGAATGAAATTACTGGAATTCCCAAACTTAATGATTCTAAAATAGTCATCGGAAAACCTTCGTACTGACTGGACAAAACCGAAAACTTTGCATTGGAAATATAATCCCAAACATTTTCTTTAAAACCTAACAAATGAACTTTAGTTTCTATTTTCAAATCTAAAATTTTCTTTTCTAATTTGTCTTGCTCTTCTCCAATTCCTAAGATAACTAAATGAATTTTTTTCTGAGGCAAATTAGAATTCGCATAACTTTCAATTAGCCTATCAAATTGTTTTAATTGAACTAATCTTCCAACTGCAATAACATATTCAAAAGGTAATTTTTCAGTAGTTGAATACGAACGAATTGAAACCGAATTTGGAATAACTTCAACCGATTTAGCATCAAATTTAGTTTCAATTTTTTGTTTGATAAAATTGGAAACCGCTACAAATTTAGGTGCTTTTTGAAGCATTTGCCTTGCAATAAAATCATTATCCGTTAAATACGTTTCCAATCTACTACTATGAATGGTATAAATAAACTTTAGATTGCGATAAATAAAATTCAAAAACACCCACTCCATTTTTGGATTGATACGATGACGAAAATCGATTACGTAATCAAATTGCTGGTTTTTTAGGTAATTTCGTAATTTAAAATACTTAACAAACTTCGAATATTGTCCAAAAGCTACTAATTTCCCACCAAACTCATAATCAATTTTGTCTTCTAAAACCAAAGTATGTACTTCTATTCCAGCATCATGAAGCATTTTTGTTGTAGTTCCAAAAACCCTTTCCAAACCACCTTCAGCCAATTTATAGCCAACAATGGCTACTTTTAATGGTTTTTTTGAGTGGTTTTTCATTTCGGTTGAATTAGTTTAGTAATTTAGCATAAAAATAGATTTAAAAACCCAATATGCAAAATTTTCCGCTTGTTAGTGTTATTTGTTTGTCTTACAATCACGAAGCTTACGTAGTGGAAGCCTTGAATTCTGTCATTAATCAAACCTACCCAAATCTTGAATTGCTAATTGCAGATGATTGTAGTGACGATAATTCTATCGGAGTAATTAAAGATTGGGTAAAAAATCATCCTGAAGTACATTTTTCTACTAACGAAAAGAATTTGGGCAACACCAAAACCTTCAATCAATTGGCTAAAATAGCAAAAGGCGAATTTATCATTGATTTAGCAGCAGATGATTTATTAGTACCGAATTGCATTGAAAAACAAGTCACAACTTTTCAAAATTCAAAGTATAAAAACCTGGGGATTGTTTACGGAAATTTAATCGAAATCGATAAAAACGGAAACTTCCTAAATAATTATTACAAAGAAGAAGATCGTCCAGAAAGTGGTGATATTTACAAAATGGTGATTGGTAGAACAACCAAAATTTGTTCGGTTTCTTCAATGATTAAAAAATCGGTTTTGGAAAAATTGGGATATTATGACGAAGATTTGGCCTACGAAGATTTAGATTTATGGATTAGAACTTCTAGAGATTTTGAATTTGAATACATTCCTGAAATTTTGGCAAAAAAAAGAATTGTTTCTGATTCTTTAAGTTCTCATTTTTTGATTGAAAACAATTTGAGAGCAAAAAAGTTAAACGAATCTACTTTAAAAATTTTAGTCAAAGCATATCATTTAAACAAAACAAAAGACGAACACAAAGCATTGTTGGGAAGAATTCGATTTGAAATGTATAAATTCATAAAAGCAAAACACTTCAAGTTACTTTTTAAGCTTTTTTTATTGGAAATTAAGGTACGTTTGAAAAGCATTTAAGCCTTAAAAATAACTTTTCTAAAATAGACTACCAAAGCTAAAAAGTAAACTACATAAGTAGCTGCATAACTGATTACAGCTCCAATCGCACCATAAATTGGAATCCAAAACCAAGAAGCAACAAAAAAGACTAAAAATGATATACTTTCAGTAAGAAGATAGCCTTTTAAGTCTTTAATTACATAAAATCGAATTCCTAAAATTAGTGACATTGCTTTGAAAAAATCTCCTACAAGTTGCCACACAAATAATTCTCTCACTTGATAAAAATCAGATGTTAGCAATAATTTAATTATAAAATCTTTGCAGAAATAAACACCTATTAAAGTTATTAAAAAAACAGGAATAACTTGTTTAAAAAACTTAGTTGTAATAGCTATTTTTTCATGTTCAGAAGAGGTTTTGATTAATTCTGGCAAGAAATAAAAACTTACTAAAGTTGAAATAAACATGAAATAAAATCCCGAAATTCTCTGCATCGCCTCAAACCAACCTGAAGCTTCAATAGAAACTTCTTTAGCTATAAGATTTCGAATAAAAATGTATAAAACAGGAGTTAAAACAGCCGTAAAAAGTGACATAATTCCAAATGGAATCAATCCTTTTAAAACACTGAAATCGATTTGAATTCTTTTAAAAATAATTCCAAAAGAAAATTCTTTAAAAAAATAAAAACTTGAAAATAAAAACAATAAAAAAGAAGTTATGGAAATGGAAACCAAAGCACCAAATACTCCATAAAACCAAATAAAAATAAATGAAGTAAGCAAACTAGCTATATAACCATAAATTGAAATAAAAGTCACTTTTTTGTAATAACTAAAACCATTTAAAACCGTAATAAAAAAGAGATGAAAAACTTGAAATGGAAGAAAAAAAGCAACAAAATTTAAAATAAAATTATACTCCGATTGGCGATTGAAAATCATTTTTCCAAAATACGAATTTCCAAAAATTAAAACGGTAGAAATTAAAAGCGAGAAAAACAAAAGTGTCCAAAAAATAAGGCGTACAAAATGATTTAGTTTTACTCTATCTTGATGATTTTTAGCAACATTTTGTAAAACGCCATTCTGAATTCC
>JAGOFG010000245.1 GCA_017997335.1 Flavobacterium sp. | reverse complement strand
GGCTACTTTTGAAGACATTGATTCATAGAACTTTTTCTCGAAAAGTTCCATTTCATCAAAGATGGGTTGTTTTATTTGTGAGGTGATATTCATTTAGGATTCAAATATAGCATATAAAATAAAAAAAGACATAAATAGTACTAGTTTAAATTTATATGATTATGTTTCAATTGTTACGCTTCTTTATTTGCTAATTGTCCGCAAGCAGCATCAATGTCTTTGCCTCTACTTCTTCTCACTTTGACAACAACACCAATCGACTGCAAGCCTTTAATATAAGCTGCTATTGCCTCTTCAGATGCTTGCTGAAACTCACCATCATCAATAGGATTGTATTCTATAAGATTGACTTTACAAGGTACATATTTGCAAAATTTCACCAAGGCATCAATTGACGCTTTATCATCATTGATTCCTTTCCAAACAACGTATTCATAGGACACCTTGCTTTTGGTTTTACGGTACCAATACTCTAGAGATTCTCGTAACTCTTTCAAAGGAAAATTGGCACTAAAAGGCATAATTCTGGCCCGAGTTTCGTCTATAGCAGAATGAAGTGATACTGCTAATTTAAACTTAACCTCATCATCGGCTAATTTCTTGATCATTTTTGGAATACCAGAAGTAGAAACCATTATTCGCTTTGGAGACATGCCTAAACCTTCTGGAGAAGTAATCATTTCTATGGCCTTAATAACATTATTGTAGTTCATCAACGGCTCGCCCATTCCCATAAAAACAATATTAGACAAGGGATGATTATAATAGAGTCTGCTCTCTTTATCAATAGCAATTACTTGGTCGTAAATTTCTGCTGGTTCTAAATTACGCATTCTTTTTAATCGTGCTGTCGCACAAAAATTACAATCCAAACTGCAGCCAACTTGACTCGAAACACAAGCGGTAGTTCTAGTTTCGGTAGGAATTAAAACCGATTCGACGACCAATCCATCATGTAAACGAACGGCGTTTTTGACTGTGCCATCTTCACTGCGTTGCATAGTATCAACTTTGATATGATTAATGACAAAGTGTGCTTCTAAAATAGCTCTCGTAGCTTTAGACACATTTGTCATGTCCTCGAAACTATGCGCTCCCTTGGTCCATAACCATTCATATACTTGATTCCCACGAAAAGCCTTGTCGCCATTATTTACAAAAAAGTCGCGCAATTCTTCTTTAGATAATGCTCTAATATCTTTTTTCTCGATTTCCATGCTGCAAATTTATTCAATTTTTAATGTTTTGAATTCAATTTCACTTATTAATAGAATTTATTCTACCAAAAGCAAGAAAATGAATTTCAAAAGAAATCGAATGAAAACAACTTTTTTTTGAGAATACAATTAAAATCATAAAAAAAACGACTGATTTTTTGAATAAAAAAAGAAAAAATGAAATAAACAAAATACGGTAATTCTGATTAATTTAAAGAGTTTTTAGTTCTTATTGAAACTACTTCTAAATAAAAAACCTACGAAATCGATGTAAAAATGTTAAAAAAAGCTTAAAATTTATAAGTATGACTTTATCATATTCCAGTAAGCACATTGTAGCGAAATTTGCTATATAAATAATACAAAACGGATATCGCTGTAAAAAAACACAATAAATCCTAGTATTGTTAAGAATACATCAATAATCTTTAAATATAGAACAATGAAACCAACTACAATTAAAGTCATTTTTTTAACATTTGCTTTAGCTTTGATTAATATCACTGCCTTTGCACAAAAGAGTTACACACTAGATAACAAGACTAATTTTTCAGTCCTTGGGACTTCAACATTACATGACTGGGAAATGACTTCGGCTTCCAAAACAGGTAATGCAAATCTTACCGTAACTGATTCAAAAGTTGTTGACATCAATTCCATCATTATTGACTTAGCAGTAGAAACTATTAAAAGTGGAAAAAGTGGAATGGATAAAATAGCTTACGAAACACTAAATGTTAAAAAATTCAAAACCATTAAATATGTTTTAAAAACTGCTACAAAAGTTAATGAAACTACTTGGAACTTAACAGGAACCTACACCATTGCAGGAGTTAGCAAAGACTTGAAAACTCAAATAAAAGTAGCCGTAGTAAATGGAGTAGTTAACATTCAGGGTTCAAACAAAATCACTTTTGACGAATTTGGAATGAAAGCACCAACTGCCTTATTAGGTACTATCAAAACAGGAAAAGAACTAACAATAAAATTCAATCTTAATTACAAATAAAACTAACAACAATGAGAGTAATTTATTTTTTAGCAGCCGCTTTATTAAGCTTAACTGCTGCGCAAGCACAAGACCGATTTGGACAAATACAAAACTTAATTCCAAGAGACAAAACAGGTATCAATCAATTTGATGTTAAAAAAGATACTGTTGAATTAAAGGTTTAAGTATCGATTTAGGAGCTGCATTTGCTTTGCAATTTCAAGCGATAAACTCCTTTAACGGTCACAAAGGAAGTTCTTTTACCAATCCATCTGGAGCTGCAATTACAGGTTATAAACTAAACAACTTGGCTAATAACTTGAATCTTCCAACCGCAAACATGACCATTGGTGCTCAATTATATGATGGTGTTCGTGTTAATTTAGATTTGTACTTAGCTGCAAGACACCACAATGAAACTTGGGTAAAAGGAGGTTATTTACAAATTGACAAATTAGATTTTATCAAAAAAGATTTTCTTGCCGATGTTATGAAGTATACCACCATTAAAATTGGACAAATGGAAAACAACTATGGTGACGCCCATTTTAGAAGATCTGACAATGGAAATTCATTGGTAAATCCATTCGTAGGAAATAATATTATGGATGCATTCATTACAGAGATGGGAATGGAAGTATATTATAACCGTGGTGGCTTAGTAAGTATGATTGGGGTAACTAACTCTAAATTAAATCAAAACGTTCAAGAAATCATACCTGCTAACCCAACCCCAGCAGCTCCAGACCCAAACACCACCATAAGTCCGTCGATTTTAGCGAAACTTGGCTATGACAAACAAATTAATGACGATTTAAGAATAAGAATTACAGGGTCTTACTATCACACAGCCAATTCTAGTGGTAACATATACTCCTCAGACCGTGCAGGAAGCCGCTTTTATGGAGTAATGAGCCACGCGGCATACACTGGTCCAAATGGAGCAGTTGCTAATAACTTTGACCCTGCAGCCAATAAAGATACGGGACGTTTCAATCCAGGGTTTGGTAACTGGGCTACATCATATATGATTAATCCGTTTATAAAATTTAAAGGACTAGAATTTTTTGCAACACTTGAGTTTGCCTCCGGAGGAGATGGAAGAGGTGTTGATGCAAAAAGAAACGTTAATCAATATGTAGGAGATATAGTGTACCGTTTT
>JAGOFG010000244.1 GCA_017997335.1 Flavobacterium sp. | reverse complement strand
AAGAAGTTCATGTGCACAGTCTACGTCATACCTATGCCACTCATCTGCTCGAAGACGGTATGGATATCATAACGCTCAAAGACCTTTTGGGACACCAAAACCTTGAAACAACGCTAGAATATTTGCAAATAGCCCAATTAGAGAGCCAGCAAAAATTCAGTCCATTAGACACACTTTTTGCACAATGCAGCTCGAAGTAGTCGATGTCCTCAGAAAACTGGGAAAAAGAATTGAAACTTTAGGATTAAACACCTGGCAATTACGTACCCTATCAGCTATAAAACGATGCAGAACGGCAGAATTGGGAGGGCATATAGATGCTTGTGATGAATGTGGTAAACTGAGTATAAGTTACAATTCTTGTCGCAATCGGCATTGCCCTAAATGTCAAGGTAATAAACGAGAAGATTGGATACAGGCAAGAACGAACGAACTCCTGCCAGTTCCATATTTCCATGTGGTTTTTACCTTGCCTGATAGTATTAATTCTTTGGCCATACATCAGCCCAAAATAGTGTACGATATTTTGTTTGAAGCTTCATGGGAAACGCTAAAACAATTTGGCAAAACCAAAGAAATACGAACAGGCATGATAGCGGTTTTACACACTTGGGGGCAGCAATTGAGTTTGCATCCGCACTTGCATTGTATTGTTCCTGGTGGAGGAATTAATAAAGATGGGAAATGGCAAAATAGTAGAAGTGATGGTAAATTTCTATTTCCAGTAAAGGCTTTATCAAAAGTTTTTAAGGCGAAATATTGCGAAAAACTCAAAGCAAAGGAGCCGATTAAATACGAGCAAATAAGACAAGATTTATGGAAGAAACCTTGGGTAGTTTTTGCAAAGAAGCCTTTTGGAAGCCCAAAATCAGTAGTGGAATATTTGGGCAGATACACCCATAAAATCGCCATTAGCAACAACCGAATTAAAGCTATTGACAATCAAAACGTAATTTTTGAGTACAAGGATTATCGATTGGCGGGAGCGAAAAAGCAAATGACGCTCACTCATGGGGAATTTATCAGGCGGTTTTCATTACATATTTTGCCTAAGCGCTTTGTGAAAATACGGCACTATGGTTTTTTAAGTTCTACTTGGAAGCGCCAAAAGCTGAAGCTTTTACAGGAGAAACTTCGAGTGAAAGTCTTGGAAAAAGTAGAAAAAAAGCCCTTTTTACCCAAATGTCCGTGTTGTAAAACTGGGAATTTACATCGAATAGCGGTTTTTGACCAGCGTGGTCCGCCACCTTGGTATCTTGGCGTTAGCCATAGTGCTACTTCCTCTGAAAGTTAATTTTATGGGTAAGGGAACTTGTGTCCGAAAATGACCGAAAACACGCAAAAACCATCTTGATTTTACCTCACAAAAAAAGAGGACTTTAAATCCTCTTCTAATTCACTCAAATAACTTAACGATAACTCCATAAGTGTTGACGGCATGTAATCGGTTCCGTTCAACACGTGCTTCATTGTTGGTGCTTCGCACCCAACGAATCCCTAGCTGTTCTTTTCAGTTTTTTTATCGTACATAAATGGATTGTCAGGAAAGTTCAATCTTCGAGATTTCACTTGTGATTTAGCATATTTTGTTAGACGAGATGAAATTAAAATCAGTTTGTATTTTACTTTTTCGTTTGGTAATGCAGAATGTTGTTCAATTGTAAAAGCATAATCATCAATTTGATTCAATTCTTTTTTGCTAATTGCACATTTGGGCGATTTCAATTCAACAACCATTATTTCCTTGACATCAGTGTCAGTTATCTTTTCATTGAAAAAGAATAAATCAGTGATGTCGTTTAATCCGCTTTCATCAAATTCAATTAGATTTTCATCGTCTTTTGTTGGTTCATAATTGAAATATTTCACTCTTAATTCCTTTAAGATATTGCCAATCTTTTTGTCTGACCATAATTTAGGTGTTCCATTATAGTTTTCACCAAATAACCACAGTTCATCTTCAACTATTTTGTGTAGTTGACTTCTTTCCTTTAAGTGTTTTGATAGTTCACCATATGTTAATTCATGGAGAAATTCTAAAAATTCTGTTTTATCAGCCACAACACTTGCAAAATGAACCACATCTTCTAAATCAGTTTTCTCTAATAGATTTTGGAATTTCTCTAAACTCTCTTCCGAAAGCTTTAATACCTTATTGAAAATATATTGAATATTTCCATTGCTGATTGCTTTGTCGAGTAATGGATACAAGAAGTTTCTTATTTTATCATCCTTTTGGATAAGTTGATGTTCATCTTCTAATAAATAAGCGACTTTTTTAAATAGGACTTCTTGAGATTTCGAAGCAGGCTGCTCGTTGTTTTGATAAGGATAGTACTTGTCATTTTCTAAAGAATTTAGAAATTTTTCGAACCTTTTGTTTTTAGCTTTGAAAAAATCATTAATCGTTTCCTTAATAGTGTTTTTCAGGTTGTTTATTTCTGCCTCTCCTAATGCTTCTAAATCCAAATTCCTAAACAAATCAGCATTCAACATTGGGGATTCAATATAAATGAACCAAGTGCCCAAATCTGACGTATACCAATCAGAAGAATAAGTATATTCGTGTGCGACACTCTTTAATCCTGCGTTATCAGTTTGGAAAAAGACTTTTACTTTGTTTAAAGTTGAATTGATATTATAGAAGTAAAAATTTAGTTCATGGGTTTTACCTTTTTTATCGACGTAGTTAATCGTTTTTTTTGAGGGCTTATCTATTACGAAATGTTCTCTTTTTAAAGCATTCCCATTTATTATGAAGTTTACGGTATTGTGAAAAATCTCAAATGGGTAATGTTCGAATATTGCTTGATCAATATTTTGGGATAAAAAGTGTTCGTGTATTTTATTTCTTTTAGCGAGCTTTTCCTGTTTGTTATGATGAAGTTGTTCAATCTTAACTTTGTAATATGGATTGTGTTCTCCTTCAAGATATTCATAGTCAACTTTAAATTCAGTTTCTTCCAACTGGGCGTCATTAAAGTCTAGTGTGTCCATACTGAATTTAGTCTTAGAGAACTGTTTTTTGGTTTTGTCAAATCCAACGGTTTCAATGTGCATCAATTCTCCAATCTGCAAAGAACTAAATCTCCCAATTCCTTGACCACTTGCTTTTGAGGTAGTTCCAATTTCTAAAATCCTTTTATCAAATTCATTGAACGGAACTCCAAATCCGTCATCTACTATTTCAATACTCTTAATTGGCGACTTAATATTTGCTTCATTTACGTATTCAATGTTAATTTTAATATTTTTCGATTCCGCTTGCAATGAATTGTTAATTAATTCACGGAATGCCTGAAATGTATCTCTATACTTAGTCAAGAGGTCTTTTATTACCCTCGTATTAGTAGTTATCTTTTTAATTGTTGACTTC
>JAGOFG010000243.1 GCA_017997335.1 Flavobacterium sp. | reverse complement strand
AGCAATTCGGATTACATCTAGTGGTATCTGAACAATCAATTCACCTTTAAGGCTAAACATTACAACAATTGTAAATAATAGTGCAATTAGCGTAACAGGAGAAATCATTGGTATGTATTTTTTGTCAAACCATTCTTGCCCTTTTATAGAAATTAAAAGATATCTACTTATGATTCCTAATGCAAATGGAATTCCTAGGTAGATACCAACACTTTCTGCAATTTGACCAATACTTATAGAAACATCAAAGCCTGTGTAGCCAAAATAAGGAGGAAGTACTGAAATGAATAGATAGGCATATACGCTGTACAATAAGACCTGAAAGATGCTGTTTAAGGCGATTAAACCAGCCGCATATTCTCGGTTTCCGTCTGCCAAATCGTTCCAAACCACAACCATTGCAATACACCTTGCTAAACCTATTAATATAACACCAATCATGTATTCTGGATAACCATTTAAGAAAATCAATGCCAAGAAAAACATCAAGATTGGTCCGATAACCCAGTTTAAGAACAATGAGGTACCTAGTACTTTAGTGTTTTGAAAAACCTCGTTTATTTTGCTATAGTTTACTTTGGCTAGGGGAGGATACATCATAATAATTAATCCAATGGCTAATGGAATATTTGTGGTTCCACTCGAAAAGGAATTGATGAATGTACTACTAGAAGGGATAAAATACCCAATGCCAACGCCTAAAGCCATAGCTAAGAAAATCCACATGGTTAAATTTTTATCTAAGAAACTAAGTTTTTTTCTTTCAACAACGGGTGTGCAATTATTTGCTGACATAAATTATAAGGATTTAATTTGACTAAAAACGTACAAGAATTCGGTAGCAATTTGGATGCTTCTTTCCTGATATTTTTCTGTTTGTAACGGGGTATTGTCAAAAGCTTTTGGGTCATCAAAAGTGATGGGAATTCTTTTTTCGGCTCCTGCAATAAATGGACATCCGCCATCAGCTTGTGAACAGGTTAAAATAGCGGCAAATTCGCTTTGAGGATTAAAGTCATCCTCATAACTTTTTGAAAATCCAATTACAGGATGGTCATTAGTGTTGTATTTTATAGCGTAAATAGGATTGTCTCCTTCACTGATGATTTTTACTTCAAATCCTGTGTTTACTAGTGTTTCGGCTACTTTTGGGAATAAGGCAGTTGCTTCTGTTCCGCCAGAATAACAAAATACATTTTCGATATTGTGATATGCAGCAGCAGTTTGAGCCCAAACTTGAGACAAATGGCTTCTTCTAGAATTGTGGGTGCAAATGAAGTTGAGACGAATAGTCAGTTCGTTATTAACTTTTGATTGGATGAACTGAATTAGCGGCGCTAAAACCTGTTTTCTTTCCTCGGAAATGGTTTCAAAACTGACTTGGTCTATAGTTGATTTAATTTTTGGAAACATAAAATAGAATTTAAAATTTGAGATGTATTAGCAACAACTGCCTCCTGGAATACAAGAGTTTTTTGAAGTAGTAAGTTCTTGTAGAGAAATATGTTGTTTTTCGGCTGGAATACCACAATTATCTTGTGCTAAACAATTGGTTTGTTTGCTTAGTAATAAAAAATGCTTACCATTGAATCCTAGGTCATACTTCCCGATAGTTTCGTTTTGGTATTCTACTTCGATTTCTAAATCTTCGATGTCAAGTACTTTTTCGGAGAGATGGATGATGTTTAGTAATTTGCTTGGTTTTAGTCGGTGATCGGTATCATTGGCATTCCATAATTGAAAATTAACGACCTTTTCTTCACGTACCGTTCCGCCGCAATCGATAAATTTTTTAGTAATGATGCCAACCTCTGTCACATGAAAATGAATGGGAACCATTTGTCCGTTGGGTAAACTAAAGTTAACATCCTCTAGTTTTTCTAAAATCGTTTTTACTTCTGAAAGTTTCATAATTATTTATTTTAAAAATTTAGCAACAAGATTCGTTGGAGGGTTTAGTGGTTGATTTACAGGTTAAGGTTTCAAAAAAAGCCTTGATTTTTTGAAATCCTTCTTCATTTATGCAGTAGCAAATGGCATTTCCTTCAATATTTCCTTTTATGAGTCCTGCGTTTTTTAGTTCTTTTAAATGCTGAGATACTGTAGGCTGCGCTAGTGGAAGTTCATTGACGATGTCTCCACAAATACAAGACTTAGCTTCTAATAGGAATTCTAAAATGGCAATTCGAGCTGGATGCCCCATAGCTTTGGCCAAAAGAGCAATTTGATTTTGATGCTCTGTAAAATGTTCTGTTTTTGATGCGCCCATTGTTATATTTTAATATCGCAATATTACGATAATAAATTAATACAAGTCGTTAAAATGAATATTTTTTCTTTGAATCCGTATTAGACTTTGTAGAGAAACTGAATTATTCAATAAAAGCAAGTGCTTAAAGACTATTTTTAAGAGGGAAACAGCGTTAAGTGAATACTTTTATAAAATATAAACCAATGAGCTATTACTTTTGTGTTTTGCGTTTAAAAATGGAAAGGAGTGCTTGATTTTGAAGAAAACATCGAAGATTATATTTGACTAAAACTTCAATAGTAAAAACAAATGAAATTCATGCACTGAACTCCGTAAAAAAATATAAAAATGGTGAAGTCGTTTAGTTGTAGTAGATTTTTAATTCGGAATCTAGTTTAAATAAATAAAGGGCGGTTCAAATTAATGAACCGCCCTTTTTTATACTGAGTTAAAAATTATTTTCCATTCAATGACCAGTCATAAGCACGGGTCATTACTTTATAGGTAGTTTCTATTCTTTTCTCTAAAAAGATATTGATGAAGTCAATTTCGTTAAAATAACCTGTTACAAAATCACCTTTGTAAGTTTCGAACATTTTAGGTAATTCAATAGAATTGGTGTTCTTGAAAATTCTGTAAAAATCTTTGTCGTTAATGTACAACTTAGCACGTTGTTTTATTTGGTCGTTCACTTGTTCAGGCGTATAAGCTGCATTCAAAAGTGGAGCATCGCCATTGGTTCCTTTGCACAATACAAAATGCACTCCAGCATCAGCAATGATTTCTCTCAAAATCGTATTTTCAATGTTATTAAGAGTCAATTCTTGTTTGGCTACAATAAACGTTCTTTCGTTAAAAAAACCAGGGATGGTATTTACAGAAACAATAGGAAGTTTTTCAACCACTGCTTTAATTACTAATAAGTTGTAAGCATTTATCCAGAAAGCTTTAGCTTCTTCTTTGGTTTTAAATTCTGTTTTTAACTTTGAAATATTGTCCAAAATATAAATTAATTCTCCAGGGCTTTTCTTTAGTTGAGCGTAATTTACTTTTCCTTCTGGAGAAACATTTTTCTTCAAAAATTCGTTGGTTTGTTCGAAGAAATCATTTAAAGTTTGTGCTTGAGA
>JAGOFG010000011.1:25547-31171 GCA_017997335.1 Flavobacterium sp. | reverse complement strand
TTACTTCGTTTCTGGTTTTTTATCCATAATTTCTAATTCGAATACAAGATTGGCATTGGGTGGAATTACTCCGCCAGCACCTCTTTCGCCATAGCACAAATTAGATGGCATAATAGCAATCATTTTTTCTCCTAAATGTAGCAAGCTTAACGCTTCGATAAATCCTGGAATCATACCTTCTTTTTTGCCAGCAACGAAAGGGAAAGGTTGGTAGCCGTTTTGAGCGGCGCGGTTCGCATCGAATTTTCCGTAGGCTTTGTTCACCTCTTCGTAGCTACTGTCAAACAAGTTACCATCTTCAAAATAACCGGCGTAGTGAAAGTAAATGGTCGACCCATCAACAGGTTTTACATCGCTTCCTTTTTGAATAACCTGATAAATTACACCTGAAGGAGTTTTTGTTCCTGATGCTCTAACTGAGCTAATGTAATCGGCTTTAGCTTTTATAACTGGACCAAATTTTGCTTCATAGGCTTTTTTGGCTTCGGCTTCTAAAGCGGCTTTTTTGGCTTTATTTTCGGCATCAATAGCGGCTTGCTTTTTGGCATCCTCTGCTTTATTGGCATAATAGTCTGTGAAAACTTTGGCTGCATTGAATTTTTTAGCCAAAGCGCCTTTGCGTGTAATGGTAACCTTAGTAATTACATCGTTTTGTTCAATGGCATTTACTACATTCATTCCTTCAGTAACGTGACCAAACACAGTGTGTTTTCCGTCTAGCCAAGGCGTGTCTTTGTGTGTAATAAAGAATTGGCTTCCGTTGGTAGCGGGACCAGAATTAGCCATAGATAAAATACCGCCTTTATCGTGTTTCAAATCGGTAAATTCGTCTTTGAATTTGTATCCTGGGTCACCAGAACCATTACCTTCTGGGTCACCACCCTGAATCATAAAGTCTTTGATGACACGGTGGAATTTTAATCCATCATAAAATGGTTTTCCTTTTAATTTTTCTTTGTTTACATAAGGGTTAGTTCCTTCTGCCAAACTTACAAAATTAGCTACAGTAACTGGAGTTTTTTGAAACTCAAGTGCCAAAACTATTGTTCCTTTATTGGTTTCAATGGTAGCAAATAATCCTTCTCCAGGGGCAATTTTTGTTGGATTAACAGCGGTTTTCGCTGCTGGTTTTTTAGCAGGAGTGGCTACTTTTTTTACTTGTGCATTGATGCTTACTATCCCGAAGAATAATAAAAAAAGCAATTTTGATTTCATTTGTTTTTGATGTTTTTTTTAATTGGTACTCAGTACTTAGTTCTTAGTTTTTAGTCCATAGTCCTTAGCTGTTGTAAATAGTGCTTAGTAATAGCTAATCACTAATTACTATTCACCAAGTACTACATTTTTTCTAATAACTCAATTTCGAAAATGATGTTGGCATTAGGTGGAATTGGTCCTACACCTTGAGCACCATAACCTAAATTAGATGGGATGAAAATAGTAGCTTTTTCACCAAATTTTAATTTTTCAATTCCTTCAATAAATCCAGGAATCAAACCGTCTTTTTTACCATATTCAAAAGGAATCGGTAAATATTGTTTAGCTGCTGCACGAGCGGCATCAAATTTTCCGAAAGTTTTTGAAACACTTTCGATGCTACTATCAAAAAGGCTTCCGTTTTCTAAAAATCCAGCATAGTGAATATAAACCGGTGTTCCAACAGTAGGTTTTTTACCATTACTTTTTTGAGTAATCACGTATTCTAAACCTGTATTGGTTTTGGTAGCTTTTGCTTTCAAGGCTTTGAAATTAGCTACTTTTTGGTCTTGTACGGCTTTGAATTTTGCATTATAAGCGTCTAATTCGGCTTGTAATTTTTTCTGATTTTCGGCTTCAACGATATAATAATCGTGGAATGTCTTTACAGCATTGAATTTTTTCGCCGCTTCACCATTTCTGATGATGGTCACTTTTTTCATAAAGTCACCTTGTTTGATTTGGTTAACCACTTCCATTCCGTTGCCTACAACTTGACCGAAAATAGTGTGTTTTCCGTCTAACCAAGGCGTTTCTAAATGCGTGATAAAAAATTGACTGCTATTGGTTGTTGGTCCATTATTGGCCATTGCCAAAACACCACCTTTGTCAAATCTAAACTCACAAAATTCATCTTTGAATTTGTAACCTGCATCACCAGAACCAGTTCCTAGAGGGTCTCCAGTTTGAATCATAAAATCTTCGATAACGCGGTGGAATTTTAAACCATCATAATACGGGCGATTTTTCAAATTGGGGTCGGTAATGAATTCATTAGTTCCTTCGGCTAGTGTTACAAAATTAGCTACCGTTATAGGAGCTTTATCATACGCTAGTTGTAAGATGATATCACCTTTATTGGTTTCAATTTTGGCATATAAACCATCTGGTAAATCGTTTTTTTCTTCATTTTTACAAGAGAAGAAAGTCGTTAAGGCTAGTAATCCAAGAACAATTCTTTTTTTCATTTTAATAAATTGATTTTAGGTTTTTTATTGATTTAGGGTATCTTTTGCAATCGTTTGTTGTTTCAATAAAGCTTTAGCTCTAAGCATTTCTTGTTTTTTAAGTTCGGCTTCGGGCATAAAATTTCGTAAAGTTACGGTACATAATAGAGGTATGTTAGTGCCAATTTTTTTATTGTCACCGTGGTAGCCATAGCCCATATGTGATGGAAATAAGAATACAAAAGTTTCTTTTTTACGCATTAGTTTAATACCATCTCTTAGCCCCATCATAATGTTTTGTTTGTCCACATAATAGGTTTGAGGTTGTGTTTCTTCCTTAGTGTAAATAATGTTTCCTTTCAAATCTTTTACTTCGTAGTCATAAAAAGCAACATCTCCTTTTTTTGGTGTAAGAGTATCTTGCATATTTCTTTTCGAAAAATGGTACCAATATCCTTTTTTGGAGGCTAAGAATTCTATTCCAGCATTTTTTTTGATGACAGCTTGAATTCGGTCTTCCTCAGAAGCTACCAATTTTTTATTGCGTTCTATTGATTTTTTCATAAAACTTCCTGAAGCTTGCGAAAGCGGTCTGCGGGCCTCTTGGTTTTGTTCGCAGCTCCAAAGGAAGCAAGCCAATAAAACGACTAAAAGACTGTTTTTTATACTGTTCATACGATTATATATTAAGTTGATGTACCAATTCTACAAATTTAGCTACGGTAGCACTAAGCGATTCTTCAGATTTTCCTCCAGCTGCATTGATGTGACCTCCGCCATTAAAATGGTTTCTAGCAAATTCATTGACATCAAAATCACCTTGAGAGCGGAAAGAGATTTTGATGATTTTTTCTTCTTGATTTTCAATAAAAATAGCCGAAAATACAATTCCTTTGATACTCAATCCATAATTGACAATACCTTCGGTGTCGCCTTTTACAAAATGAAATTCATTCAATTCGGCTTGAGTAAGGGTAATATAAGAAGTTTGTTTCTCAGGAATCAATTGCATATTCTGCAAAGCTCTTCCCAATAGTTGTAAGCGATTATAGGAACTATTATCAAAAAGCAAGGTTGGAACAACGGTATTTTCTACTCCCAAATCAATCAAATCGGCCACAATTCGATGCGTGTTTCCTGTTGTTTTTGGAAAACGAAAAGACCCTGAATCCGTTAAAATACCTGTATAGATACAAGTTGCTATGGTTTTATCGATACTTGATTTTTGACCCAGATAGGTAATGAAGTTGTAAATCATTTCGCAAGTTGAACCAAATTGTGTGTCCGAATACATCACTGTGGCATAATCATCAGGTTTTTGATGATGGTCAATCATAATGAATGGAACGCTAAGTGTTTGTAAAACCGTTTCCATTTCACCCGTACGGTGCAAAGCGTTAAAATCCAAAGTGAAAATAAGTTCCGCTTCCTTTAATATAGCAGTACATTTTTCTCTTTCTTTTTCGTAAACTTCTACCGTTTCAGAACCCGGTAGCCAAGCCAAAAAATCCGGAAATTCATTGGGAGCTATCACAACGGGTTGGTTATTGTTCTTGACCAGAAAATGATACAGCGCCAAAGTAGAACCCATAGCATCGCCATCTGGACCTCGGTGCGGAATAATCGCAATTTTTTTTGATGTTGCTAATAACTCTTGAACGGCTTGAATATCTTGTATTGTCATTCGTAATTTTGATTTTTTTTAAAGAACACCAAATAACTGCTTTGCCTTTTCATTGTTGACCAAAATGTTTAGTCATAGGTGTTGAACTCCATTAGAGGTTATGTTCATTTCATAAGTTGCGAAATTACATTTTTTTATCTAATGTAAAAATCATTAAGAGTTATTTGGGATTTTAACGAAAAGGAAGTTTTCTTCTAATGTTATCATATAAAATAGCCTTTGGTCCTTTTACAATTTGTGATTTGTAAATCCCTAATGTTCCCGAGCAAAAATAAGCAATAACACACGCCAAAGCGATATAAATACTGCTTTCTAAGCCAAAAAGCTCTATTCCCATTAAGCTACAAGCAATAGGTGTATGCGTGGCGCCTGAAAAAACAGCCACAAATCCCATTCCTGCCAAAAGCGCAATGGGCATTGGAACAACAAGCGACAAAGCACTTCCTAAAGTAGCCCCTACAAAAAACAAAGGCGTAACTTCTCCTCCTTTAAAACCTGCGCCTAAGGTGAAACCAGTAAATAGAATTTTTAATAAAAAAGCATACCACGGATTTGCAGTACTAAAAGAGTCAACAATCACGGGCACTCCTAGACCAATATAAGGCTGAACGGGAAAATTAAAAATCACTAAAGCCAAAATACATCCGCCAGCCAAAGGGCGAAATGGTGCATAAGCAATCGTCCTACTAAATAAATGACCCCAAAAGTGAGTAGAACGCGAAAAGAGTAGTGCGGCAAGTCCAAAAAGAATACTGGCCAACACCGTCCATAATATAGTTGTAAACGAAAACTCAGGCACAGTCGGAATGCTGTAGTGAGTGTGCTTCACCGGCCATAATTCTACAGTATAATAAGCTGCGTAAGCCACTGCAAAAGATAAAAAAATGGTCTTAAAAGTAACTTTTTTAAAACTCAGTACTTCGATGGCAAAGATTGCTCCCGCAATTGGTGTTCCAAAAACAGAAGCAAAACCGGCACTGATACCGAGAACTAACATAGTCTTTCGGTCAATAACAGCCCATTTAAACCAGCGCTGAATTCCGTCCGAAATCGCCGCTCCCATTTGTACCGCTGTACCTTCGCGTCCTGCAGAACCACCAAAAAGATGTGTGAGTAAGGTGGTAATCAAAACCAAAGGTGCCATTCTGAAGGGTATGGTTTGTTGCGGTGTGTCGTATTCTTCCAAAATTAAATTATTGCCCTTGACCACTGATTTTCCGTAGTAATGATACAATAAACCAATAGCAAATCCACCCAAAGGCAAGAATCCAATAATCCAGAAATTATCCGTTCTAATTTGGGTAACTTTTTCTAAAGCCAACAAAAAAATCGCAGATGCCGACCCAGAAAAAAAGCCTACCACTACACAAACGAAAATCCATTGGAGTAGCGTAAGCCCTTTATTTTTTATAGTGTCAAAAGTCATAGTGAGAAACAAAAGCAAATGATGTTGCTAATGTAAGCATTCAATTTAAATTTAGATTACTAATCCTTTGGATGATTTTTTTTAAACCACA
>JAGOFG010000011.1:0-25447 GCA_017997335.1 Flavobacterium sp. | reverse complement strand
CGTAAGCCCTTTATTTTTTATAGTGTCAAAAGTCATAGTGAGAAACAAAAGCAAATGATGTTGCTAATGTAAGCATTCAATTTAAATTTAGATTACTAATCCTTTGGATGATTTTTTTTAAACCACATAGAAACATAGAATTTATAGTCTTTAAAAAAGAAAATAAAGACGTTTTACTATTCACATAGCTCATCTATGTGATAAATAGTGCTATTTCTATTTTTTCTATGTTGATTTGCTTCAATCTATGATTCTATGTGGTTACTTTTTTTATTTGATTTTGCACCAAACGTGAATAGCTATTCAGCAGCAATAGCCGTAAATTCAATTTCAACCAAATATTCTGGCGCGACCAATTGATTAATACCATAAAAACCAGTCGTGGGTTTCACCTCTTTAAAGAAAGTCGAGTGTGCTTTCGCCACATCCTCAAAAGTGCTAACATCGGTAGTAAAAATGCGAGTTCTAATCACATCTTTCATCCCCACATTCAAATCCTCTAATACTTTTTCAACCCTTTCGAGTATGTTCAGCGTTTGCGCATACGCATCATTTGCCTTCACTTTTTCGCCATCCACAATCGCTACAGTTCCCGAAACTTCAATGATGTTTCCAATACGAACCGCACGGCAATACCCCATTTTATCCTCCCACGGAGAGCCAGTCAAAATATTTTGTCTTTTCATTTTCCTAATTTAAAATTACTTTTTGGTTATTAATAGAACAACAAAACTAGGCAATCATCGTTCAATAAAAAAACGATTACCATACCTTAAAAGTTACATTTGTTTCTTTTTTGGAGCAGTAGTAAAGTGCATTTTTGCCATCATCGTCCCGTGATACGCTATATCTTTGCCGCCGAACCCCGGCAGCAAAGGATGCCGCTCCTCCCGGGGCTAGTAGGAAGCAAAGAATCTTTTTGTATACATTTTTCAATATATTTCTTGGAACATCGATAACATACTTGCAAAACACCTATTAAATGTTAAGATATTTCTAATACCTTAGTATAAAATAAGAAATAAGTTAGTTTTGTAAACACAAAAGGATTCTTCCTTTGCAATCAATCAAAATTACAAAAGCATCTTAGCGAATGAAACATTTTTTATTCCTTTTTTTATTCTTGGTATTGGCATTCAAAGCAAATGCTCAAGCAGAGTTTGGTCCAAAATTCAAGCCGATTCCGCCCGCTAAGTTTCCTGCAGCGCCAAAGAAAAAAGTTATTCCGCCCGCCGAGCTGCCCAAAATAGAGCAACCCAACGTGTTTAATTCGCCAGAAAATCCAAACAAAACATCCACTACAATAAGCAAGTCGAATGATGTAGATATGTTTCCAAAAGAGAAGTTTATCAACGTAGGCGAAGAGTACTTAAAAAAGATGCAAAAAGACGTCGATAAAACGTTGAACGAAAATAATATGCCTTTGCTTCGTCGTAATTTCGATTTTGGTCAAATCAATACTAAGTCCAAGTATGTGATTGTAAGAGTGCGAGATTTTATTTATGTAGATGGCGACTTACTTCGAATATATCAAAATGCGACAATACTAAAAGAGCAAGTTTTTCTTGGCGATTCTTTTACGGATATCAAAATTTTATTGGGTGAAGGCTTTAATAAACTAGATTTCGAGGCGCTCAATACGGGAACTAGTGGAGGCAACACCGCCGAAATCATCATCATAGATGACCAGAAAAAAGTACTTTCCAAAAATTATTGGGACAACTTAGCCACTGGTTTTAAGGGAACTATACTCTTGGTGAAAGAGTAAGATTTCGGTCTTTGCTACAAAATAAAAATTTTTCAAAATTCAATTTTTCAATTCCGAAATTTAGAAGTATTTTTGCGCATGCAACACAACGTACTTATTTTAGATTTCGGATCGCAATACACTCAGCTTATTGCGCGAAGAGTTCGAGAATTAAACATATTCTGCGAAATCTTCCCTTACAATCACTTTCCTAGTGATTTATCATCTTACAAAGCAGTAATTCTTGGCGGAAGCCCATTTTCTGTTCGTTCAGAAGATGCGCCACATCCAGATTTATCTCAAATTAGAGGAAAACTACCTATGCTTGCCGTATGTTACGGAGCACAATATTTAGCGCATTTTAGCGGTGGAGAAGTAGCAGCTTCTAATACTAGAGAATATGGTAGAGCCAATTTGTCTTTCATCAAAGAAAATGAAATCTTCTTCGAAGGTGTTTCTGAGAATAGCCAAGTTTGGATGAGCCATAGTGATAGTATCAAAGCATTACCAACCAACGGTGTTAAATTAGCAAGTACTCACGATGTAGAATTTGCCGCTTACAAAATTGAAGGCGAAACTACTTATGCTATTCAATACCATCCAGAGGTTTTTCACTCTACAGATGGTTCTAAAATGTTGGAGAATTTCTTGGTAAAAATTGCCGAAGTGCCTCAAAACTTTACACCAAACGCTTTCGTAGAAGAAATTGTAGCTGAAATGAAAGAAAAAATCGGAAATGACAAGGTGGTTCTTGGTCTTTCTGGTGGAGTAGATTCTACTGTAGCTGCGGTATTATTGAATAAAGCAATTGGTAAAAACCTATATTGTATTTTTGTAAATAACGGTTTACTTCGTAAAAACGAGTTCCAAAGTGTTTTAGACCAATACGAAGGTATGGGACTAAATGTAAAAGGAGTGGACGCTTCGCAACGTTTTTATGATGCACTTGCAGGAATAACAGACCCAGAATTAAAAAGAAAAGCCATCGGAAATGCTTTTATTGAAGTTTTTGATGATGAGTCACACAAAATAGAAGATGTTACTTGGTTAGCGCAAGGAACAATTTATCCTGATGTAATTGAGTCAGTTTCTGTAAAAGGTCCTTCTGCAACTATCAAATCGCATCATAATGTGGGTGGTTTACCAGATTATATGAAACTGAAAATTGTAGAGCCTCTGCGTATGCTTTTCAAAGACGAAGTACGTCGAGTAGGAGCTACTTTAGGAATCGACCCAGAGTTATTGGGAAGACATCCTTTCCCAGGACCAGGTTTGTCTATTCGTATTCTAGGAGATATTACTCCAGAAAAAGTACAAATTTTACAAGATGTTGATAAAGTTTTTATCGATGGTTTAAAATCTTGGGGATTGTATGACAAAGTTTGGCAAGCAGGTGCTATTTTGTTGCCTGTAAATAGTGTTGGTGTGATGGGTGATGAGCGTACTTACGAAAAAGTAGTAGCGCTTAGAGCTGTTGAATCTACCGATGGTATGACTGCGGATTGGGTTCACCTACCTTATGAGTTTTTGATGAAAGTGTCTAACGATATCATTAATAAAGTAAAAGGTGTAAATCGTGTGGTTTACGATATTAGTTCGAAACCGCCAGCCACAATCGAGTGGGAATAAAATAAATTGTCAAGTTTCTTTTTTAAGAGAAATTACAATAATTAATGCGAAAACGGTATCAGATTTTGGAATAAAATTTGATACCGTTTTGCTATCTTTGAACGGTACTAATTTATAATTTATTCGGATGCAATATTATAGTAAGATTTGGCTTTGCGGTTTGTTTTTTATAGGAAGTTTGTTTGCTCAAGACAAAGCAACCACTCATAAAGTTGCTAAAGGTGAAACCATAGCGCAAATCGCTCAAAAGTACAAAGTAAGTCCCTACGATATCTATCAATTAAATCCTGATGCCCAAGCTGGAATCAGTCAAAATACACTTTTGTTAATCCCTAAAGCAGGAGCTAAGGTTCAGTCTAAAACTGTGACAAGCTCAACGGTTGTTTCTAAAAAAGTAACGCACGAGGTAGCGCCAAAAGAGACTTTATTCGGAATCCAAAAAAAGTATAATGTTACCGAAGCGGCATTATTCAAAGCGAATCCTTTTTTAGAAAAAGACGGTCTGCAAATTGGGCAAACACTTGTTATTCCGAATGGAGTTGTGAATAAAACTGCTACAGTAACTGCTGCTCCAAAAACGGTAACGCCCGTTTTTCATTTGGTACAACCTCAAGAAACTAAGTTTTCGATTGCTAAGAAATACAACATTACTATTGAAGAATTGGAGAAAAAAAATCCAGAAATTGTAGCAAATCTGCCTGTTGGTTTCAATTTGTTGATTAAAGGAAATCGTCCAAAAGAAACCAAAGAGATTCTTGTAAATGCAGACAAAAAAGAACTTACTGCAACTGCTGTAAAAAAGGCCGTTGTGGCCGATTTTCAAAATTATACGGTGAAACCAAAGGAGAATTTGTACAGTTTGACCAAAACTTCAGGTTTGTCACAAGAAGAGTTGGTAGCTTTAAATCCTGAATTAAAAAATGGCGTTCAAGAAGGAATGGTGATTAAGTTGCCAGCAGCTGTAAAACTGATGGCGCAACCAGAAGCTAAAAAAGGCATTACTCAATTGAGTAAACAAAATGCTGCTGACAGAAAAAAGTTGGTTTTGTTATTGCCTTTCAATATCGCAAAAATTGAAAGTGATACCGTTAACTCAACCGTTGAACGTTTAAAGAAAGACAAGTTCTTGAATATGACGCTGGATTTTTACTCTGGTGCTTTGATTGCTATAGATTCAGCCAAACAATTAGGAATTGATGTAGATGTTCAGGTTTTTGATTCTCAAGAGACCAAAATGAGTTCTCAGGTTCCGTCATTAATCAAAAATAAGAGTATTGAAAATGCACAAGTAGTTATCGGTCCATTTTATCAAAATAATGTCGAGAAAACAGCAGAATTGCTTAGTGGGACTGATGTTGCGGTAATTTCACCATTATCAAAAGAGACAGGAAAATCATTTCCAAATTTGTATCGATCGATAGTTGCGGCCGATGTAATTAAAAATACGGCTTTTGATTTTATGAAAAGCAAGGAGGGTAATATAATTGCGGTTGTGGATAAGAAAAAAGAATCCGCAAGAAACTATTTTAGCCAATTCCAAAAAGAGGTAAAAATTGCACCACTTACCCCTGCAGGTGGTTTAAATGTTGAAGCTTTGAAAGGTTTGTTGGATAAAGGAAAAATGAATTATGTCATTTTAGAAACAGGTAGCACTATGATGATTAAATCTACAATTGCCACACTTTTAGGGGTTATGAAAACACACAAAGTGCAATTGGTAACTTTAGAGGCTAATCCTACTTTGGATACAGACGAAATTTCATTTGCTAATTTGGTTAAATTAAAATTGATGTATCCTTCGGGAACACGTGAAAATGAAACGGAAGAAGCCCGAATATTTGAACAAAAATACCGCAAAGAAAACAAAGTGTACCCAAGCTCATTTGCTACAAGAGGTTTTGACCTTACGTTTGATACACTAATGCGAATGGCTCAGGACAAAACTTTTCAAGAAACCATCGAAAGCGCTGCTACAGAACAAGTAGAAAACCGTTTCGAGTATTATAAAAAAGAAGACGGCGGCTATACGAATAAAGGCGTTTATATTTTGTATTACGATTCAGATATGACCATTAAGCAAGCTAATTAGTTTTTATTTTGGATGAAAATCAAAAGCACTTGATTCAATTGGCACACACTAAAATGCCTTTTGGAAAATATGAAGGTTGGTATCTTATTGATATCCCTGAATATTATATCGTTTGGTACAGAAATAAAGGGTTTCCTAAAGGTGTTTTGGGCGAACAACTGCAATTAATTTATGAGTTAAAAGCCAATGGATTAGAAGATTTAATTCGGAACATAAAAAAGAAATACCCAAAACCATAAAAGTGACACCTCAGGAATTAGAGCAATACTTTAGCTAGTATTCTAAATCCTGAGGTGTCTTTTTTATTGTGGTTAAATTGTAAAAATCTCCCGAATGAAGCAGGTAAGTATTCCAATTAAATTTGTACTTTTGCCACGTTTTTTTACACAACTACATTACAAACAACAACAGAATGAATCAAACGAAATATATTTTTGTTACAGGCGGTGTGACTTCTTCATTAGGAAAAGGAATTATAGCGGCATCATTGGCGAAATTATTACAAGCAAGAGGGTATCGAACAACTATTCAAAAATTCGACCCTTATATTAATGTTGACCCAGGAACGCTAAATCCTTATGAGCATGGAGAATGTTACGTAACCGATGATGGAGCCGAAACAGATTTAGATTTAGGTCACTACGAACGTTTCTTAAACGTGCCTACTTCTCAGGCGAATAACGTTACTACTGGTAGAATTTACCTTTCGGTTATTGAAAAAGAAAGAAGAGGAGAATTTTTAGGAAAAACAGTTCAAGTAGTTCCTCATATTACCAATGAAATTAAAGACAGAATGCAATTGCTTGGTAAATCAGGTGATTATGATATTGTGATTACAGAAATTGGTGGAACTGTAGGAGACATTGAATCTTTACCATACATCGAGTCTGTTCGTCAGTTGGTTTGGGATTTAGGAGAAAACAATGCTATTGTTATTCATTTGACGTTAGTTCCTTACTTAGCAGCAGCTGGGGAATTGAAAACTAAACCTACTCAACACTCTGTGAAAACATTGATGGAGAGCGGAATTAAAGCTGATATTTTAGTGTGTAGAACAGAACACGAAATTGCAGACGATATTCGCAACAAATTGGCTTTGTTTTGTAATGTAAAAAGAGAAGCAGTTATTCAATCTATCGATGCTTCTACTATTTATGAAGTGCCTAATTTAATGTTGGAAGAAGGTCTAGATGTAGTAGCCTTGAAGAAATTAGACTTACCTAAAAAAGCTGCTCCAGATTTAAAAAATTGGAACACATTCTTGAAACGTTTAAAAAACCCAAAACATACTGTAAATATTGGTTTGGTTGGGAAATATGTCGAAATGCAAGATTGCTACAAATCTATTTTGGAAGCCTTCATTCACGCAGGAGCGGCAAATGAAACAAAAGTAAATGTGATTTCGATTCATTCAGAGCATTTGGACCCTTCAAATATTGCTGAGAAATTAGCTGGTTTGGATGGGGTTTTAGTAGCGCCAGGTTTTGGAGAAAGAGGAATCGAAGGTAAAATAGAAGCCGTTCGTTATGTTCGCGAAAACAACATTCCATTTTTTGGTATTTGTTTAGGAATGCAAATGTCAATTATAGAATATTCAAGAACTATTTTGGGTTACAAAGACGCCAATTCTACTGAAATGAATGAGAATACGACTCACCCAGTAGTGAATTTGATGGAAGATCAAAAAACGGTAACTGATAAAGGAGGTACAATGCGTTTAGGGGCTTGGAAGTGTGACATAAAACCAGACTCATTGGCACACAAAATATATGGTAAAACTCAAATTTCGGAGCGTCACCGTCATCGTTACGAGTACAATAGTACTTATGTAGATGAATTACAAAAAGCTGGTTTAATAGCTTCTGGTGTGAATCCTGATACTGGTTTGGTTGAAATTGTTGAGATTGAAAATCATCCTTTCTTTATAGGTGTTCAGTACCATCCAGAGTATAAAAGTACCGTTGCGAATCCTCACCCAATTTTTGTGAGTTTTGTTGCCGCAGCAGTAAAAGCCAAAAAGAAATAATACAATAGTTGTAACAAAGCATTTAAGTTGTATTCTAACACTAAACTGGAGTAAACTGCTTCAGTTTTGAATTTTGAACATAGATAATAATGGAAGAAAAAAAGATTGACATTAATTCAATTATCGGTTTTATATTGATTTTTGGAATTTTGGTTTGGATTATGTACCAAAACCAACCCGATCCTAAAGTTGTTGCGGCTGAAAAAGCCCAAAAAGAATTGGTTTTGAAAGCTCAAAAAGCAAAAGAATTGGCAAATAAAGCAGTTGAAAAAGCAACTGTTGCGGTAGCTACTGGCGATTCTACTCAATTGGTAGCTTTGCAAAAAACATTAGGAAATTTTGCTTATTCTGCGACTTTGCCTTCTGCAAAAAATGATTTTACTACGATTGAAAATGAAGTGATAAAATTAAAAATTGCTAATAAAGGTGGTTATATCGCTGAGGCAACTTTGAAAAACTTTGAAAAATTCAAAAAAGGTTCTGGTCAGTTGGTAGAATTGATAAAAAATAATAATGCTAATTTGAATATTGTTTTGCAAACCAATGACAACCGAACTTTAAATACCAAAGACTTGTTTTTTGAGCCTACTTTAACCAAAATAGGAGCGGATCAAGTGTTGTCTATGAAGTTAAAGTCAGGTCCAAATTCATTTTTGGAATATAAATACATAGTGAAGCCAAACGATTATATGATTGGTTTTGATGTGCGTTCTCAAGGTTTGAACCAAGTATTGAATACCGCTAAGCCTTTGGATTTAGAATGGGATTTGAAAGCTTTCAGAAATGAAAAAAGCATTTCTTACGAAAATAAATACACTGAGATTTATTTTGAACATAAAGAGGGTAAAGTTGATTACGCTGGTTTAGGTGCAAAAGAAGAAGAAACTCTTGAAAAACCGACGTTTATTGCATTCAAACAGCATTTTTTTACTTCAATTTTAGTTTCTAAAACACCTTTTGAGAAAGCACAACTGGTTTCTACCAATCTTATGAATGATGAAAAAGTAGATACTACTTTTACAAAATCATTCAAAGCAAATTTACCTTTGGCTTTTACCAATGGTGAATTAGATTATAAATTAAACTGGTACTTAGGACCATCTGATTATAAGACTTTAGCTAGTTATGATCAAAATCTTGAAAAAATAATCACTTTAGGTTGGGGAATCATCGGTTGGATCAACCGTTTTATCTTCGTGCCTTTATTTGGTTTCTTAGGTTCTTATATTGATTATGGTATTGCGATTATTCTTTTTACGATTTTAATCAAATTGGCAATGTCACCTATTACTTTCAAGTCTTTCTTGTCACAAGCAAAAATGAAAGTATTGCGTCCAGAAATTGCTGAATTGGGTGAGAAATTCAAAAAAGACCCAATGAAAAAGCAACAAGAAACCATGAAGTTGTACAACAAAGCTGGAGTAAATCCTATGGCGGGTTGTATACCAGCATTGATACAAATGCCTTTCTTGATGGCTTCGTTTCAGTTTTTCCCTTCAGCTTTTGAGTTAAGACAACAAAAGTTTTTATGGGCAGATGATTTGTCTTCTTTTGATGAAATTGTAAAATTACCGTTCCATATTCCATTGTATGGAGATCATATTAGTTTGTTTCCAATTTTGGCAGCGATTGCAATTTTCTTTTATATGAAAATGACTTCAGGAGATCAACAAATGGCAGCACCACAACAAGAAGGTATGCCAGATATGGCCAAAATGATGAAGATTATGATCTATGTTTCGCCATTGATGATGTTGTTCTTCTTCAATAGTTATGGAGCAGGTTTGAGTTTGTATAACTTTATTTCTAACTTGGTTACTATTTTAATTATGTTGGTAATCAAAAGATATTTTATCGATGGAGATAAAATTCACGCTCAAATTCAAGAGAATAAATTGAAAGAGCCTAAAAAACAAGGAAGATTCCAACGCAAATTGCAAGAAGCAATGGAACAAGCTGAAGCTCAAAAAGCGGCTCAACAAAAGAAAAAATAAGCATTTTCAAATTCTGTTTATAAAAAAACTTCCGCCAAAAGCGGAAGTTTTTTGTTTTTAGAAATAATCACGTTTACAAAGTTGGTAGTAAAACTTTGTTTACTGCGTGAATAATTCCGTTTGAACATTGTACATCAGTTAAAACAATATTTGTTACTCTTGCTTGCTCATCGGTAATTGTTGCGCCAGAAAACCTTAAAATTCCTGTTTCTAAAGTAGGTGACGATGCAGGTATTCCTGTAGATAGTACATTTGCTCCGCCAATAACGTGATAAGTTAACACTGCTGTTTTTTGAGTACTTGTTAATCCACCATACAGACTTGTAGTTGCTGTATCAAATGCAGAATTTAAAGGCGCAAAAACTGTAAAAGGTGATGGTGTTGCGCTACTGCTTAATGTTGAAATTAAATTTTGTGTAGTTAATAATGTTGCCAACGTTGAGAAATTAGGATTCGCAGTAGCATGTGTAACAATTGTTGGTAAACCAATTACTGCATCCACTACATGTATGATACCGTTCGAAGCCATTACGTCGGCTGTTGTAACTTTGGCAACACCGTTTAATTTTACTCCAGAAGTTAAGTCCACATACATACTTAAAGTATTTGTTGTAGATGCTCCACCTTTAGCAAGTGTTTTAATATAACCTGTTTGCAAATCGGTTGATTTGGCTGTACCACTTACGACATGATTTAATAAAATTTGTGTCAAAACATCTTTTGGTACATCATTGATTGTAGCGTAAGGAGTAGTTTTTAAAAACGCAGTAAAAGCCGCGTCTGTTGGAGCGAATACTGTAAAAGGACCTGTTCCTTGGAGCGTAGCTGCTAATTCTGCTCTCGTTAACGCTTGCACTAAAATTTTTAAGTTTGAATTTTTTACCGCAATGCCAGTAATAGTATTGTCTACTGGTTTAGGGTTATCATCATCACTGTCGCAAGAAACTGCGAATGATAAAAATGCAATACATGCCAAAGCCATTTTTAATTTTGATGCAATTTTCATAATCGTTTTTTTTTAATTGAGTTAGAGTTAATGTTATTTTGTTGTTCAAAGTTATTTAATAAAGATTAAACAAAATTTAATTTTATATATTGATTAATACTTGTTTATTTGTGCTATTGTAATGATAGCAAGGCTAGTGTGTTATTTTTGTTTAATTTAATAGTATTATTATTAAACAAACATTAATAAAGAAATAGACTTGTAACTTTCTTTTCATTTATTACTTTTGGTTGTAAATACTGCTAAAGACAATTTTTATAACATTAAAGAGTTGTATGTTTTTATTTCAGATAGTTTTTAACAATGATAAATTTTTAAAATATGATTAATAGAGGATTGTTTTTGATTTTATTTTTTCAAATTTCGGCTTTGTTGGCACAAGTAACGACTAATCAATTGGATAGTGATGGTAAGAAAAATGGACTTTGGAGAGGCTATTATGAAGAATCCAAAAGATTGCGTTACGAAGGAACTTTTTTGCACGGTAAAGAAGTAGGTGTTTTTAAATATTTTGATGATACGAAAGCAGCCGATGTGATTGCCACTCGAGAGTTTAACGAAAAAGACAATTCGGCATATACTATTTTTTACAATCAAAATAAATTTAAGGTAAGCGAAGGCAAGGTGGTTAATAAACTCTTTGAAGGAGAGTGGATTTATTATCACTTCAATTCCAAAGCGATAATGACCAAAGAATGGTATAAAAACGGAAAGTTATCGGGATTAAGAACGGTTTATTTTCCTGATGGTAAAGTAGCAGAAGAAACACATTACGAAGACGGTCTTAAACACGGAAGTTGCAAAATTTATTCAGATAAAGGTGTCGTTTTAGAAGAAACTGTTTATCAAAAGGGACAGTATAACGGACCAGCTATTTTTAGAGACACTAATGGTTTTATTGCTTCCAAAGGGAATTTTGTGTTGGGTAAAAAAGAAGGTGTTTGGGAATTTTATGAAAAAGATAAGTTAGTGAAGAAACGAAATATGAGTTATCCAGAAGGTCTAAGCAAGCGTAAAAAGAATTAACTTTTGCTTAGATAATTACTGTGCTAAATCTTTTGTAACTTTGCACCCTATTTTAAAAAAGGGTTTTGATGAAAAAGAGAGTGGTTGTTGGTCTTTCTGGAGGCGTAGATTCAAGTGTTGCTGCTTATTTGTTGCAACAAGAAGGATATGAAGTTATTGGGCTATTTATGAAAAATTGGCACGATGACTCAGTAACGATATCCAATGAATGCCCTTGGTTAGAAGATAGCAACGATGCTTTGTTGGTGGCTGAAAAATTAGGAATCCCTTTCCAAACGGTTGACCTTAGTGAACAATACCAAGAAAAAATTGTGGATTACATGTTCAGCGAATATGAGAAAGGACGTACTCCAAATCCTGATGTATTGTGTAATCGCGAAATTAAATTTGCTGTTTTTTTAGAAATTGCTTTGAGTTTAGGAGCAGATTATGTGGCTACTGGACATTATTGCCAAAAGCGAACTACTGAAATAGAAGGGAAACCCTTGTATCACCTTATCGCAGGTGCTGATAACAACAAAGACCAATCTTATTTTTTATGTCAATTATCGCAAGAACAGTTGGCTAAATCTTTGTTTCCAATTGGTGCATTAACAAAACCTCAAGTTCGTGAAATAGCGGCCGAAATGGAATTGGTTACCGCAGAGAAAAAAGATTCTCAAGGTTTATGTTTTATTGGTAAAGTACGTTTGCCAGAGTTTTTACAACAAAAATTGCAACCCAAAGAAGGTCAAATCATTCAAATAGACAAAAATCACAGTGTGTATTCATCCTCTGATGAAACTGAAACTCTTGATTCTTTGTCTCATAAAATTACTTATACACCAGAAATGGGCAAGGTAGTTGGGAAACACCAAGGCGCTCATTATTTTACGGTGGGTCAACGAAAAGGGCTTAATGTTGGTGGTACTACAGAGCCTTTGTTTGTTATCGCTACTGATGTGGTGACCAATACAATTTACACAGGCTTGTCTAGTAATCATCCGGGATTGTTTAGAAGAGGATTGTTTATTGATGCTTCTGAAACACATTGGATTCGTACCGATTTAGCCTTGTCAGTAGGTGAGTCTAAAGAAGTAATGGCTAGAATTCGTTACCGTCAGCCGTTGCAAAAAGCTACTTTACATCAAGAAGAAAAAGGAATGTATGTAATTTTTGACGAACCACAATCCGCTATTACTGAAGGTCAATTTGTAGCTTGGTACCAAGAGGACGAATTGTTAGGTTCTGGGGTTATAGCTTAGTTTTAGTTCTTAGTAATTAGTCCTTAGTGATTAGTTCTTAGGCCTTAGTGATTGGTCTTTAGTAAAAACTATAAAAAAATCTTCTGAAAAAAAGATAGTGTCATCTAGCCCCGATGGGAGGGAATATCCTTTTTATCCTTTTTCTGGATAAAAAGATAGGAAGGACAGCGGGACCAAACGTGATGAAATCCCAAATTTTGTGCTCCTAAAAACACTCAAAATTTTAATTTATAATGTTTTTTTGAGTACATTTCGGCATGAAAAAAATAGTTTTTTTATTTTTCTTATTCCAATCTTTTTTGGTCTTTTCACAACAAGATGCTTGGGTGTATTTTGGAGACAAAACCAATGTTCAAAACTATTTGAACAACCCTCAATTGATGCTCTCACAGCGCGCTATTGATAGAAGAACGCGACAAAAAATTGCCTTTGATAGCAAGGATGTTCCGATTCCGGCTTTGTATATAAAAGCGGTAAAAGAGTCGGCAGGAATCACAGTTATGGGGCAATCAAAATGGTTAAATGCGTTGCATGTTCGCGGTACTCAAGCGGATATTACTTCTCTTAAAAATTTAGCTTTTGTTACTAAAATTAGCTTCGCAGATAAGTCCTTAAATACGGCAGGAAAAACAACTGCTATATCAAAAAAACAGCAGGTTCAGAAAAAATACAACACTGCAATTACTTATAATTATGGTACGTCTGCCAATCAAATTCAGATGTTGAATGGGCATTTATTGCATCAGCAAAATTATACAGGGAGTGGTAAAATTATAGCAGTTTTAGATGCTGGATTTCCTGGGGTGGACACCCAATTGCCGTTTAAAAAATTGAGAGATAATAATCAGATTTTGGGTGGTTATAATTATGTAAACAGAAGTCCAAATTACTATACTGGTGACAATCATGGTACGTTGGTGCTTTCGACTATGGGCGGGAATCAAGACCAAGCCTTGGTAGGAACGGCTCCTGATGCGTCTTATTACCTTTTTGTTACTGAAAATGATGCTTCTGAAAATCCTATTGAAGAAACGCTTTGGGTAGAAGCTGCAGAGAAAGCAGATAGTTTGGGTGCGGATATCATTAATAGTTCGTTAGGTTATTTTGATTTTGATAATTCTAATTACAGCTATACCTATGCTGATATGAATGGCACCACAACATTTATTAGTCGAGGAGCCGAAATTGCTTTTAGTAGAGGAATGCTTGTAGTGGCATCTGCAGGAAACTCGGGGAACACAACTAATCCCAATATAGCTGCTCCAGCAGATGCAGTTTCGGTGCTTACGATTGGAGCAGTAACAGCCAGTAAGTCCAGAGCTTCTTTTAGTTCGATTGGGCCATCTTTTGATGGTAGAGTAAAGCCAGAAGTGATGGCGCAAGGACAAGCCTCTGTAGTTTCGGATGAATTTGGAAATATTGGTACAGCCAATGGAACCTCTTTTTCGAGTCCAATTTTGGCTGGAATGGTGGCGTGTATATGGCAAGCCTTACCAGATAAAACTAATAAAGAAATTAGAGATTTGATTGTTCAATCTGCCGATAAATATTTGACTCCAACGCCACAACTAGGTTATGGAATTCCGGATTTTAGTGCGGCAGTAAATAAAGGACTTCTAGCGACAATAGACAATCAGAATGCTACTTTTTCTTTGTATCCCAATCCTAGCAAGGGAACTGTTTATATTACTTTACCTTCAGTGGTAGACGAGGTGCAGCTTACTATTTATTCTTTATTGGGACAAAAAATAATGGAGGTCCCTTTTACAAAATCAACACCTTCTTTTTCTGTAGAAACCTTGTGGAATGGCGTATACTTGTACACTATTCAAGGAGGAAATTTTTCTGCTCAAGGAAAAATCATCAAATATTAATTTACAATTCAATGAATTCAATTATAAAGCTTTTTGGTATTCAATATCCAATTATTCAAGGAGGAATGATTTGGAACAGTGGTTATAAATTGGCAAGTGCCGTCAGTAATGCGGGAGGATTAGGTATCATTGGTGCTGGTTCTATGTATCCTGATGTGCTTAGAGAACACATACAAAAATGCAAGAAGGCGACAGATAAGCCTTTTGGAGTAAATGTACCCATGTTGTATCCGAATGTGGAAGAAATTATGAATATCATAGTGGAAGAAGGCGTTAAAATTGTTTTTACTTCAGCTGGAAATCCAAAAACTTGGACCGCTTTTTTGAAAGAAAAAGGAATTACAGTAGTACACGTGGTGAGTAGTTCGGTGTTTGCTTTGAAAGCCCAAGAAGCAGGAGTTGATGCTGTTGTAGCCGAAGGTTTTGAAGCTGGAGGGCACAATGGGCGAGAGGAAACTACGACATTGACTTTGATTCCGATGGTGAAGCAAAAGATAAACATTCCGTTGATTGCTGCTGGCGGAATTGCCACAGGAAGAGGAATGCTTGCGGCAATGGCTTTGGGCGCTGATGGTGTTCAGGTGGGAAGTCGTTTTGCTGCTTCGGTAGAATCATCGGCTCACGATAATTTTAAAGAAGTAATCGTCAATGTAAAAGAAGGGGATACTCAATTGACATTAAAAGAATTAGCACCTGTTCGCTTGGTGAAAAATAAGTTTTACAATGACGTTCAGGAATTGTATGCAAAATGTCCTACCAAAGAAGAATTAGTTGCATTGCTTGGTAGAGCCCGAGCCAAACGCGGGATGTTTGAAGGTGATTTGGTCGAGGGCGAATTAGAAATTGGTCAGATTGCTGGATTAATTAATGAAATTCAACCTGTAAAAGAAATAATAAATACTATGATAGCCGAGTTCAAGCAAGCCCAAATTGAAATCGGACAACTCCAATTTTAACTCCAACCCCAAACGCCTCCCCATGTCAAAACCTACTATTTTATTTTTGTCTTTTGTCCTATTTTTTTGTTTTCAGCTGTCGAACGCTCAAACCTATAAGTTTCAAACTTCTGGTTATAGTGTTTTGCAGAAAAATGAGAAGGGAAAATGGGGAGATTGGTCCGAATTGGATTTAATCAATATCCCAATTACGTTAGATACCTTTAAACATCGAATTGTTGTCTATACCCCAATGCTTCAATTGTATAACATTCTTTCGTATGCAGAAATTGAAGAAAACAAAACTGATATCATCTACTCTTTTGAATGCAAAGATGAAAATGGCGATGCCTGCACTTTGATGATTATTACTCGTAAACAACAAGGCAATCGCAAGCAGTTGTACATCAACTATGAGAATAGGATTTATTTGTATAATATTTAGTTTTTAGTCCATAGTTATTAGTGAATAGTAATTAGCTTAGAAACCTCAAAACATAAACCACAAACCAAAAACTATAAACCAAAAACCTTTACCCTTTCTCAATATCTTTTATAAACTCATCATATTCGAGATAGAAAAGTTCTAAGGCATTCATTTTTTCGAAGAAAAAGTCAAAAATGTACTCCCAGTGGTTGCGATTACTCATACTATACCCATTTTTTTCAACCCATATGCGGCTGATGGTTTTGCCATTTTCTAAAGTGAAGTCTTTTTCAAAAACCAAATCTTTGATGAATTCATCTTCCAAAATACCTTTCAAAGCTTCGAGTTTTTCGAAATATTGAGAACGTAAGTCATCATTTCGGTGCTCGATATCAATGAGTACTTGAGCTTTTTTGTTATCTGCGAAAAATTTAAAAGAGAAATCTTTAATTTTGGTATCATACAATACCCATTTTCTGGGGTATTTCTCGGCGAAGGCCACCCAAAAATCGTGTTTTAACCTTTGATTTTCTGCTTTACTGTACATTTGAATTGAATTTAGAAAGTTTGGTTTGTATTCCAAACAAAACTATAGTATATTTATTGGAATGCTTGCAAAAATAAGTTTTACCTATGAATTTTCAAGATTTTCAGCAATATATCCCTCAAATACTTGATGCTCCGCTTCCTGCTTTTGCTTCACATATAAAAATGGCGCCAAAAGAACGAATCGAATCGTTGAAAGCGTTTAGTTATGCAGATAAAAATCCTCGGAAAGCAGCGGTTTTGATGTTGTTGTACCCAAAACAAGAGCAAACGCATTTGGTATTGATTGAAAGAAATTCCTATGAAGGCGTGCATTCGGCTCAAATTGCTTTTCCCGGAGGTAAGTTTGAAAATGAAGATGTGGAATACGAAACTACAGCTTTGAGAGAATCCGAAGAAGAAATTGGAATTTCGCGGGAGCAAATAAAAGTAATCAGACCTTTTTCTCCTTTGTATATTCCGCCTAGTAATTTTTTAGTGCATCCCTATTTAGGAATTGCAAACGAGACCCTGCATTTTGTTTTAGAACCGAAAGAGGTGGCGAGTATAATCGAATTACCATTGTCTGATTTTTTGAGTGATGCGCTTTTACATGAGACGAAACTGACGACTTCTTATGCTACCGATATTGCAATTCCAGCTTTCAAAATCAATGAACATATCGTTTGGGGGGCTACAGCTATGATGCTGAGTGAGTTAAAAGAAGTCTTGCATTTTGTGCTTAAAAAATCATAAATAAGCGCTGTTTTTCTTGATTTATTGTAAATTTATTACAAGTTTAGCGTTTTCTAAACGTTAAGAAAATATGTCGTATCTTTGCACTCCAATTTCAAAAAAGAATTATTATGGGATTATTTAAAAGGAATCCTTTTGGTCATATCCTTTTTATAAAGAAATGGTTAATCCGAATTTTTGGTGTTATTACCCACAGAAGGTATCGTGGTTTCAACGAATTACAAATTGAGGGTTCAGAAATTATTCGAAATTTACCAGATACTAATGTGTTGTTTATTTCCAATCATCAAACCTATTTTGCTGATGTTGTTGCCATGTTTCATGTGTTTAACGCGAGTTTGAGTGGAAGAGACGATACCATCAAAAACGTGTGTTACTTGTGGCAACCTAAAATGAACATTTACTATGTTGCAGCCAAAGAAACGATGCATGCAGGATTACTTCCAAGAATCTTAGCTTATGTAGGTGCGATAACAGTAGAAAGAACTTGGCGTTCCAAAGGAAAAGATGTTACCGAAAAAAGAGAAGTAAATCCTAATGATACCGAAAATATCAAGATAGCTTTGGCAGATGGTTGGGTGATAACGTTTCCTCAAGGAACAACAAAATCATTTAAACCCGTTCGTAAAGGAACTGCACATATTATCAAAGAACACAAGCCTATTGTGGTTCCAATCGTAATTGATGGCTTTAGACGCTCTTTTGATAAAAAAGGTTTACGATTAAAAAAGAAAGGAATCTTACAGTCGTTTATCATTAAAGAACCTCTAGAGATTGATTATGATAACGAAACCATAGATGAGATTGTAGAAAAAGTAGAATACGCCATCGAGCAACATCCTTCCTTTTTGAAAGTTATTCCTGCCGAAGAATTGGAAGCACAAAAAGAATTGGATAAAATGCGAAAATGGGAATATTAATATAAAAAAAGCGGTCAAAATTTTGACCGCTTTTTTTTATAAATCTATTTTCTTTAATTCTTTGTAATTGTCCAATAAACGTTTAAGTAATCTACCATAAATCAGACGATAGAATAACCAAAATATTCCTAATATCAATGCAATAAATACTACCAATATTGAGAAAGTAATAATCATCACGGTATAATTGCTGCCTATTTTATCAGTGAGTACAACTGTTTCTGGATTGTATTTAAAGGCAATATAAAAACCAATAAATAGCGATAGTACTAATTGTCCAAGGTTGTAATAGACGTAGTAGTTTACAGTCTTTCTGGTCTTAATAATGTCACGCATCAGTTGTTTAGTAGAGGCCGTGGTCGAAATTATCTTGTAGTTTTTGTAGAAAAGATAAATGAATGTAAAAATTATGAGGTAGCTGGCGTAATTGTATATGTCGAAATATACAGATAGTTCCTCGTGTTTCATTTTTTTGAAATAATCATCTATGTTGACGCCAATAGATAAAACAGACCACAAAATCAATTCCAAAACACTCAATATCAGTATCCACTTCACAATCGAAGAAGATTTTTTATGAATCATCTTGTAAATGTCCTTTTCGGTCACCTGTTCAAAAGAAGCTTCGTTCTTTTGCCAATCTTTTTTTAACAAATCCAGTTCTTTCATTAGGCTAATGGATTTAGTATTTTTTTTAATTTTCCTTTAATTCTATTCATTTTTACTCTTGCGTTGACCTCGCTAATTCCTAATGTTTCGGATATTTCAGTATAATCTTTGTCTTCAAGATACATAAAGATTAAAGCCTTTTCGATATCGTTCAATTGGTAAACTGCTTGGTACATTAATTTTAATTGTTCTTCCTCTTCATAGTCATATTCAACTTCTGGAGTATAATGTTGCCTTGCTTCAAATTCTGTTGTAGTCACTGCTCTTTTGTCTTTTCGATACAGCGTAATGGCGGTATTAAGAGCGACTCTATATGCCCAAGTAGAGAACTTACTGTCGCCTCTAAACTTGGGAAAAGCTTTCCATAACTGAATGGTAATTTCCTGAAACAAATCCTTATGCGCATCCTCACCAGACGTATACAACCTACAAATCTTGTGGATGATATTCTGGTTTGCTTGCAATTGCGATACAAAGGATTGTTCTAAATTATCGGCCATATAAACATTAGTGGTTCAAAACTAATTTTTGTTACAAATAAAAATATTTTTTAGTAGGAGCACAACTTTTAGGAGTACAAAAACGAGTCGTCCCGCTATCCGTTACAATCTTTTATGGCAAACACTGCCATAAAAGGATTTTCACTACTATCGGGGCTATTTTACGTGTTTTGTTTTCATAAGAAATAAGACTTACAACGAATGCTGCTTAAAATAATTCACCATTAAATCTACGTATTTACTATAGCCTTCCATTCCATCTTTTTGTTGGTTCATTTTTAGGAAGTTGTCGTAAAAAATATGAAATCCTTTGTCGATAAAAGTGTCGTATTGTTTCCAAAAGATTTCACTTTCCTTGAAGTTGGCTAGTATGCCAGGATGTATTGTTTTTAAAAAGAGGGCCACTTTCTTCTCATCTCGTGCTTGCCAATTTCGCAAACAATAGCGCAAAGCCAAACTATATCCCGAATATTGAATGTAAGCATCTTCATTTTTAATCGAAGCCAAAAAACCAATGAAATTGCATTCACTTTCACTAGCAAAACCTATTTGATGCGCCATCTCGTGATTCGCAGTCATCGGGAAACTATACAAAGGCCCTAAACTATTCACTTGCGCTTCATTGGTAAACGGATTCAAATAGCCACCAAATCCCATATACGTCAGCGGAATACTAAAAAGTGATTTCTTAATACTCAAATGGCTGTATTGAAACATCGAATGTTCAAGAGCCAAGTTTTGGTAGCCATTTCTATTCATTTCAAACAATTGAGATTTGGAATAAGGAACAACTACTTTACGATTTTTGTCTTTCATTAGTCCCAACTGAATCGCATTGGTTTTGGCAATTAGCTTTTGAGTAAATAAAGCTAAATCTGCATCTGAATACTCTCTTTCAATTTTCATTTTTTCATACAGCGGTATTCTATAGTAATTGAATCCCCAGAGCAAATGAAAAAGAAAATAAACTACAGATAAAAAACTTAATATAGAAAGCGATATTGCTTTCCATTTTTGTCTTGGTGCTACACTTTGGATTGTTTTATTTTTTTTGAGTAACCAAAACCAACGTATTGCCCAAATAATTAGCAAAGCATACAACACATCGCCCAACGAAAAGGGAAGTTTCCCTAAACTGATTCTCAAACTATTCGAGATAAAGACATAGAGGCCATTGCTGTACCAACGTTCGATGAATTCTGGAAAAAACCGAATGATTTTCAATACTACAATTTGAAATACGAGGAATAACGATAAAAGGTATTTTCTTTTCAATTTTTTTTAATGTAAATATAAATACTATTGCATTACCTAAATAAGTAGTTGGTAAACTTTGTAACTTTGAAGAATTATTATTCTACACTGTTATTTTTAAAAATAAGACAAAACAATGAGTCAAGAAATAAGAAATTTAGAGCCTAAAGCACTTTGGAATCAATTTGCTGATTTGAATGCCGTTCCACGTCCTTCTAAAAAAGAAGAGCAAGTAATCCAATTTATGAAAGATTTCGGGAATCGTTTGGGGTTAGAAACCTTTGAAGACGAAATCCGAAACGTAATCATTCGCAAACCGGCTACTCCAGGAATGGAAAACCGTAAACCCATCGTGTTGCAAGGCCATTTGGATATGGTACACCAAAAAAACAACGATACCGTTTTTGATTTCGAAACCCAAGGCATTGAGATGTATGTTGATGGTGACTGGGTTCGTGCCAAGGGAACTACTTTGGGAGCTGACAACGGCTTAGGTGTAGCGGCTATTATGGCTGTTTTAGAAAGTACAGATATTCCACATCCTGCCATTGAAGCCTTGTTTACTATTGATGAAGAAACAGGAATGACAGGTGCTTTGAACCTGCAAGGCGGTATTTTGCAAGGTCAAATATTATTGAATTTAGATACCGAGGAAGATGACGAAATCGACATTGGATGCGCAGGTGGTATCGATGTAACCGCAACCGCCGAGTACGACGAAGAAGATACACCAGAAGGTTCTGTTGGCTATAGTATTACCGTAAAAGGGTTGCAAGGTGGCCATTCAGGTATGGATATTCACAAAGGATTGGGGAATGCCAATAAAATAATGAATCGTTTGTTGTTTGACGGCTTTGATAACTTCGGATTACAAATTGCTTCGATTGCTGGAGGAAGTTTGCGTAATGCGATTCCAAGAGAAAGTGTAGCCAAAGTGATTATTGCCGCGGTATACGATGAAGCCTTTGTTTTTGATATGCAACAAATCGTAAACGAGATTAAAGCGGAGTTCAAAACGACTGAGCCTAACTTAGAAATTGTTTTTGAAAAATTGACCGAAGTTCCTGCCAAAGTAATGCCTTCAATAGCGCAGTTTTATTTTGTGCGTTCGATGTATACAGCTCACAACGGCGTGTATCGTATGAGTGCTGATTTTGACAATTTAGTGGAGACCTCTAACAATATTGCCAAAGTAATTGTAGGCGAGGGGCAGTTGACCGTGCAATGTTTGACACGTTCTTCTGTAGAGTCTTCTAAAATGGATTTGGCCAATGCGTTGCGTTCTGCCTTTGAATTGATGGGATGCGAAGTAGAGTTTTCTGGAGCTTATCCGGGATGGACGCCTAATCCAAAATCTGAAATTTTGGATGTTTTGGTTGGTATTTATGAAAAACAAAATAATGCTAAACCTAATGTAGTGGCTTGCCACGCAGGATTAGAGTGTGGAATTTTAGGCACCAATTATCCAGAAATGGATATGATTTCTTTTGGGCCAACGATTCACGGAGCTCATTCTCCAGATGAAAGAGCAAGTATTAGTTCTTCTCAAAAATTCTGGAAATTCTTCTTAGAAATTTTAGCAAGTATTCCTGCGAAATAATTAGTTTTTCAGTTGTATAGTGTTCAGTGAATTGCTGAACACTATAAACTGATAACTGAATACTAGTTTAGTCCCTTTTGGGACTATTTTTTTTATCTCGTTTTTCTTCTTTCTTTTCTTTCGCTGTTTTTAGCGGTTCTTTTTTTGCTGTTTTTTTAGCATTTAGACTTTTTGCCATAATTACTTTCTTTAGTGAATCTAGTAAAGGTAGGTTAATTTGCTGCCAATACAACTTTTAAAAAAAACTCCCAATCACAAGATGCAATTGGGAGAATGATTTTTGATTGAATGTTGTATCAAAAGAGAGAAATTCTACTTCTTTTTCAAAAACAAGACTAAGCCTAAAATGCTAACAACTAAAATAAGCAAAGCGGCTAGAACGGTAGACAAGTCCCTAATACTTTTTCCTGCCCAATCCATAAACAAGAATTTATGAAAAATGGCAAACGAATAGCCTTCTATTTTGTCCGATGTTTCGACTAGAGCGGCTAATCTAGAGGTGGCGGTTTCTATAAAATAGGTTTTTTTATTTGGAGTGTCATACGCTAATTTGACTACAGGCAAACGTTTGTTGACAAAACCATATTCTCTGCTATTGAATTCTGTAAGTTGTTTGGTTTCTAATAGTTTAGCTTCTTTTATAGCGCAGTTAGGTTCTGTTGTGCTGTTGTCCATTTCACAGCAAGCGGCTTGCTGGTTGTTGTCATCAAAATAATTAGCCAAATAAGTAGCGTAATCTATATCTAAATTTGGGCGTACTTTGTTGGTAACACTGTTGATGTACACAATTTCGCTAACGGGTTGTGCTTTTTTGTTGCCCCATTTTGGTTTTTCGGTAGCGGTTTTGTTATTGGATTGTAATTCGCAACGGTAATAAATGCTATCATTATAACGAATCAAACTGGTGTTTTCCAATTTTTTCCAATCTAAAGCTAAGGCTGTATTAGCGGTTGGTAACTCATTGGTTTTAAAAATAGGTTCATACACCATTTTGTCTAGCACATAAGGTTCCCATTTGGTTGTAGCGTGATAAGCCCCACTAAAAGCAAAAGTTAAGGTAAAAAACGAAAACCAAATTCCGATTTGACGGTGATAGGCTCTAATTCCTTTTTTGGACGCTAGACTGTCTGTTTTTTTGAATTGTTTCCAAAATAAGCCATAAATTACAATCCCGCTTATGGCTGAGAAGAAGATAATGCCAAGGAAAATGAACATCACTACTATTCGGATACTGTTGTTGCTAATCCAATCCATAAAAGCCCAGTTGTGAAACGTATCAAAAAACCAAATGAAGGCTTGTCTGGATTTTGGGTTATAAGTAGCTAGTTTGCTCGAAGCGGTTTCTACATAAATCTCCATAGCATCTGGACGATTGTATGTGATTTTGTAAACGGGTAAATAGCGATTGATGTATTTGTACTGCGAATTGAATTCGGTTACCACTTCTGTTTTGGCGATAGTACTTTTTTGGTCTTCTAAAAAATAATGCGAAAGCCAATGTGCATAATTTTGGTCTCCGTTTTCTAGTTTTTTGGCGGTTGCTGTATCAAAGTACAAAAGTGAATCTTTTTCGGTTTTCACTTGATAATAAGTCGCCTTGTCAAAAGATACTATTCTGAAATTCTTGAAGGTGCTGATTTGGTTTTTTAGCAATACTTCTTGAAGGGAATAGTTGATTTTTGACGAGTCGATGGTCACTTTTTCGATTTGTTCATTGGCAATAGTCGGTTTGAAAAAATGCGCCATAAAAGGATGCATTATCCCTGACAGTGTCCAAAAAATAACGGGCACAATCGTAATAATCCCAATGGTTTTGTGCCAAGCGTATATTTTTTGCTTTACTTTTTTGATGAATTTCGAATCCTTTTTCTTGGATATTTTCTCGTTGTTGTGGGTTGTGCTCATTGTTTGGTTTTTTTAGCCCCGGTAGTAGCGGCATCCTTTTGGGGCGGGGTTCGCCCCAAAAGATACAGCGGATGACGGGATTAGCTCCTAATTATTTTTTTAATGAAAAATTATATTGTAATCCTATCAAGAAGGTTCTAGGTGCGGCGGCAGTATACGACGGTTGTGAGGTGCTTAGATTGGCACGAGACACATTGAAGGCATATAATTTATCGGTCAAATTCATTATGTTTCCAAAGAATTCGAGGGATTTATAGTGATAGCCTAATCTAAAATTGAAAATATCATAACCTGCATATTTTACCGTGTTGATTTGGTCTTGGTAGTAGCTTCCTACGGATTGCCATTCTAGAGCTGTTCTAAAATTAGGTAACCAATTTGGATAATAACTGATTTCAGCGTTTCCTGACCATCTTGGAGCTTGAGGCATTTCTTTACCATCTAAGTTTTTCAATGCATCGGTTGGTCTATCCGATACTTTGAAGTTGATAAAGGTGTGCTCAGCAACAGTTCCTCCAAATCGAATATGCAATTGCTCCGATGGTCTATAGCTAAAACCAAATTCAACTCCTTTGTGTCTTGTTTCACCCGCAGATTGAAAATCGGTTGAATTGTCTGGTTGACGGATGCTTAACAATTCATTTTTGCCATCCATATAGTAGATAGCATAATCAAAATACAACTTGTTTTTTAGAACATTTATCCAACCGCCAGCTTCGTAGTTGTCGAAAGTTGCTGGCTCAAGATTATAGTAAAACTCAGCGGGTTTCCCTGTAGTTCCGCCTGTTCCGGGTTTGGCTCTAAAAATAGATGTGATTCCTGGAGGTGCAAATCCTTGTGCATAATTAGCATAAAAACCAAAGTAGGTAGAAGGATTGAAGTTGGCTCCAGCTTTGAAGGTTACTTTGTCGTATATTTTGGTTCCGATGGATGTATCGAGAGCATTGTCATAATCAACTTTCATATTGTCATAACGTAAGCCTCCGGTAAGCACCAATTGTTCAATAGGACTTACTGAAATTTGCGCATATTCGGCAGAATTGTAAATATCTGCTGTGTAGTCCACTAATTTGATGTCTGGTCTTTCTGCGATTTGTTCGTAATTGTTTACTGTTAATCCTCCAGGGTTTAAGTTGGCTTTTAAGTCGGTTCTATACGCCCAATAGGTTACTGGGGAGTAGTCATAAAGCACACCCGCTACAATTTTGGTATCCCAAAAGGATAGTTTTTGGGTGTGTTGTGCAATGGCGCCATAACTTTTGAAATTATTAGAGTTGATTTCACCTGTTGCTGTAGTTTTTCCAGCGGTCCAACGAATAGA
>JAGOFG010000084.1:5631-10964 GCA_017997335.1 Flavobacterium sp. | reverse complement strand
ATATGAAAAGTAAACGAAAAATTCCTCTAGTCGTAATTAGTGATGTGCATTTGGGCACGTATGGTTGCCAAGCCAAAGAATTACTACAATACCTCAAATCCATTCAACCGCAAATCTTAATTCTCAATGGTGACATTATCGATATGTGGAATTTCAGCAAAAGTTACTTTCCTGTCGCGCATATGAATGTTTTGAGACAAATCATAAAACTATCGAATTTAGGCACAAGAGTCATCTACATCACCGGAAATCACGATGAAGCCCTTCGTAAATATTCGGATTTTGTTTTGGGAAATTTTGAGTTGGTCGACAAATTGATTTTAGAAATCGATGGCAAAAAAACCTGGTTCTTTCACGGAGATGTATTTGATTCCTCCACCAGAGGCTATGCCAAAATCCTTGCTAAATTGGGTGGCAAAGGTTATGATTTACTGATTTTAATCAACAGTTGCATCAATTGGTTTCGCGAATTGTTCGGTAAAGAAAAAAGAAGCTACTCCAAAACCATCAAAGACAGTGTAAAAAAAGCGGTAGCATTTATCAGTAATTTCGAAACTACAGCTGCCGAAATCGCTATAGAAAAAGGTTACAGTTACGTCGTTTGTGGGCACATTCATAAACCTCAAATGAAAACCATCGAAAACGAACACGGACAAGTCACTTACCTCAATAGTGGAGATTGGGTCGAAAATCTAACCGCTTTGGAATACAAAAAAGGAAAATGGAGCATCTACCAATACCTTAAAGAACATTACAAAGATGCCGATACTTCCGAAGAAAAAACCAAGAACGACATTGTGGTCAAAATCTTATCCTAATCTGTAAAATGAAAATATTCTACGCCATCCAAGCCACAGGAAACGGACACATTAGCAGAGCCATTCAACTCTACCCTTATCTACAAAAATATGGCGAAGTTGACTTTCTCTTAAGCGGCACTTACGCTTCTTTAAATCCAAGTATTCCTATCAAATACCGAAGCAACGGATTGAGCCTTCATTACAGTCAATGTGGCGGATTAGACTATTGGAATATTGCCAAAAAAGTAAAGCCCAACCAAATCTACAAAGATGCCCGTTCGCTACCACTAGACCAATACGATGTCATCATCAATGATTTTGATTCCATTACCGCACTTGCCTGTAAATTACAAAAAAAACATTCCGTGTCTTTTGGTCATCAAGCCAGTTTCACCTCAAAGCTAACCCCACGACCCGAAAGAAAAGATGCCATCGGTGAATTAATTTTCAAACATTATGCGCCTGCTCCTCAAAACATAGGACTACATTTTGAGCGCTACGATGATTTCATTTTGCCCCCCATCATCAAAGACGAAATCTTACACGCTGAGCCTAAAAATGGCGGACACATTACCGTTTATCTACCTTCTTTTCAAAAAGAGTGTTTAGAAAAAGCCTTCAATAAATTACCCAACGAGCACTTTCACTGGTTTTTGAGCGACGTAAAAACAAAGCATAGAGTCAAAAACATCACTTATTATCCTGTAGACCAAGCGCTGTTCAACAAAAGTGTAATCAAATGCCAAGGCATCATCACTGGCGGCGGATTTGAAACGCCTTCCGAGGCATTGTACCTTCGCAAAAAAATCCTTTCCATCCCCATTCGAAAACATTACGAGCAAGAATGCAACGCCGCCGCTCTAAAAAAAATGGGTATTCCCGTTATTTACGAAGTCGGTCGAGATTTCGATTTGATTATAGAAAATTGGCTCACCTTGCCTATGAATTACCCAAAAATCGAGGCCAATGTCATTCCACACACTTTAGACTTCTTGTTTGACACCTATCCCCAAAAACAAAACCGCCTTGAAATGAATCAAGACGGTCTTATCTATTAAAGTTTTTAGAAGCAGAAAAAATAGGCGTTCTGGTTGTCATCGTCCCGCTATCCGTTACAATCTTTGGTGTCGAACACCGCCACCAAAGGATTTTCACTGCTATCGGGGCTAGAGAGCCACAACATTCTTTCTTGCCTTCAATTTTATTTTGAACTATTTTACGATAGTCATTTCATCAATAATATTTTGAGCTCCAGCATATTTGTCAATAATCCAAAGCACAAAACGAATATCTAAATTGATGGTTCTTTGTAATTTTTTATCAAAAATAACATCACCAGCCATAGCTTCAATGTTACCGTCAAAAGCAACCCCAATCAACTCTCCTTTTCCGTTCAATACTGGTGAACCTGAGTTTCCACCAGTAATATCGGTATCAGTTAAGAAGTTTACTGGCATATATCCTGCTTTATCCGCATATTGACCAAAATCTTTAGCTTTATTCAACTCCAATAAGCGAGCAGGCAAATCAAACTCAGCATCACCCGCTTTGTATTTGTTCACCATTCCAGTCATCGTTGTGTAATTGTTAATTTTGGCATCGTTACGTTTGTCAGCAGGCAAAGAGCGAACTTTTCCGTAAGTCAAACGCAAAGTAGAATTCGCATCTGGGTACTGAATCGTATTCAATTTTGATTCTCTCAAACCTTCAACCAATTTGCGGAAAGCAATAGCAAAATCATCATCAGCTTTCGTTTGTTCTGGAGATTTCGCTCTGATTTTGGTCATCAAATCATTAGAAATAACATACAAAGGGTCGTTAGTAATAGTTTCAACTTTAGGCTCTTTCAAAAACGCAAGTACCGCATCTTTTGAAGTAAAAATACTAGAAGTTACTGCCTTGTGTACATCATTGGTAAAATCACCATTATTCGCCGCTTTCATTTCAGCTACTTTTGGTGCCAAACCATATTCAGCAGCTTTTGCAGCGTACAAATTCAATTGTGCAGTCAACACTTCTTTTTCAAGAGGGGCGTACAAACTTCCGTAAGCACCATCAATTGCTGAAGTTAATCTTGGCAACATTTCAGCTCTTTTTGCTTCGTTTTCTTTAGCATAAGCGATTAAACCATTTCCTAAACTAGCAGGCAAAGTTCCGTAAGTCGCAGTACGCAATAATTGTGTCAAGTAGTTATCGTGACGCGCCTTTAAGTTGGTTTGCGCATAGTAGTTATTGATTGTAGCAATAACGTCTCCGTATTTCGCTTTGTTCTCCGCTTTGTTAGCCCAAGCGTTAAATTTAGCTTCTTCTTTCGTTTTGGTTTGAGCCGTTTTAGCTTTGGTCAAAGCATCAATCATTCCTTGACGGTTTTTCCAATAGTTAGCAGTAGACGCATATTTAGATGCATATTGTAAGTTTACCGTAGCATCTTTGGTCATAAACTTTTTCATATTGTCCATTCCTGTTTTGGCACCTTCTACCCAAGCAGGATATGCAAATTTTACGTTTTGCTCGATTCCATTAGCTGGCATCCATCTGTTGGTACGACCAGGATACCCTAAAATCATAGCATAATCGTTTTCTTGCACTCCTTTTAAGCTTATTGGCAAATAATGTTTTGGTTGCAATGGCACATTGTCTGGAGAATATTCTGCTGGATTTCCGTCTTTGTCAGCATACACTCTAAACATAGAAAAATCGGCAGTGTGGCGTGGCCATTCCCAGTTGTCTGTGTCGCCACCAAATTTCCCTAAACTCTCTGTTGGAGTTCCTACCAAACGAACGTCTTTGTAATCTTGGTACACAAAATAGTAGTACTCATTTCCTTGAAAAAATGGACGAACAGAAACAGTATATTTTCCGCCTTCATTGTTCTCTTTTTCAATCAAAGCAATCTCTTGTTGAATCGCTTTGTTGCGCTCAGCTTCTGTCATTTTATCGTTTACTTTAGACAAAATACGTTTAGAAACATCATCCATACGCACAAAGAAACGAACGAACAATGACTTTGGTTTTAGTTCTTGACTTTTGTCTTTTGCCCAAAAACCATTTTTCAAATAATTGTTTTGTTCTGATGACAATTCTGCAATCGCGTCATAACCACAGTGGTGATTGGTCAAAACTAGACCTTGTTTTGAAACAATTTCGGCAGTACATCCGCCATTGAATTGTACAATCGCATCTTTCAAACTGTGGTGGTTGATACTGTAAATTTCCTCGGCTGTCAATTGCAAGCCCATTTTTTCCATATCTCTATGGTTTAATCTTTCGATGAACATCAAGAACCACATTCCTTCGTCTGCTTTTACAGGAAAAGCCATAAGGCATAAGGTCAAGAATAAGACAATCTTTTTCATATAGGTAAATATTTATTTTAGCATTGCGAATATAAATCATTTTCGCATTTTAAACGACTATTCGTATTCAAAATCACATTTTACATTCTCTTTATTAACTTAATTTTATGAATTTTATAAAACAAAAAAAGGTGCTCTTTTTCAAGAACACCTTTTATATTTGATTGAAAAGAAACTATTCGTTCAACATTTTCCATAATTTATCTTTCAATTCGGTCAACCCTTGTTGGGCGACTGATGAAATGAACATATAAGGAACGTCTTTGAACTTAACATCTAATTCCGCTTTTAGTTCTGCTTTTAATTCGTCATCGAGCATATCAATTTTGGAAATAACCAACAAACGTTCTTTGTCTAACATTTCTGGATTGTATTTGGTCAATTCGTTAACCAAAATATCGTATTCCGCTTTGATATCTGGCGTATCTACTGGAACCAAGAACAACAGCGTAGAATTTCTTTCGATATGACGTAAGAAATAATGTCCTAACCCTTTTCCTTCGGCTGCACCTTCGATAATTCCTGGAATATCAGCAATCACAAACGACTGATAATCACGATACGCTACAATTCCTAAATTAGGTTTTAAAGTTGTAAACGGATAATCGGCAATTTTTGGTTTGGCAGAAGTCAACACCGATAGCAAAGTTGATTTTCCAGCATTTGGGAAACCTACTAAACCAACATCAGCCAAAACTTTCAGCTCCAGAATTACATCCATTTCAATACCAGGCAAACCTGGTTGAGCATATCTAGGTGTTTGATTGGTCGAACTACGGAAATGCCAGTTACCTAATCCACCTTTTCCTCCGCGGCATAAAACTTGTTTTTCTCCGTCTTCTGTGATTTCAAATAATGTTTCGCCTGTTTCTTTGTCTTTTACAACGGTTCCTAATGGCACCTCGATAAATTTATCTTCTCCATCAGCACCTGTACTTCTGTCGCCACCACCATCTCCTCCGTGACCCGCTTTGATGTGACGTGCAAATTTTAGATGAAATAAAGTCCAAAGCCCTTTATTACCTACTAGATAAATGTGTCCGCCTCGACCTCCATCTCCGCCATCTGGTCCACCGTATTGTATAAATTTCTCTCTGTGCAAATGCGTAGAACCTTTTCCACCTTTACCCGATGAAACAAATATCTTTACGTAATCTACAAAATTTCCTTCTGTCAT
>JAGOFG010000084.1:0-5531 GCA_017997335.1 Flavobacterium sp. | reverse complement strand
AAGGCTTTCACCATTACTTTATCTATCTTAACCCCATCCATATCAATGACTTCTAGCTCAAACTTTTGCCAAATCAATTTTTCTCCTTGTTTTGGAATACGAGACAATTCTGTCATTATCAAACCGCTCACCGTGGTTACTTCATAATCATTTATTAATTCATCTAGTTCAAAAAAGGTTAAGAAGTCGTGTAATGAATAATGTCCATCGACCAACCAAGAACCATCTTCTCTTTCTATTAGTTGAAAATCATCTTTGTAAAACTCGGCAGCATCACCTACCAAAGCTTCTAAAATATCATTTAAGGTAATCACTCCCTGAAAATCGCCATACTCATCGGATACAAAGGCGTAATGAATACCTGTCTTTTTGAAATTCTCCAAAGCCGTGTAAGCAGTAGTTTGTTCCATAATAAAAGGCGCTTCGGTCATAATATCCGCTAAATTGAAATTATCATTTTCAAAATTAGAGAATATGTTTTTTAAGTTAACCACCCCGACTATATCATCAAAATTTTCTCCATAAACTGGGTAAATGGAATGCAATTCTTTCAACATTAACTGCCTTACTTGTTCTTTGTTGGCATTAAATGGCAAGAAAACTACAGACTTACGGTGCGTCATTAAAGAGTTGACTTTTCGGTCACCAATATGAAAAACGCGCTCTACGATATCTTGTTCTATTTCTTGTACTTCGCCTCCTTCGGTTCCTTCTTTGATAATGGCTTTGATTTCTTCCTCAGTTACTTTGCCATCTGCTGTAGGTTTGATTTGCAAAAGGTCTAAAATAGCATCTGTAGAAGAGGTAAGTAACCATATAAAAGGAGCCGTGATTATCGAAATAAATTTCATTGGCATCGCTACAGTCTTTGCAATAGACTCTGGGTGGTTGAGACCAATTCTTTTGGGCAACAATTCCCCTAGTACTAAAGAGAAAAAGGTAAGAACGACAACCACAATCCCTACCGCAATGGAGTGGGCATAAGGTTGAAAAACTTCATAGCTTTGTATAAAAAGCTCAACGTCTTTGGTGATTTTATCTCCAGAATAAATACCTGTCAAAATACCAATTAGGGTGATTCCTATTTGTACGGTTGACAAAAACTTATTGGGAGAATTGGCTAAATCTAATGCCGTTTTTGCACTTTTATTTCCTTTTTTTGCTGCTGTTTCTAATCTATTTTTCCTTGCTGAAATCAATGCGATTTCTGACATAGAGAAAACGCCATTTAAGAGTATTAGAAAAAAGATAATCAGTATTTCCAATTTTATGTTTGTTAGTTAAACTTCTTTTTAGCCCAGATGGAAGAGAAAAGCCCGGACTCTTGTGGTTTAGTTTTTGTTAGTAGCGCTAAGCGACTGAAAGAAGCTTGGGCGATGCTTTACAAAAACAAACCACAAGAGGAGGACTTGTAACGTACAGCTGGAATTGCTCCTACAAATTATCGATAACTTGTGTCAGTCTTTCGGTAATTTCTTGAATGCTTCCTATACCATCTACAGCGTGAAATTTGTTTTGTGCCTTGTAATAATCCATTAAAGGAGCAGTTTTTTCATTGTATTCTTGGTAACGGTTTCTGATTTTTTCTTCGTCTTGGTCGTCTACTCTACCGCTTGTTTTTCCTCTTTCAAGCAAACGTGCCACTAGTACTTCGTCATCAGCTTCTAGCGCAACAGTCGCAGTTACCTGGCTACCGATAGTTGGTAAAAATGCATCTAATGCTTCGGCTTGAGAAATGGTTCTTGGGTATCCGTCGAACAAAATTCCTTTGGCATCCAAATTTTTGTTTACCTCGTCAATTAACATTTTGGTGGTTAATTCATCTGGAACTAAATCTCCTGCGTCCATAAATACACGAGCTTGTTTTCCTAACTCGGTATCATTTTTCAGGTTATAACGAAATACATCTCCTGTAGAAATGTGAACTAATTGGTATTTTTCTTTTAGGAATTCTGCTTGAGTTCCTTTTCCTGCACCTGGTTTCCCAAATAAAACAATGTTAATCATTTTTGTAATTTTAAAAGTGGCAACCTTATGGTTAAAGATTACCTTTTAATTAGTTATAGTTAATTTTAGTTATTCGCTTAGCTGATATACTTCGGATAGGTTTCTTCCCAATCCATCATAATCTAGGCCGTAGCCAACGATGAATTTGTTTGGAATTCGGATGCCGATATAATCAATTTTAATATCTTGCTTGTAGGCTTCGGGCTTAAAGAAAAGCGTGGCAATTTTGAAATGCTTTACATTTTGACTTTTGAACAATTCTTTTAATTCTACCAAAGTATTTCCGGTATCTACAATATCTTCGAGAATCACAACTGACCTACCTGAAAGGTCTTGATTCAAACCTATTAATTGTTTTACATTCTCTGTTGAAGAAGTTCCTTCATAAGAAGCCATCTTAATAAAGGTGATTTCACAAGGTTTTTTGTACTTTTTCATCAAATCTGAAACCACCATAAATGACCCATTCAAAACTCCAACAAAAACAGGAGTTTCATCGGCAAAATCGTCTTGAATTTGAGCGGCTAATTTGGTAATAGCAAAATCAATTTCGTTAGCAGAAATAAACGGAACAAATTGTTTATCGTGAAGTTGTATCATTATTTTTAGGTTTAAAATAATGCGCAAAGATACAGAATTCGGATTTGACATTTAACAATTGATTTTAAATTTGTATTTTTAAATAAAATCCATCCAAAATGAGCACTGAACTGTTGTCCCATCTAGATTATGTAAGTGGTTATCGAGACAAAAGAGTGCTGGCGGCACAATTTGTTTTGAATCATCCCGCTCATTTTGAAGAATTACTACAACTTTGTTTTGCTACTGATGATGAAAAGTCATACAAAGCCTGTTGGGTTTTGGAACAAGTAGCTTATAGTCAGCTAGAATGGTGGCAACCGCATTTGGATTTTTTTTGTTCGCATTTAAACCAACTCAACAATGAAAGTGCGATTCGTCCTGTTGCCAAAGTATTGCAGTTATTGGTTGAAAATCATTTCAAAAAGAAGACCATACAACTCACCCCAAAACATCTTGAACTAATAACGGAATGCTGCTTTGATTGGTTGATTTCTGATACTAAAGTAGCGGCCAAATGCTATTGCATTCGCACGCTATTTGTGTTAGGAAAATCGAATGATTGGATTTATCCTGAATTACAAATCATAATCGAAAAAGACTATCCCGCTCAATCCGCAGCCTACAAAGCCGTTTCGAGGGAGATTTTGAAGAAAATAAAGTAGCGTTTTTCTATTTTCAAAAATAAACGAAATAAAAATTATCCGTACATTTGCAAAAACTATACGTATATGAACACCAAACTCACATTATCGTTAGAAAAAACCGTTATAGAAGATGCAAAATTGTATGCTAAAAAAACGGGGAGAAGTTTGTCTGAATTGGTAGAAAATTATTTCAAAAACCTTACTGATAAATCAGAAACGGCAGAAGATATTCACCCAAAAGTAAAAAAACTGATTGGCAGAATTACACTTCCGCCCGATTTTGACTTAGACAAAGCAAAAGAAGAACATTACAAAGAGAAATATGGGTTTTAAAAATATTTTTCTTGACACAAATATTTTAGTGGATATCGTTGCGAATAGATTACCCTTTTCAAAGAATGTTATTTTAATTTTCGACTATTGTGAACGCCATAAAATCAAAATGTATTCTTCCTCTCATTCTATTGCCACTATGCATTATATCGCAAAAAGGGTAGTTGACGAAAAAGAATTACGTTCTATTATTGAAGATTTATTAGACACTATTTCTATAATTGCTGTAACAGAATCTATTTTAAAAAAAAGCCTCAAATCCAGTCACAAAGATTTTGAAGATGCTATTCAAATTATCACAGCACAATCAATAAACACAATGGATTGCATTATCACTAGAGATTTGAAAGATTTTAAATTTTCAGAGATTAGTGTTTTCACTCCAGACGAATTTTTAAATATAATTACCAAATAACACGAGCGAAGCGAATGCATTTAATCGTTACTAAACAATAACTAAAAAATGAATTATTTTTCTTCTGATTTTAAACTAGGCATATTAGGTGGCGGACAATTAGGCAAAATGCTGTTGTTTGACACTCGAAAATTCGACATTCAAACCTATGTACTAGACCCTAGCGACGAAGCGCCTTGCAAAATCGCTTGTAACCAATTCTTCAAAGGCGATTTGATGGATTTTGATACAGTGTACAACTTTGGAAAACAAGTCGATGTTCTGACTTTCGAAATCGAATTGGTAAATCTAGAAGCCTTAGAAAAACTAGAAAATGAAGGCAAAAAAGTGTATCCATCACCAAAAACCTTGCGTTTGATTCAGAACAAAGGCGTACAAAAAGATTTTTACACAAAACATACTATTCCCACCGCTCCCTACACTCGATTTGAAAATCTTGATGCTTTACAATTGGCTGTAACATCGAGTGCAGTTGAATTGCCTTTTGTATGGAAATGTACTGAATTTGGTTACGACGGAAACGGCGTAAAAGTGGTGCGAAAAGCTTCGGATTTGGATTTGTTACCCAATGTAGAATGCATTGCCGAAACGATGATTCCTTTCAAAAACGAATTGGCCGTTATCGTTTGCCGCAATCCATCGGGCGAAATCAAAACCTATCCAGTAGTCGAAATGGAATTCCATCCCGAAGCCAATCAGGTAGAATATGTAATCTGTCCCGCAAGAATCGATGAAAAAGTAGCCGAAAAAGCCAGAGCTATTGCTCTAAATGTTTCGCAACAATTCAACCACGTAGGTCTTTTGGCAGTTGAAATGTTTCAAACCGAAGACGACGAAATCCTAGTGAATGAAGTTGCGCCTCGTCCGCACAATTCAGGTCATTACAGCATTGAAGCGAGTTATACCTCACAATTTGAAAATCATTTGCGTGCCATTTTGGATTTACCTTTAGGCAATACCGATAGTAAAGTAGCTGGAATTATGGTCAATTTGGTAGGTGCCGAAGGGCATTCAGGAGACGTGGTTTACGAAAACATCGAAACGATTTTAGGCTGGAATGGCGTTACACCACATATTTATGGTAAAAAGCAAACCCGTCCTTTCAGAAAAATGGGACACGTGACCATTGCCAATGAAAATATGGCCGAGGCAAGAAGAATTGCTGAGGAAGTAAAGAATACAATAAGAGTGATTTCTAAATAATTAAAAGATGGAATGATTTAAAGATTAAATAATTGATAAAACCATAAAGTTCTATCTTTCCAAAATCTTTAAATCATTTTATTTTTGAATCTTTAAACATAAAACAATGAGCAAAGTAGCCGTAATAATGGGCAGTATATCTGATATGCCTGTAATGCAAGACGCCATCGATATCCTTAACGGATTTGATATAGCAGTAGAAGTCGATATTGTTTCGGCGCACAGAACACCAGAAAAATTATTTGATTTTAGCCAAAACGCTCACAAACGAGGTATTTCAGTGATTATTGCTGGAGCGGGAGGCGCTGCACATTTGCCAGGAATGGTCGCTTCGATGTCGCCACTTC
>JAGOFG010000242.1 GCA_017997335.1 Flavobacterium sp. | reverse complement strand
CAAAAACCGAAAAGTTCAATTAGTGCTTTTCAAAAGAAATCCAAAGCTTTGACCAAAAAAGCATTGGAATTAAAAGACAATATTCCTGGACAATACAACAATCCAGCCATCAAAAGCAGGATTTCGATTTTGATAACCAATGTAAGTTTGTTGGATATGTACTTGCATTTGACTCAAATTCCATATAAAAAAGTAGTCAAACAAGTTGCTGAAATTAACTTGGAATTGATTGCTTTGCAACGCGAAATGGACAAAATTGATGTAAAAAGTAAGATTCCTGTTGAAGCAGGAGAGTCTGAAATGTTGCAAATGATAAGAGATACCGCAAGAGCGATTCCATCTAGTATGCCACCTTCACAAAATACCCCACGCGTTGAGTAAGCCAATTTTATACAGTACCTACGAGAAATCACCTAAGTGTATTCAAATAAGTGCGAGTTTGACGGCGCAACCTGCCAGCAAATTGCATTTGACAGGTTTGCTAGGCTCTGGATTCTCATTTGTGACGCGTTCGTTATTTACCCAAACCGAATTGCCTTTTTTGTTGGTGTTTAATAACAAAGAGGAAGCAGCCTATTACTTGAACGATATGGAACAATTGGTGGGCGAAAAAGACGTCTTGTTTTATCCCGCCTCTTTCCGAAGACCGTATCAAATAGAAGAAACCGACAACGCCAACGTCTTGTTGCGTGCTGAGGTCTTGAACCGCATCAATTCGCGAAAAAAACCCGCCGTAATTGTCACCTATCCTGAAGCGCTTTTTGAAAAAGTAGTCACCCGAAAGGAATTGGACAAGAATACTTTGAAAGTTGCCGTCAATGATAAGATTTCTATCGATTTTATCAACGAGGTGTTGTTTGAATACGAGTTTAAAAGAGTTGATTTTATTACCGAACCTGGAGAATTTTCGGTGCGCGGAGGTATTGTAGACGTCTTTTCGTTTTCGAATGATAATCCGTATCGCATTGAGTTTTTTGGTAACGAAGTCGAAAGCATTCGAACCTTTGATGTCGCCACGCAATTGTCGATTGAGACTAAGAAAAAAATCACGATTATTCCCAATGTAGAAAACTCTTTTTTTCAAGAAAATAGAGAATCTTTTCTAGATTATATTTCGCCACAAACGGTGATTTTTATTCAAAATACCGAGCTATTGTTGGCCGATTTAGACAAACAATTTGGCAAAGCCGAAGAAGCTTTCGCTAAATTATCACAAGAAATCAAACGGGCCACACCCGAGCAATTGTTCTTAAATCAAGCGAGTTTTATTAAACGTGCTTTGGATTTTTCGGTGGTCGAATGGGGAAGCAAAGCGATTTTTAAAACCTCAAAAACGTTTCCATTTCATTTTCAGCCACAACCTTCATTCAACAAGCAATTCGATTTGTTATTGAATAATCTGAACGAAAACCATTTTAACGGTTACAAAAATTATTTATTTTGTTCTAATGACGGACAAGTCAAACGCTTTCACGATATTTTTGAATCATTAGACGAAGCCAATGCTGAAAACATTCGAAAGCAATACCATACTATCGTGTTGCCTATGTATCAAGGCTTTATCGACGATGAAAACCAAATTGCTTGTTACACCGACCACCAGATTTTTGAACGTTATCACAAATTCAGCATCAAAAACGGCTATTCGAAAAAGCAAAATTTAACCCTCAAAGAACTGACCTCACTTTCGGTAGGCGATTATGTGACCCATATTGACCACGGAATTGGGAAATTTGGAGGCTTGCAAAAAATACAAGTCGAAGGGAAAACGCAAGAAGCGATTAAGTTGGTCTATGCCGATAATGACATTGTGTATGTGAGCATCCATTCGCTACACAAAATCTCCAAATACAACGGCAAAGATGGAACGCCACCCAAAATCTACAAATTAGGTTCGAATGCTTGGAAAGCGTTAAAGCAAAAAACCAAAGCGAGAGTCAAACATATTGCGTTCAATTTGATTCAGTTGTACGCCAAACGTCGCTTGGAAAAAGGCTTTCAATTTGCACCCGATAGTTATTTGCAAAACGAGCTAGAAAGTTCATTTATCTACGAAGACACGCCCGACCAAGTAAAATCGACTCAAGACGTCAAAGCCGATATGGAAAGCGAACGCCCAATGGACCGATTGGTTTGTGGTGACGTTGGTTTTGGTAAAACCGAAGTGGCGATTCGTGCCGCTTTCAAAGCTGTGGACAATAGCAAACAAGTGGCGGTTTTGGTGCCAACCACGATTTTGGCCTACCAACATTTCCGAACGTTTAGCGAACGATTGAAAGATATGCCGGTAACGGTGGGCTATTTGAACCGTTTTAGAACCGCCAAGCAAAAAGCAGAAACCCTAAAACAACTCGCCGAAGGCAAATTAGATATTCTTATTGGTACACATCAATTGGTCAACAAAAATGTGGTCTTCAAAGATTTAGGTTTGTTGATTGTAGACGAGGAACAAAAGTTCGGCGTAAATGTAAAAGACAAACTCAAAACCATAGCCGCCAATGTTGATACTTTAACTTTAACCGCAACGCCTATTCCAAGAACCTTGCAGTTTTCGTTGATGGCGGCCAGAGATTTATCGGTAATTACTACGCCACCGCCCAATCGTTATCCGATAGAAACCCACGTGGTAGGTTTTAATGAAGAAACCATTCGAGATGCAATTTCGTATGAAATTCAGCGTAATGGTCAAGTATATTTCATCAATAACCGCATCGAAAATATTAAGGAAATCGCGGGTATGATTCAGCGTTTGGTGCCCAACGCACGAGTAGGCATTGGTCACGGGCAAATGGATGGCAAGAAACTCGAAGAATTGATGTTGGCGTTTATGAACGGAGAATTCGATGTTTTGGTGGCTACGACTATCATCGAAAGCGGATTGGATGTGCCCAATGCGAACACCATTTTCATAAATAATGCGAATAATTTTGGACTGTCGGATTTGCACCAAATGCGAGGGCGTGTGGGACGAAGCAATAAAAAAGCGTTTTGTTATTTCATTTGTCCGCCGTATTCTGCAATGACCGAGGAAGCCCGAAAACGCATCCAAGCCTTGGAACAATTTAGCGAATTGGGTAGCGGTTTCAATATTGCAATGAAGGATTTAGAGATTCGTGGCGCAGGCGATTTGTTGGGCGGGGAACAAAGTGGTTTCATCAATGAGATTGGCTTTGATACCTATCAAAAAATTATGAACGAAGCTATTGAGGAACTTAAGGAGAATGAATTTAAAGATTTGTATCCCGAAGAGAACAACATCGAAACCAAACAATACGTCAAAGACCTCCAACTCGACACCGATTTTGAGTTGTTATTCCCAGATGAATACATCAATACCGTTTCGGAGCGATTGCTGTTGTACAACGAGCTTGGAGAAGTCAAAAACGAAGAAGAACTGACCGTTTTCATCAACAA
>JAGOFG010000241.1 GCA_017997335.1 Flavobacterium sp. | reverse complement strand
ATTTTGGATGCTGATGACGCGAATTTAAAAAGACAATTTATTCCATTCATAAAAGAAGAATTACTCAAACAAACTGCTTTTTCAAAAGTGAATGAAACTATTGAGCAATTTGGTAACTATACCGTTCAAGTCAATCCTCGTGAAATCAATTTGTTCTTTATAGAAGACAACTTGAGAGAGCGTATTATTTTTGAAGACGGTGGTTACAAAATAAACAATACTAAAATTCAATTTTCAGAACAAGAACTACTTGCTGAATTGGAACTCCATCCTGAAAAATTTAGTCCCAATGTAGTGATGCGTCCTTTATACCAAGAAGTTATTCTTCCTAATCTAGCCTATATTGGTGGTGGTGGAGAAATAGCGTATTGGCTAGAATTGAAATCATTTTTTGAAACGGTAAAGGTAACTTTTCCTATGCTTATTGTGCGTAACTCCGTAGTTTTAGCCACTGAAAAACAGCTAAAAAAAGCCGATGCCTTAGCCTTGACTTGGAGTGATTTATTCCAAAAACAAACCCTTTTAATCAACAACAAAACCAAACAATTATCAGAATTCGATATCGATTTGAGCGATTTGAAACAGCAATTACAACAACAGTTTCAAGCCCTAAATGAACTGACTTACAAAACCGACCGTTCTTTTGCAGGTGCCGTAAAAGCGCAGGAAGTAAAACAAACCAAAGGACTAGAACAACTTGAAAAACGATTGCTAAAAGCACAAAAACGAAAATTAGCCGATAGCTTGAGCCGAATCACAGCACTTCAAAATGAATTGTTCCCTAACCAAAGTTTGCAAGAGCGTCAAGCCAATTTTTCGGAATTTTATCTAGAAAATGGCGAGCAACTACTTCCTAAATTGGTTAATGAAATAAAACCTTTGTCTACCAATTTTACCATTATTACCTTTTAAAACCAACTTTTTTCATGAGCAAAGACCGACTGATTTAATTGGATGTATTTCGAGGATTAACTATTTTATTAATGACTGTTGTTAATAATCCTGGAAGTTGGTCCACGATTTATGCTCCCTTACGTCACGCCGAATGGCACGGCTGCACCCCAACCGATTTGGTATTTCCATTTTTTGTTTTCATTATGGGAACCGCCATTGCTTTTGCCATGCTACTAAAACCTACGACAGCTCAACCTTCAACAAAATCTTTGTTCGTTCGTTGCGCATGATAAACTTGGGCCTGTTCTTTAACTTTTTCGGTAAAATTCAGTTTTTAGACCTTGAAGGAATACCATTAATGATTATTCGCCTACTTATAACAGCTATTGTTGGATATGCTTTAATGGGGAATTTCAATCAAAAAACCAAAACCTATTTAGCCATTGGTTGTTTTATTGTTTTTATGTTCCTTGCATACAGCGGTATCCCAGCTTATGAAAACGTACGTCTTCCTGGGGTTTTACAGCGTATCGGGATTATATATTTCATCGCTTCTCTTTTGTATTTAAAAACTACGCCCAAAATACAACTCATTGTTAGCAGTATTTTACTACTGGGTTATTGGGCGCTAATGACATTAGTTCCTGCGCCGGGCTTTGCCGTTACCAATCTCGAAAAAGGAACCAATTTAGCTACTTGGGTGGACCAAATGGTACTATCAGGACATGTTTGGGAAGCTACCAAAACTTGGGACCCAGAAGGTATTCTAAGTACAATTCCTGCTATAGTAACGGGTTTATTAGGCCTTCAAATTGGGCAATTACTCAATATGGATATCTCCAAAAAATCAAAAGCACAAAAAATGCTTAGCATTGGAGCACTATTACTGCTCTTGGGTTGGTTTTGGAATTTTGTTTTCCCCATCAACAAAGCCCTTTGGACAAGTTCATACGTGCTTTATACCGCTGGATTGGCAACGCTTATCTTGACGATTTTATACTATTGCATCGACCTACTCAATTTCAAAAAAGGAATCACGCTATTTTTGGTTTGGGGCGTTAATCCCATGATTGTTTTCTTTTTATCCCAAATCATTCCTCAAGCTTTGGTAATGATTTCGGTTCAAAATCCAAAAAACAACACTCCAATCGACTTTTGGACCTACAGTTATGAATTTGGAGTTTTGCCTCATTTCGAAAATCCTATGAATGCTTCACTGGCTTTTGCTTTGCTTTATGTAGGTTTTTGGAGTCTTTTATTGTGGTATTTCTACCAAAAGAAACAGTTTTTTAAAGTATAATCACCGTATTTTATCGCATAATCAAAAATTTGACTTAAAAATGACAATTTCACAAATTGTATTTGCAAAAAAAATCTATTTTTGCACCAAATTTTAAAAAACCAAAAAATGGCTACAAATAGAACTTTTACAATGATTAAGCCTGATGCTGTAGAAAACGGACACATCGGAAACATCTTAGCAATGATTACTAACGCAGGTTTCAAAATTGTTTCTTTGAAATTAACGCAATTGAATGTTGCTGACGCACAAGCATTTTACGCAGTACACTCAGCTAGACCTTTCTTTGGAGAATTAGTAGAATTTATGACTCGTGGTCCTATTGTTGCTGCCATTTTAGAAAAAGAAAATGCAGTGGAAGATTTCAGAACTTTAATTGGAGCAACTAATCCAGCTGAAGCTGCTGAAGGAACTATCCGTAAAGCTTACGCAACTTCTATCGGAGAAAATGCCGTTCACGGTTCTGATAGCGACGAAAATGCTGCTATCGAAGGTGCTTTCCACTTTGCTGGAAGAGAGCAATTCTAAATCAGTGTTCAGTAAACAGTTTTTAGTGGGCAGTAAAATGCTCTAAAAATAGTTATCTCATAAAAAAATCCCATTTTGCTATAAACAAAATGGGATTTTTTATTACCTAAAAATTATAATTCAATAAAGGATATTTAGTCGCTACAGCAAACTGAACACTAAATTACTGAACACTCACATCCTATCTCAACACCACGTCTCTGACCACATCACGACGCAATTCCTCATTAATCATCGTAATTATTTTCGATTTCCCGTGGCTCAATTCTTCACGTAAAACAGAAGAAGACAATTCAACATACAAAACGGATCCTTTCAAAATCACATTTTGGGTATAATGATTCACACCATTGCCCATCAAATTTTTCCAAGCTTCACGTACATCAATCTGGTTAAGTCCCGTTTGCAGTTTATTAACTTCAATAATATGCTTCAAAACATCACCTACCGTATTCTGATCATTTAGTCGTTTTGCCATTGTCAATAATTTTTATCGGACCTGTTTTTTTATAGTGATACTCTTTTTGCTCTGCATTTTTTAAGACCAATTCCTTTGCATCAATCCTAACCAATTCCTCTGACCATTGCGCAAAATCAGTCTTGAAATCAAGAAAAATTTGATCATCTTTCTCTCGAATACGAATCGTTTCTACCAAATCATTTGCTTGAAACGTACCATCCAATTGCGGCATTACTTTCTT
>JAGOFG010000240.1 GCA_017997335.1 Flavobacterium sp. | reverse complement strand
CCCAATATCTTTTTCGGAATATTAGCCATTTATTTATTACGCAATGCCAAACGATAATTTAAAAAGTTACCTGAATCTTCATTTAATAGTTTTTATCTGGGGTTTTACGGCCATATTAGGCGCCTTGATTACCATTGATGCCGATTTTTTAGTGTGGTATCGAATGCTTTTTGCAGCACTTTTCTTAGGAACTTTTTTATTGATTAAGAAAATTCCATTCGAGATTTCCTTTAGTGCTGTTCTAAAGTTGGTTTTTGTAGGCTTGCTTATAGCTCTGCATTGGATTACTTTTTTTGAATCCATTAAGGTGGCTACTGTTTCTATCACCCTATCTGTTTTTTCTTTGGGTGCTTTTATTGCCTCTATTTTGGAACCTATTTTTTACGGACGAAAAGTATTGTGGTATGAAGTGTTTTTTGGACTAGTAATTATAGCTGGATTAGCATTGATACTTCAAGTAGAAATCAATTACTTGCACGGAATGCTTTTGGCTTTGGTTTCCATTGTTTTAGGAGTTGTTTTTACGTTATTCAACGGAAAACTAATCGCACATCACGAACCTTCGGTAATTGCTTTTTATGAGTTTTTGGCAGGCTTCCTTTTTATCAGTATTTATTTCCTTTTTAAAGGTTCATTTACTGTGGAATCCTTTGTTTTGACGCCTAAAAATTGGCTGTTAATTTTACTATTGGCTTCCATTTGTACGGCTTATGCCTTTACGGCTTCGGTAAAAGTAATGCGTCGCTTGTCTCCTTATACTGTGATGCTTACTACTAATTTGGAACCTGTTTATGGCATTGTTTTGGCATATTTTATCATTGGTGGCAAAGAAAAAATGAGTGCCGAATTTTATGTAGGAGCCTTGATTATTGTGATTACGGTCATCTTAAATGGTATCATCAAACACTATATGGAAAAATCGAAAAAGGAGTAGTTAAATTGGATTTAATTTCGAGTTAAATAAAAAATAATCTTTCGAAACGATTTTAAATTTTTACATTTGCACATCCAGAATTGCAAAATAATACAAACGCAAAAATCCTATGGAATATTTAGATTTTGAGCTTCCAATTAAAGAACTAGAGGAGCAGTTAGAAAAATGCGTCATTATCGGGAAAGAGTCGGATGTTGATGTTACCCCAACTTGTAAAGAAATTAACAAGAAGTTAGTGGAGACCAAAAAAAACATCTATAAAAACCTTACCGCTTGGCAACGTGTTCAGTTATCCAGACATCCTAATCGTCCCTATACATTAGACCATATTCGTGCTCTTTGCGGAGATACTTTTTTAGAATTGCACGGTGATCGCGGGTTCAAGGATGACAAAGCAATGATTGGTGGTTTGGGTAAAATTGGAGGACAATCGTTCATGATTGTTGGACAACAAAAAGGATACAATACCAAAACACGTCAGTACCGTAATTTTGGTATGGCCAACCCAGAAGGGTACAGAAAAGCATTGCGCTTGATGAAAATGGCTGAAAAATTTGGTATTCCTGTTGTAACATTAGTAGATACTCCTGGTGCTTATCCTGGTTTAGAAGCAGAAGAAAGAGGTCAAGGAGAAGCTATTGCTAGAAATATTTTCGAAATGGTGCGTTTAAAAGTGCCAATCATCACCATTATTGTTGGTGAAGGAGCTTCTGGAGGAGCTTTAGGAATTGGTGTTGGAGATCGCGTATACATGCTTGAAAATACTTGGTATTCTGTAATATCTCCTGAGTCATGTTCTTCTATTTTATGGAAAAGTTGGGAGTACAAAGAGCAAGCAGCAGAAGCATTAAAATTGACTTCAGCTGATATGAAAAAGCAGAAATTAGTCGACGATATCATTCCTGAGCCACTTGGTGGAGCACATTATGACAGAGAAACGACTTTCAAAACTGTTGAGCATTATATTTTGAAAGGTTTCAATGAATTGAAAGACTTATCAACAAGTGAATTAATCGCTCAAAGGATGGATAAATACAGTAAAATGGGACATTTTAAAGAATAAAATCCTACAAACTATTTTGAAGTCCGAAGCCGTTTGGTTTCGGACTTTTTTTATGGTTATCAATAAGAATATGCGAGTTATGAACATTTGTTTGTAATAACTCTAGACGCTACACTCTCTATTTTTTTTTAAATTCGCTTTATGGAAAATTTTAAATCAATAAGCCCTATAAAAGTGGATAAATCCACAATAATTAACCTAGAAAAAGGAAAGTTACCGCCCCAAGTCCTAGAATTAGAAGAGGCTGTTTTGGGAGCCATGATGATTGATAAAAAAGGGGTTGATGAGGTTATTGATATTTTGCAACCGGATGCTTTTTATAAAGAAGCACACAAACACATATTTGAGGCTATTGTTCAGCTGTTTACAGAGTCGCAACCTATTGACTTATTAACAGTTTCTGCTCAGCTTCGAAAAAACGGAAAATTAGACCTATCGGGAGGTGATTTTTACTTGATTCAATTAACGCAAAAAATATCTTCCTCTGCACATATTGAATTTCACTCAAGAATCATTCTTCAAAAGTACATTCAAAGAAGTTTGATTCGTATTTCTTCTGAAATTATTGAAGAATCGTATGACGAGACCACCGATGTTTTTGATTTATTGGACAAAGCGGAGTCAAAATTGTATGAAGTGACGCAAGGTAACGTAAAACGTAGTTCCGAAACGGCTCAGAGTTTGGTTTTGCAAGCTAAAAAAAGAATTGAAGAAATTGCGGGTCAAGAAGGGCTAAGTGGTGTAGCAACTGGTTTTGAAAAGTTGGACAAAGTAACATCGGGATGGCAACCTTCAGATTTAATTATTATTGCGGCTCGTCCGGGTATGGGTAAAACGGCTTTCGTATTATCTATGGCCAGAAACATTGCTATCGATTTTCAAAAACCAGTAGCAGTTTTCTCTTTGGAAATGTCATCTGTACAGTTAATTACGCGTTTGATTTCCTCTGAAACAGGCTTGTCTTCTGAGAAATTACGTACTGGAAAGTTAGAAAAATTTGAGTGGGAGCAATTGAGTACCAAAGTGAAAAACTTAGAAAAAGCGCCTTTGTTTATAGATGATTCTCCTTCGCTTTCTATTTTTGACTTGCGTGCGAAATGTCGTCGTTTGGCTTCACAACATGGTATAAAATTGATTATCGTCGATTATTTGCAGTTGATGACTGCAGGAGGAAATGGAAAAGGGGGCGGAAATCGTGAGCAGGAGATTTCAACCATCTCGAGGAACTTAAAGGCTTTGGCAAAAGAATTGAATGTTCCTGTAATTGCGCTTTCACAGTTATCTCGTGCCGTTGAGACTCGTGGTTCTAGTAAACGTCCTTTGCTTTCGGATCTTCGTGAATCGGGTGCGATTGAGCAGGATGCGGATATTGTTTCCTTTATTTATCGTCCTGAATATTACAAAATTGAAGAATGGGATGATGAAGA
>JAGOFG010000010.1:21703-31430 GCA_017997335.1 Flavobacterium sp. | reverse complement strand
ACCTTTGTCCATGACTACGATTTTGTCTGCGTTTACAATAGTAGCCAAACGGTGTGCAATCACTATTGAAGTTCTGCCTTGTGTAATGGTTTCGGTAGCACGCTGAATCAATTCTTCAGAATAGGTATCGATAGAAGAAGTGGCTTCATCCAAAATTAAAATACTTGGATTAGAAACAAAAGCTCGTAAAAAAGCAATTAATTGACGTTGACCAGAAGAAAGCATTACCCCGCGTTCTTTCACGTCAAAATTATAATCATCAGGCAGACTCATAATAAAGTCATGCACCCCAATTTTTTTGGCAGCAGTTATTACTTCTTCTCTCGTAATTTCTGGATTATTAAGGGTAATGTTGTTGTATATAGTATCGGCAAACAAAAACACATCCTGAAGCACCACAGCAATTTGCTTACGCAGTGAACTTAAAGTATAATTTTCAATATTGTGATGGTCTATATAAATGGAACCGCTGTTAATTTCGTAAAAACGATTCAATAAATTGATAATGGTCGATTTTCCTGCACCAGTAGAACCCACAATGGCAATGGTTTGTCCTGCATTAACTTCTAAGTCTATACCTTTAATTACTTCTTCATCTGGAATATAACCAAAACGGACGTCTTTGAAAAGGATGTTTCCCTCAAAAATAGGCGCCTCTACGGTTCCGGTATCCTGAATTTGGTCTTCGGTATCCAAAATGTCAAACACACGATTGGCTGCAATCATTCCCAATTGCATTTCGTTGAATTTATCCGCGATTTGGCGCAAGGGATTGAATAGCATTCCGATAAACATAGTGTAAGAAAACAAATCTCCAAATGTGGTAAAGTTGTCACCGTTCAATATTTTGATTCCACCATACAAAACGATAAATCCTAAAGTCAATGACGAGATAATATCAGCAATAGGGAAGAAAATGGAGTTGTATAAAATTGTTTTTATCCACGCTTTTCTATGTTTATCATTAATGTTTTTGAATTTATCAAACTCAATATCTTCACGATTGAATAACTGAACGATTTTCATTCCTGTTACGCGTTCTTGAACGAATGTATTCATATTCGCAATTTGGGTACGTACTTCTTCAAAAGCCACTTGCATTTTCTTTTGGAAAATACGCGTGAAAAAGACCAAAACTGGCATGGCTACAATAACAATCCAAGTGAGTTTCCAGTTCATGTAGAACATAAAAATAAGCACCACTAGCATTTTCATCAAATCACTAATAATCATGAAAAGTCCTTGACTAAAAATACGTGCAATCGCTTCAATGTCCGATACACATCGGGTTACGACTTGTCCAACAGGAACCAAATCAAAGTATTTCATCCTAAAACTGAGCAAATGCGCAAACAATTTAATTCGGATATCTTTCACTATATCTTGTCCCAACCAATTGGCCCAAAACACAAAATAGAATTGCGAAAAAACTTCTAGAAGCAGTACAATTCCCATCAAAGAAACATACAACAGTAAACCTTGTTGGTCATGCGTTTTGATGTACCCATCGACCGTTTGCTTTAACAAATACGGGCGTAAGGCAGCAAAAATAGATAAGGAAATCGCAAATGCAATCACTCCATTAAATCGCAACTGATATGGCTTGGTGTATTTTAAAATTCTTTTGAATAATCGAGTATCGAATGCTTTTGCTTTCATGTTTAGGAGCTATTTCCCGCTATTCGTGCAAATGTAATTCACTGAACTCCTATGTAAATAAAAGTTGAGTGAAGTAATCTTTTTTGTTTTTAAAGGAAAAACAAAAAAGGATTTCCACTACTATCGGGGCTATTTTAGGTATTCATAATTAATTTCGGTTAAGTACAAACCATGTGCTGGCACCGAAAAACCTGCTTTTTCTCTGTTTTTGCTTTTTATGATGTTTTCAAAATCATCCAAAGTGATTTTATGTAATCCCACATTGACTAATGTCCCTACAATAGAACGCACCATATTTCGCAAAAAACGATTGGCGGAAATGGTAAAAATCAATCGATTGTTTTCCTTTCTCCAAACAGCGTCAAATATAGTGCAATCAAATGTATTTACGTCGGTATTCACTTTCGAAAAGCACTGAAAGTCGGTATGATTTAACAATAATTTAGCAGCTTCATTCATTAAGGCTACATCCAAATCTTGGTGGTAATACCAACTCAATCCTTCTAGAAAAGGGTTTTTTAGGGTATTGATATGGTATTCATACGTGCGTTTGGTAGCATCAAATCGGGAGTGTGCCTCATCGCTTACGGGAATAATGTCAAATATGGCGATGTCTTTTGGTAAATACGAATTGAGTTTGTGCACTAGCGATGTTGTTTCCAGTTTTTTTTCGCTATCAAAATGAGCATACATTTGGCTGGCATGCACGCCAGTATCAGTTCTGCCAGCACCCATAATATTGATTGTGGTGTTCAATAGCACCGAAAGGGCTTTGTTCAGCGTTTCTTGTACAGAGCTGGCATTGGGTTGGTATTGCCAACCGTGATAAGCAGTTCCGTTATAGGCTAGTTGTATAAAGTACCTCAAGATGTTTTGTGATTTTTGGATTGAAATCGTTTACTTGTTATACAATGATATGGCAACGATTACTTGTTTTTATTGGCTGCAAATTTACAATCTTTAGACTGATTTTTTTGATTTTATATCATTTTTGTAACTGCCAGAATAAATGCCGAATGTTTGATTCTAGCCCCGATGGGAGGGAATATCCTTTTTTCTAGACCTTGCAGGTTGCTAAACCGGAGAGGTGTAGAAAAAAGATAGGAAGGACAGCGGGAATCCCTGTTTATTTTTGCCTTTTGTTTGGCTCCAAAAAAAAAGAACTTCAAATTTTGGCTAGAATGGGAGAGAAGCGCTTATTTTTGCTGTTTTTTACTTTTAAATTCCATTGGTATGACCAAAATTCTTTTGCTCTCAGATACGCACAGCCACATCGATGAGGCGATTTTGAAACATGTAGCTTGGGCTGATGAAGTCTGGCATGCGGGGGATATTGGAGATTTGAGTGTAACTGATACGCTTAAAAAGCATAAGCCGTTGCGAGCCGTGTATGGTAATATCGATGGGAATGAGGCTAGGATTGAATTTCCCTTAAACAATCGGTTTATGTGTGAGCAAGTTTCGGTTTGGATTACGCATATTGGCGGTTATCCTGGGAAATACAATCCTGCCATTAGAGATGAAATGGCTACGAATCCGCCAAAATTATTTATATGTGGGCACTCTCATATTTTGAAAGTTCAATTTGATAAGAAGCATAATTTGTTGCACATGAATCCAGGAGCTGCTGGGAAAAGTGGTTTCCATCAAGTTCGTACACTGTTGCGATTTGTTATTGATGGCGATAAAATTAAAGACTTGGAAATTGTCGAAATGAAAAAATAATTACGTAACAGGAATAATAAGTTTGATGGTTGTTCCTTGATTTTTTTTGGATTTGATTACGAATTCTCCTTTCATATTATTGATTCGTGCTTTGATTCTGTTGATTCCGTAACCATCGATGCTGTTTTTTTGGAGGTCATCAAATCCTTTTCCGTTATCTTTTATTTTGATGGATAATTGATTGTTTTCAAGACTAGTTTCTAGTTTTGCCAAGTTGGCTTTACTGTGTTTCAAAATATTATTTAGTAGTTCTGAGATAATGAAATAGATTTTCATTTCTAAAGCTTCGTCAAATCGGGTTTGAGTATCGATGGTATTCAAAAATTCAAATTTAATTTTTGAATTCGAGTTTTTTTCACACAAATCATCCAAAGCGAATAGTAAACCGAAACGTACCAATAGCGAAGGCATCAATTCATGTGATAAGTCTCGAACTTTATGGTGGGCATCTTCAAGGATGTACTTAGTTTTTATGATTTCATCACATTGATTTTGATTCATTGAGCTAAAAACATTGAGGTGCATACCTGCAGAAGTCAATAAAGCACTAATGTTATCATGAAGAAATGCTGCAATTTTTTTACGCTCTGACTCTTGACCATCTATGGTGGCATTGATGATGTTCTGTTGTACATTGCTTTGTATTTCTTTTAATCGATTGTATTGTTTTAATTTTTCGTTTTGGGAAAAAGCATAAAAAATTAAGAAAACCAATAGCGAAAGGGTAATTACTAAAATTACAATTTTTTTGTTGCGCGATTGTTGTTCTAGCCAATATGTTTCTTTTGATTTGTAGGTGTTGGATATTTTATCTATCTCTCTTTTGTATTCGTCTAGTTCAAGATTTATACTGGCTACAGTAGCTTTTTTTACTTTTTCCTCAGAATTAATTTCCTCTGTTAATTTGTTGTATTGTTCTAGAAAGGCATAAGCTTTTTTATGTAATCCATTTTTATTCAAAAACTTTGAATATTCTAGATAGGCATAGGATAGGTCTGATTTTTCTTCTTCTTCTATTCCGTATTTTATTGCATTCTCAAAAAAAGTGGTAGCTTTTTTAGTATCCTTTTTATAGCTTAAGTACATACCATTTAGCATACTCGAGATACACTTTAAAGAGGTGTCACCATGTTTTGAAAAATTGTCATTCACAAACTGTAAGTACGGATAACCTTCATCAAACTTTTGAATATCAAAGAAAGCCCAGGCCATGTTGATTTTAGTAAAGACCATATTACTAGTGTCTTTGATTTTTGAACAATATTCTAATGCTTTTTTGTAATGGTAAATACCTTTTTTGAAATCTTTTTTATCAAAAAAATAAATATTACCAAGATTGTTATTTATGGTGTACTTAGAAACATTGTTGTTTGTTTTTTCTGCAAAAATTAACCCTTTTTTATAATAGAACATTGCTTTCTCATATTCGAGTAATCCATCAAAATTACCACCTATGATGTTGTAGATTTGAGCTATCAATTCAACATCTTTTGCTAAGATAGCGTAACGTAAGGCGCTTCGAGATTGAATTAATGACTTTTCATACAATTCATTATTCATATTGTTTACGGCTTCTTTAGCAAGCGCAATAAGTTCTTCTCTAGGAAGTTTTTTTTCTTGCGAAAAGCTTCGCGAAGGAGAGAAAAACAATAGTGAAACTACTACATAGAACAGATGAAAATGTAGGCTTGAAATGAATTTTGGAGTTTTTGTATAAAAAAGCATGTAGGTTATACCAATTAAGACTTTATCAATTTATGTTTTAAAGCATATTTTACAATGCTGATAGTGTTCTTGGCTTTTATTTTTTTCATTATATTTTTTCGATGTGTTTCTACAGTGTTGGTACTTATAAATAGCTTTTCACTAATTTCTTTTCCACTGAACTCTAATGAAATTAAAATGATAATTTCTATTTCTCTTTCTGTTAAGTTAGAGTGGATTTCAATTGGTACTGCTTTCGTTTTTGGATTGTTTTTGGTTGCGGTATCAAAAATTTTATTTTGGACCGTTTTACAAAAATATTCTTGCCCCATTACGATGACTTGTATAGCTTCAATGATGCTTTCACTTGCACATTGTTTAGTTAAATAGCCACTTGCTCCCAGCTTCATTACTTCTTTTACAATTTTAAGGTCGTCATAGCTGGATAAAATAATTACTTTACAAGGAAATCCTTTTTTAGAAAACTCTTTAAGTACTTGAATGCCGTCTTTTTCAGGCATACTGATGTCTAAAACAAGTACATCTGCTTTGTTTTGAACAACTTCCTCATATATTGTGGTTCCATTTAGTGAGGTTCCAACTACTGAAAATCCTGGGATTGTACTTAAAAGGGTTTTAATTCCATCAATTAGTATTTGATGATCATCGGCTAAATGAATATTAATAGTCTGCATGTTGTGGTATTGATCTTTCCAAATGTATCATTTTTTGTTAAAATGAAGCAATTTTTTTACAATAAAAAAACCCGATTTTAAATCGGGTTTTCTTCGCACAAATAAACTAAGTTTATAGGTTTATCTCAATCTGTCCACAGATTTTACAAGATCTTCATCCTTCTTGATGGCTTTATTAGCTAAAACTAATAACACGATAGCCAAGACAGGCACAAACATCCCAATACCTTTCTCAGAAACCAAAGGGGTTTCTCCAGATAAATTTAGCGAACGATATACAAACAATCCTAATAAAATTAAATTTAATATCATATTCAATCTGCCCATTACAAATTGATTTTGTCTCTTTTTAAATGAAAAAATGCTAACTAATGACAGCGTAGTACTTAATCCAAAAAGTGCTACATAAACTGGATTTTGCATAAAATAGAAGTCTTTGGCATCAGCTGTAATCCATAAAGGAAATACATAAGGTACAACCAAAGTAACCAAAAAGGCCAAAAACAAATAGATAGTCTGAATTCTCTGTATCATTTTACTAATATTCTAACGCAAAAATATATTTTCTTTTTTATAAATACTATTGTATGATTGATTTTTATTCGTATTATTGCATTATAAATCCGTAAGCACTTCATACTGCGGTTGATTCAAGAAAAAAAATCCATTCTATTCTTCACACGATTTCCCAAAATAAATAATCTAATAGAACATTCATGTTTGATATTTCTGCATTAAAAGAATTGAAGCTTTCTGAGCTTCAAGAAATTGCTAAAACAGCAAAAACAATAAAGTTTAACGGTGTCAAAAAAGAAACTTTAATTGGTCTTATTTTAGAGCATCAAGCTGCAACGACTAAGGTTGTGGATACTGTTATTTCTAATGATATTGTTGATGCTGAAAAACCTAAAAGAGTTCGAATTGTTCCAAATAAAAAAGTAAAAGACGTAGATGATAAACCAACTCTTTTTCAAAACGAACAAACCATTGATAAAGTTGAATCGGCTAATTCTAAAACGTTAGAAACTAATAGTGCAACGCAATTAGTTGAAGCAAAAGATATTGAGAACAATGATGGTAGTAAGAAGGCTGATAAGGTAGTTAAGTTTAACAAATCAGCTTATGAAAAAAAACTTGCTTTAAAGAAAGAAAAAGGAAATGCAAAAACAGCAGAGGTAGTTACTGAAGAAGCTGTTACTTCAGAGGCTGTTGCCGTAGAGGGAGTTTTAGAAGAGAAAATTTCGGAGGAGAAAACCAAGGATGTTAACGAACCCTTAGCCCCTGCAAAAAAAATAAACCCAAATCAGTTAAAAAAACAAAACGGAAATCAGAATCCTAATCAGAATCAGAATGGGAATTCGAATGGGAACCCAAATTTTAAAAACAAAAAAAACAATTTCAAAGATGCCGATTTTGAATTTGACGGTATAATTGAAAGTGAAGGTGTGTTAGAAATGATGCCAGACGGTTATGGTTTCCTTCGTTCATCCGACTATAATTATTTGGCTTCACCGGACGATATTTATTTATCTACTTCACAAATTCGTTTATTTGGTCTAAAAACTGGTGATACAGTAAAAGGAGTTGTTCGTCCTCCAAAAGAAGGTGAGAAATATTTTCCATTAGTACGTGTTTTAAAAATTAACGGACACGACCCACAGGTAGTTAGAGATAGAGTATCATTTGAACATTTAACTCCAGTGTTTCCCTCAGAAAAGTTTAAGTTAGCCGAAAAACAAAGTACGATTTCTACTCGAATTATCGATTTATTTTCCCCCATTGGTAAAGGACAGCGTGGTATGATCGTTGCACAGCCAAAAACAGGTAAAACAATGTTATTAAAGGATATTGCTAATGCTATTGCTGCCAATCATCCCGAAGTTTATTTGATTGTTTTATTAATTGATGAACGTCCAGAAGAGGTCACAGATATGCAACGCAGTGTAAGAGGTGAAGTAATTGCTTCTACCTTTGATAGAGAACCACAAGAACATGTTAAAATTGCAAATATTGTATTAGAAAAGGCTAAGAGATTGGTTGAGTGTGGTCATGATGTGGTTGTGTTATTAGATTCAATTACTCGTTTAGCAAGAGCCTATAACACCGTTCAACCAGCGTCTGGTAAAGTGTTAAGTGGTGGTGTAGATGCGAATGCATTACAAAAACCAAAACGCTTTTTTGGAGCGGCAAGAAATGTTGAAAATGGAGGTTCATTAAGTATTATTGCAACGGCATTAACTGAAACCGGTTCTAAAATGGACGAAGTTATCTTTGAAGAATTCAAAGGAACTGGAAATATGGAGTTGCAATTGGATAGAAAAATTGCAAATAAACGTATTTTCCCAGCTATCGATTTGACCTCTTCAAGTACCAGACGTGATGACTTACTTTTAGACCAAAATACTTTACACAGGATGTGGATTATGAGAAAATACTTGTCCGATATGAATCCAATTGAAGCAATGGATTTTATCAATGATAGATTTAAGAAAACGCGTAATAATGAAGAGTTTTTGATTTCGATGAACGATTAAAGATACTGTATTAGCTATTTTCTTCTATATTTAAAAACAAAAAAATCCTCATAAGAGGATTTTTTTGTTTTAATGCTAATTGCGTTATTTTTTTAACTCAGTATTTTCTTTACGCTCTAATAAAGCCATATAAAAACCGTCAAATCCAGATTCTGAAGCTAATATTTTGTGGTCTTTTATGAATGTAAATTCTTTTCCAATGTCTGTTCCTAAAAAACGTTTCACTTGTTCTTGGTTTTCAGAAGGAAGTATCGAGCAGGTAGCATACACTAATTTGCCTCCAGGTTTTACAATTTTAGAATAACTCTCTAGAACTTCTGCTTGTACTTTACGAATGTTATCTATGAATTCTGGCTGTAATTTCCATTTTGAGTCAGGATTTCTTTTCAAAACACCTAAACCACTACAAGGAGCGTCTATAAGTACTCTATCAGCTTTCTGATGCAATTTTTTAATCACTTTTGTAGAATCGATAATTCTATATTCTATATTGAAAGCACTATCTCTTTTGGCTCTTAGTTTTAATTGTTTGAGTTTGCTTTCGTACAAATCCATTGCAATTAATTGTCCTTTATTTTCCATTAGCGCTGCAATATGCAATGTTTTTCCACCTGCACCAGCACAAGTGTCAACCACTCTCATTCCTGGTTTTACATCAAGGAAAGAAGCCACTAGTTGTGAATTTGCATCTTGAACTTCAAAAAGACCTTGTTTGAAAGCATCAGTTAAAAATACATTTGCTCGCTCTCTCAAAACTAATGCATCTGGTTGGTCTTTTAGAGTATCTGTCTCGATATTCAAATCCATCAAAATGGCTCTTAGCTTTTCTTTAGTTGTTTTTAGCGTATTGACTCTAAGTACAACTTTAGCTGGCTGATTTTGAGCGGCAATTTCTTTTGCCCAAACTGTTTCTCCTAGTTCTTTAACTCCAACTTCATCCATCCAATCTGGAATCGATTCTTTGAATGTTCGTATTTTTGATAACTCATCAAATCTTCCTTTGATTTTGCGTTCAGGTGTGCCTTCTAATTGTCTCCAATCAGGAATTGGATATCCTCTCAAAACGGCCCAAACCGCAAAAATTCTCCAAAGATTATCTCTGTCAAACGGTTCTTTAACTTCTGCGATTTCTGCATATAGTCGTTTCCAACGAACGATTTCGTATATAGTTTCGGCAACAAATTTTCTGTCGGAACTTCCCCAACGTTTGTCTTTTTTTAATGAACGGGCTACTACTTTATCGGCATATTCTCCCTCGTTGAATATGGCGTTTAAGGCATCTATAGTAGTATAAACTAAATTTCTGTGTAATCTCATTTTTAATATTTGAACTGCAAAGGTACTATTTATTGATTGATTGTTAAATTTTTAGTCAGGATTGTTGTTTTTAAATTTTTTGTATAAAAAAAG
>JAGOFG010000010.1:0-21603 GCA_017997335.1 Flavobacterium sp. | reverse complement strand
CTTTAAATTTGTTTATCGAATGATTATTTTACTCTGGTAAGACCAAGGTTTTCTGGTGCGTGTAGTACCATTGGGAATTTTTCGATTTTAACAGAACTACTATCCAATCCAAAAGCACTTTCCTCAGATAAGCTTAGTTTTTTGATTAAGAAATAGGAGTTCATTATGATTTTTTCATGCCATAATAAATCTGAATCATTAGATAAGAATTTTTCAGAAAGAACGAATTTAAAGTCTCCAACAATATTGTTTTTGTTTAATGATTCGTACCTACTTGTAACGTCTACTTCTCCTTTTTTAACCATATCTACAATTACCTCTCGGAACATTAGATTGATTTTTGTTGGTTCTCTAAAGCCAAGATTAAAATCGATTCTATAAATGTCGTCTTTAACAATTTCAGTTACCTTGTATTCTTTTTTGTAAGGTTCGTTGAGTACATTTACATGCACAAACCAATATATATCGGCTCTTTTTGGTCTTTTTTGTAAAATTGAATAGGTTACTTTTTCTTCAATTTCATCTACTCTTCCTGCATTAGTCATGTAAACTAAATGCGTTGCGTATTTTGGTATTGTTAAATCACGACTTAGCTCAACAAGTACTTTCTTAAAGTCTTCAATCTTAACAATTTTGGTATAATTTTTATTGATTTTTTTAGCAAGATACCAAATGGTCATTACGGATATCAATAGAATAGCAATGAATAAAGTTACATAGCCACCTTCAGCGAATTTAGTTATGTTTGCCGCAAGAAAACTAAATTCAATTATAAGATATATCGTAATCAATGGCATAAAGAAATACCATTTTACACGCTTCATAATTAAGTAATAATTAAGTAAAATGGTGGTCATTATCATACATAGGATAATGGCTAAACCATAAGCATGTTCCATATTACTAGATTCTTCAAAATGTAGAACAATTCCAATACAACCTGCTAATAAAAGCCAATTTATAGACGGGATGTAAAGTTGTCCTTTTAATTCGGTTGGATACTTAATTCTAACTTTTGGCCAGAAATTCAAGCGCATTGCCTCATTTATAAGTGTGAATGAACCACTTATTAAAGCTTGTGATGCAATGACTGCAGCTAATGTTGCAACGACAATTCCAAAAGGTTGGAACCAGTTGGGCATGATTAAATAAAAAGGATTTCCATTGTCTCCTCCTAAACTTTGTAGTGTTTGACCGCCGTGTTGGATAAGATAAGCAGCTTGTCCAAAATAGTTTAAGACTAAAGCTGTTTTAACAAAAATCCAACTGATTCTAATGTTCTTTCTTCCACAATGCCCCATATCTGAGTATAATGCCTCAGCACCAGTTGTACATAAAAATACAAATCCTAGTACGAAGAAGCCATCAGGATGAATTGACAGTAAATGATAAGCATAATAAGGATTTATCGCTTTGAAAACTTCTGGATGGTAACTAATTTGAATGGCACCTAAAATAGCTAACATTAAAAACCAAATGGTCATCATAGGCGCAAAAAATTTACCAACTAATTTTGTTCCAAATTGTTGAATGGTAAATAATATGACCAAAATGGCTATTACAATTGGCACTGTATTTATTTCAGGATTGAATGTTTTTATTCCTTCAACAGCAGATGAAACGGAGATTGGCGGTGTTATTATACCATCTGCCAAAAGCGCGCTACCTCCAATTATTGCCGGGACAATCAACCATTGTATTTTGGTTTTTTTTACTAATGCATAAAGTGCAAAAATTCCTCCTTCACCGTGATTGTCAGCGCTTAGAGTTATAAGAACATATTTTAAAGTAGTTTGTAGAGTCAGTGTCCAAAAAACACATGATACACCTCCTAATACCACATCTGGGTCGATGATGTGTTCGCCAAGTATGGCTTTCATAACGTATAAAGGTGATGTCCCAATATCACCATAAATAATTCCTAAAGAAATCAATAAACCACCTAAAGTTAATTTACTATGTAGGTCTTTGTGCGATGCGCTCATGGATAATTTTTAAAAAACTGCCTCAAATTTACATTTTTTAAATAAAATAAAGGATTTAATTACAATAAATAATAAAAAAAACACGACTAGTTAGTCGTGTCTTTTTTGTTTTGAAATTTGAGTTAGATACTTCTATTTATACCTCTGTTTCCTCTACTTTCATTTGATGAGTTTTCTCTTCTTGAGTTATTATTGTTGGACTCAGACCTTCTATTCTCATAAGAACTAGGTGTTTTTTGTTCTGTTCTTTGAGGTTTGTTCTCTCTAGTGTTTAAATTATTAGAATTATCATATTGCTTTTCTCTTGAAGTAGCATCATTATTTCTGTTGGTTCGATTATAGTTCGAATAATTTCTTGAAGATTCTACTCTAACTGATGGAGTTGCTCTTGAGTTATTATTGCTATAATCTATATCGCTTCGTTGATTACTATATTGTTGAGAAGTACTTCTATTTTCAGCATATCTTCTTGAAGGTTCAACTCTTGCCTCGCTATAATTTCTGTTTGCGTTGGATTCATAACGAGTCACATTGCGATTTGAAGTGTAATCCTCTCTGTTTCCTCTTTTTCTGTCTAATTCATAACGATTTGTAATTTCTGCATTTCTTCTTGAAAAAGAGTAGTTTGGATAATTTCTTTCATATGCATTATGACGTCTAGAAGCATAAATATGAGGAGCTCTATAACTGCTTCTATAAGTAACATATCTATAGGAATTATGAACGTTTATACAGTGATTAATGTTACTTCTGTATCTATACACCGGATATGGATTCCAAGCATAATAGTACGATGGGTAATAGTTCCAATTCCAGCTTGAATAATATGGTCGATAATTTCCTATCCAAAAGGAAGCGTAAATTGCAGGTGTTCTGTAATAAACGGGTTCGTAAATATAGTTTGGACCATACATAAACACATCTCCAACCACTTGAACGCTTACATTATTATAGCGATCTTTTTCAACATCAATAGTTGCTACATCTTGAAATAAATCTCTTCCAAGTACGGCTTGAATAACAATTACGTGTGTTCTGTTTTCAACAGATTCAATAACTCTTAAATAATCAACTTGGTTGTCATAATTAAGGTCTAAGTTTGAAAGTTGAAGTCTTGGGTTATTTAATCTTCTTTCAAAATCTTGTAAGTTCGAGGACTCACCAAAAACAGATGCTACCGCTTTTAAGTCTAAATTATCGCTAATTTCTCCGTTTTTGGCATAGATAGTTGTTCTTTCTTGTGCTGTTGAACATCCTGTTACAAGAGTTGTAACTATTGCAAATAAAAGTAATTTAGTTTTCATAGCATTTGGTTTTAAGGTTCTGTAACCAATTATCCAATTACTGTGCCAATAAATGTTTTTTTAATTATCAATATTTAAATATAATTGTATTTTAGCCTGTATAAAACGTATTGTAATGATTAAAAATATAGTAATTCTTCTGTTTTTTAGTGTGTTAAGCTTCAACTATTGTAACGCTCAAAAAAGCAAAAATAAAAACAGTTTTTTTCAAAAAATTGAGATTGATACTTTGTTTGAAGATGAGATTAGTATCCGTTCATTAAATATTGAAGGCAACAAAGTATGGTTTGTAGCCAATAACAATCGATATGGTTTTTTCGATTTAAAGAAAAGAGAGAAGGTGATAAATAAAGTAGAGAACGATAATTTAAAATTTGAATTTAGAAGCAGCGCAATTACTGCCAAATATTTTTTTGCTTTAACAATTGCGAGTCCAGCTTTGTTGTTCAAAGTGAACAAAGAAAACTTGAGTACTGAGTTGGTTTATGAGAATTCTAATGATAAGATATTTTTTGATAGTTTACAGTTCTGGAATTCAAAAGAAGGAATAGCTTTAGGCGACCCTATTGATAACTATTTTAGTATTATCGTCACTAGAGATGGAGGGCAAACATGGCAATCGTTACCAAATGCAGTTTTTTATAAGAATTTTGAAGATGAAGGTGCCTTTGCTGCAAGTAATACGAATATCGTCATTAAAGGAAACCATACTTGGGTAGTTTCTGGTGGGAAAAAAGCAAGAATTTTTTATTCGGCGGATAAAGGAAAATCTTGGAGTGTAAACGAAACGCCAATCATACAAGGCCAACAAATGACGGGTATTTTTACGGCTGCATTTTATAATGAATCGATTGGTTGTATAGCAGGAGGGAATTATGAATTGCCGAATCAGAATTTGGGTAATAAAGCAATCACAAGGGATGGAGGTAAAACTTGGCAATTATTAGCAGAAAATAGTGGTCCTGGCTATATTTCATGCATACAATTTGTTCCCAAAAGTAAAGGAAATGGGATAGTGACAGTTGGTGCTACGGGCATTCATTATTCAGGTGATGGGGGCACAACTTGGAAGCAAATGAGCACAGATTCTTCATTATTTACCCTACGTTTTATAGATGCTTCTACTGCAATAGCAGCGGGCAAGAACAAAATGATTCGAATTTCATTAAAAAAATAAAACCTCATAAATTCAAAAATGAAGTTATGAGGCTAAAACTAAATGAAACTATTTAATTAGTTTTTGTTGCGGTATTGTTTAAGTAGCTTTCTGTCAAAATCTACTTCTGATTTTCTTAGTTTTAGGATTTTTGTTGGAGGTAATATATTTCTTAAGGCAGAATTGAATTTTTTTCTAATTACATATTGCTCTTCATCTGTACTCTCAATCTGATTTAGAAAAGCCAAAGCCTCTCTGTCACTCATATTATCAAGTGAACCGTCATTAAGTTTTCTGGCATACGTTTTCATTTTTTGATGCCTTAATTCAAATTGCTTGTCATCATAGGCATTGTAAACTGGCCAAAATTTTTCAGCTTCATCTGATGTTAGATTAAGTTCACTTGTTAAAAAGGCCACTTTCATAGCTTTTATTTGGTCTCTCTTTTCTTTTAGTCTTTCATTTTGACCATAAGTGATTACAGAGAGTAATAAAAACAGATACGGGAAAAGTTTCTTAATTGTCATGAGTTTTATATTGTTTTGTTCAAAAGTTGCTATTATTCGAGAATAAGTTGTTCTAAATTTCCTTCTTTTAGTAAATGTTCTTCAATAATTGTATTATCTGCAGGCGAAGATTCGTTCAGTGTAAGCAAATCTTCATCCTCTAATTCGCTTATCAAATCATACTGCGTTATGTTAGGTTGATAGGTCAAGTAATTTTCTATACTTGTGTTGTCAAGTTCATTATTTGAGCTAATCAAGGCATTATATATTGGAATACTTAGTGCCAAAATTAAAACTGCAGCAACTGCAAAAAGTAGTTTCTTTTTCTTTTGATAAATAGAAATTACTTTAGGTTCATTTTTAGGTAATTCCTGGAGTAATTTTGATGAAAAATTTTCAAAATAATTTTCAGGCACACTAAAACCAGGGCTTATTTTTGGATTGTTATCTAATTTAAATTCTTTCATACTTGTTTATGACTTTAACTATGTCTAAAGGTTTAATTTTCGGTTACAAAAGCTTCAATTTTTTTTGTTGCATGATGGTAAGAAGCCTTTAGTCCTCCAACCGAAGTTCCTAATATTTCTGATATTTCTTCGTATTTTAATTCTTCAAAATATTTCATTTTGAATATTAATTGCTGCTTTTCTGGCAAAAGAGCTATAGCTTTGTGCAATTTTAATTGAATTTCATCACCTTCAAAATATACATCAGATTGAAGGTTTTGAATCGTTTTTTCTTGTAATTCTTGAGAAGATAGATTGTTTTTTTTTGCTTTTTGACTTAAAAAAGTCAAAGCCTCATTGGTGGCTATTCGATACATCCATGAAAAAAGTTTGCTATCTCCTTTAAAATCTTTTAAATAACGGAAAACTTTAATAAATGTATTTTGCAAAACATCATCCGTATCATCATGATTTAAAACGATGTTTCGGATATGATGATACAGTGGCTTTTGGTATTCCTTCAATAATTGCTCGAACGCTTTATTTTGCGTTTTCGGGTCTAATAATTGCTGGATAAATGCTTGTTCTTCTTGCAAGTTTTACACTTTTTTATATTTAGAATAGCATTCTTTAAAAAGGTTTAATCTAAATGATTTATTTTTTAAAATTCTGATGGAATTTCTTCTTCAGTAGGAGTTTCGATTACTTTTTTCTTTGGTTCTATTGTTTTAGCAACAGGAGTGGGGATTACTTTTGGTTGTAGAGGTGCATAAATATAGGTAACCCATTTTGATGGCTGGCTTGACTCATTTTTGCCAATCGAATAGACTTCAATATGTGAAAATTTAGTATCCCTAGGAATCGCTTTAGTATTAAAGTAAGCATTAGTTTGTTCTAGAGCTTTTGATAAATGCGAATAGTCACCTTTTAATGTTGTTTTTATTGCTGGGAAAGAGGATAATTCTCCTGGAACTATATTTTTATCTGAAGTTGAGATAATTTCGCTTTTTACAGGAATACAGAAGGTTAGTTTTGCAATTTCTTTAGTGGCATCGTAATTGTGATAAATTATGAATGGTTTACCGTAAACTTCAATTCCATTCTTATCGCAATATTCGTTTATTTTTGAAAAGACAATTCTACTATTTTTATTAATGTTACTTACTTTGCTGTGAAAGGATTGACTCAGATAAAAAGTAGCTGTTTTTCTCACTTCACCTATTACTTTTACATTGTAGGTATTTGTTTCGTAATCTAAAACTTTATCTAGATTTTTTAGACTTTGTTCGTATTCAGCTCCAATTTTTCGTTCAACACCACCTTGTAAAGTTGCGTACATTTTTAGTTCAAAGCTCAAATTTCCTTTGGTTTTCCATGTTACTTTAGTGCCTCCAACAGTGTCTTTGAAATACCAAAAAACGTCAGATTCAGTTCCGTTATTGTTTAATTTTTGAGTGATACTTTCGTTGTTTTTTGAAGTTGTTGTTTGAATGTCTCCAGTACCATCAGCGCCAGTCCAAGAACAAGAGGCTCCTTTTCCTGATGTAATTGCTGGAAAAATCATTTTTAAATTTTCATCATCAAGCATCCATGAATTAAAATTAGGCCAATTTTGATAGTCATTTACATAGTTAAATACTGCTGTTTTTGGCGCATTAATAATTTTACTTCGTTCTAATTGAAATTCTCCTTTTTGGGTGGCTACGAAAATAGTTGTAGCGACAAGACTTAACAATAGTAAAAGAAAAAGATATTTTAGGATTTGCATGAGATTTTGGATATATACTTTCGTAAAGTTAGAAAATTTATTCAAAAAGTAGGAGTACTTTTTAGAATTGATTCCTACTTTATAACAATAAGCTTGGTAATCTAGAAAGAATAGTGGTTTTAATGCTTAAGATAAATTTTTATAAGGAACAAAAGGCCAATAAAAAGAAGGAATCCCAATAGAATTTTATAATTTCCTTTATAAAACATTCGGTGTAAATTGGCATCTTTTCGATAAGCAATAATCATTGCAAATATAAAGGCGATGGCGAAACAAGCGCCAAAAATTAATTGTCCTTGACTAAACATAGTGGTAAATTTTTCTACAAATTTAAGTAATTGAATAGGAATTATTGCTAATTTGCTACTTCAATTAACTTATCTAATTATGCAAAAACAAATAGAGGCGGTAAAGGAATTTCATACAGCTTTTGCCATTGGGCATAAAGAACAACCACATGCTGATTTGGGAGAATCAAAGAATTTACTTCGATTTAATTTAATGAAAGAGGAAAATGAAGAATATCTTGAAGCAGCAAATAACAATGATATTGTTGAAATTGCTGATGCTCTTGGAGATATGATGTATATTTTATGTGGAACCATTATTGAGCATGGTTTACAAAATCATATTGAAGCTGTTTTTGACGAAATTCAGCGAAGTAATATGAGTAAATTGGGTGAAGACGGAAAACCAATCTATAGAGAAGATGGAAAAGTTATGAAAGGACCAAATTATTTTAAACCTGATTTTTCTAAAATTCTAAAAATTGTAGAAGATTCTATGTAATAAAAAGGCGATTTTCAATTTGAAAATCGCCTTTTGCTATTTAAGTGCAGTAGTATTAAATTTTTACTGTCCAACCAAATGGGTCAGCCTCTAATTTATGCTGCATATTAGTAAGTTTACTTTTTAACTGTTCAGCATATGAATTTTCAATTTTAGGTAATTCATAATATTCTTCTTTGTAAGAATACCCAACAATTGGATTTACAACTGCGGCAGTACCAGCCCCAAATATTTCTTTTAAGGTTCCGTTTTTAGAAGCTTCTACTAACTCGCTAACCAAAACTGGTCGTACTTCTACATTTATCCCTTCTTTTTGTGCTAACTCAATTAGACTTTTTCTTGTGATTCCATCTAAAATTCTTTCACTTACAGGAGCAGTTAATAATGTGTCGTTTATTCTAAAAAACACATTCATTGTACCTGCTTCTTCTAATTTTGTATGTGTAGCATCATCTGTCCAGATTACTTGTTGGAATCCTTCTTTGTTTGCTAATGTTGTTGGGTAAAATTGTGCAGCATAATTTCCTGCAGCTTTAGCAGCTCCAATACCTCCATTAGCTGCTCTACTGTAATGCTCAGCAATTAAAACTTTTACTTCTCCAGAATAGTAAGCTTTTGCAGGAGAAAGGATAATCATAAATTTATATTCACTTGATGGGTTCGCTACCACACCGTCACCAGTTGCAATCATAAAAGGACGAATGTACATTGTATTTCCTAATCCTTTTTTTACCCAAGCTTCGTCAATTTTCAAAAGTTCGTTAAGACCATTCATAAAAACTTCTTCAGGAACTTCTGGCATTGCCATTCTTACTGCCGATGCATTAAATCTTTTATAATTTTCATCTGGTCTAAAAAGCCATAAATCGTTGTTATCATCTTTATATGCTTTCATGCCTTCAAAAATGGCCTGTCCGTAATGAAAAACTTTTGCTGAAGGGTCTAGAAGAAAAGGTTGGTAAGGCTTAATGACTGGTTGTTGCCAAGCGCCATTTTTAAAATCACATTCAAATAAATGGTCCGTAAAAACGGCTCCAAAACTTAAGTTATCAAAATCTACTTCGTTTATTTTTGAAGTAGCAGCTTTTGTTATGTTAATTGTAGTTGTTTGAGAAGTACTCATGATTATGTATTAATAGTTTTTAGTTTCAATAATTAAATCAAAAAAAAATAGATTTTTCTCTTTTGATTTTATTTTTTTACAAAATTAAGTAAAAAAGGCTAAAAACGATGCGAAAATTGTATGATGTATTTCGTTTAATTGCGATTTATGTATTTTTTAAAAATCAGAATTATTTACTGTGATTTTATATGAAATATATAATAAATACATGCGTTTTTGTCCGTTAAAGAACCTAACTATTGCTAAATTTTGTTTTAAAGTGAAATTACAAATTCACAAATAAACATCAATTTGTTTTGAAATCGTCATTCGTGCTATCTTTACGGTGTTCAATACCAAAAGAACAACCAAAAATCTATTCAAAATCAATTCTTAAAAGTATGAAAAGAAGAATTATTCAAACTTCAGATGGCTCAACCACTATTCAAATTGAAGATTGGGACGAATGTTATCATTCTAAACACGGAGCGATTCAAGAAGCTAAACACGTTTTTATTAAAAATGGTTTGGCTTTGTTTCCGTCTCAAAATATTTCCATTCTAGAAATTGGTTTTGGTACAGGGCTTAATGCTTTTATAACTTTTTTGGAAGCCAAAAAGCTGCATCAGAAGATACAGTATGTCGGAGTAGAAGCATATCCTGTATCTGTAACAGAACTTCAAGGAATGAATTATGTAGAAGAACTTGAGGCTTTGGAGTATGAATCCGTTTTTGAAAAAATGCATCGTGATGATTGGGAACAGTCCATTGTAATAGATGAAGATTTTTGTTTAACAAAAAGACAACAATTTTTTGAAGCTATTGATGATGTTGAACAGTATGATTTGATTTATTTTGATGCTTTTGGCTATAGGGTTCAACCTGATTTGTGGAGTACAGCAATTTTTCAAAAAATGTATACAGCCCTAAAAAACAATGGAATACTGGTGACTTATGCAGCTAGAGGAGTAGTAAAAAGGAGTATGATTGAGGTAGGTTTTAAAGTAGAAAAATTAGCTGGCCCACCTGGTAAGAGAGAAATGTTTCGTGCAACGAAGCTCGTCCCTTGAAAACACTACGAAAACGTTTTTGGCTATGAAAAATCAGTATAAAAAAAGGATAAATCTTAGTTAATTATGTAAAAGCTAAAAAGAAAAAGATTAAATTTACTGCAAGATAACCCCAAAAATCTTATTTAATTATGTCGAAAATAATGTTTGATTACACTAAATCAGTGTTAGAAAGAGTAAGTTTTGACCCCATCCTTTTTTGTAAAGAATTAGAAAAAGCCATACGAACTTTATTACCGTATGAGTTGGAACAACTAAAAGAATGGTTATTTGATTTTACTTATGAAAAGCCAGAATTAAAACAATGTCTTGTTATAGTAAATAGATAAAAAAAAAAGGAACCAATTGGTTCCTTTTTTTATGCTTATTTTTTCTGGGTTGGACTTATGATTTCTACATTCTGAAAAACAATTGCTCCTTTTATGACTCCAGCAATTGTGTTTCGTAGGGCATCTATTATCTGAATTTTCAGCTCATTTTTTGGATAAATTAAACTAATCTCTCTTGCTGGTTTTGGTTCAATAAAATGTCTCAGTTTTAGTTTATCACTTTCTTTTAAATCCAAGGTATGAAGGTAAGGGAGCAAAGTAGTTCCAAGACCTTCATCTGCCAGTTTAATTAAGGTTTCGAAACTACCACTCTCAATAGTAAAATGATTTACTTCGTTTGAATTGCTATTTTTGCACAAATTCAAAATCCCATCTCTAAAGCAATGTCCGTCTTGTAGCAGCAAGATTTCGTCCAAATTCAAATCGCTAACTTCTATTTCTTTTTTCGAAAAATGTTGATGCCCTTCTGGAATATAGGCAACGAAAGGTTCATAGTACAAAGGGATTTCTTTTATTTTTTCTTCCAAAAGAGGTGTAGCTGCAATCGCTGCGTCTAAATGACCATTGTTTAGTTTAGAAATGATATCTGCTGTGTTTAACTCTTCAATAATCAAACGAATTTTTGGGTACTTTTTGATGAAATTTTTTAAAAACATCGGTAATAAAGTAGGCATTATCGTTGGAATTATTCCCAAGCGGAATTCCCCACCAATGAATCCTTTTTGTTGTTCTACGATATCTTGAATTCGGTCGGCTTCGTTTACAATATTTTTGGCTTGTGTAACTATTTTCTGACCAATGTCGGTAAGTTGAATGGGTTTTTTGGTCCTGTCAAATATTTGGATGTTTAATTCTTCTTCTATTTTTTGAATTTGCATACTCAATGTAGGTTGAGTAACAAAGCATTTTTCAGCAGCAAGGGTGAAATTTTTATGTTCCGCAACGGCAAGAACATATTTGAGTTGAGTGATTGTCATTGATAGTAATATTTGATGTAAATATAAAAAAAATCGATTTAACTGATACCGCTTTCGCCTTAAAATATAGGTAATTTTGCAACATATTTAAAAATGAATTGTTATGAAACTAAATACTATTGGTTTACCAATACAAGAGACAGAAAAAATTGTAGTTGAGTTGAATGTTTTGTTGTCTAATTTTCAAGTGTATTACCAAAGTTTAAGAGGAATGCATTGGAATATTAGAGGAAAACGTTTTTTTGACTTGCATCTTAAATTTGAAGAATTGTACAATGATTCTCAACTGAAGATTGATTTAATTGCAGAGCGTGTACTTACACTAGGAGGAACTCCTTTGCATACTTTTGATGACTATATAAAGCACAACCAATTAGAAGTGGGTAAAGATATTTCTAATGATGAAAAGGCGATTCAACTAATTGTGGATTCTTTGGCAAGTTTGCTAACGATTGAAAGAAAAATTTTAGAAAATGCTTCAGCTATTAATGACGAAGGAACGAGTTCGATGATGAGTGACTTTATTGTAGAACAAGAAAAAACGATATGGATGATGCAGGCTTGGTTGGCGTAATCATTCTAAATTTTAGTTTAAAAAAAAACAGAAGCACAAAAGCTTCTGTTTTTTTATGTCTAAATTATTAATCTTCTTCTAAATTTTCATTGAAGGAAGAAGGTAATAAAGTTGGGATAAACTTAATTAAAATTGGAAGCAATAAACTTCCTCCAGGTAATAAAAATATAGTAAGCGAAGGTATCGTCTTGCAGATATCCAAAATTTGCTTTCTGATTTTTTTCTTTTCTTTTTCATCAAGGTCACGGTGGGTTGAATGGGCTAAGAGTACCATTAATTCTTTGCTCTCCAAAATTTCTTTGACCAATCTGTTTTTATTTCGGGTTACCAAAGTTACCACACTTTCGGTAGTTTGGTCGTAAAAATGCTTAACAGGATTGGAATAATTGAAATAAGGGATTTCACTTTTGTATTTTGTGATGAAATCATTGGTGTGATGAATTGATGCCACGACAAATTCATCGGACTCGTTGAGAATAGTGCCTAAAGTATGTAAAAAATATGCCTCTTCTTTTTCTATTACGCCATCACTCCAAAGTGCCATACCCGTAATATCAATCAGGTATTTTTTTTCTAAATCAAGAGTAAAATAATCGAGTTCTAGCGATTCTAAAGATAGAGAAGCTTTTTTTGAAAATTTGGTATAACGAATCGAAGCTTCAAAAAGTTTGATTAATAAATCGTCATACTGTGTTTTGTTGCTTTTTATCTTTAATGCCAAAGCTACAATGTTGACAACGGTTTCTTCAATACGTTTTAAGTATTTTTCAGGGATTTCTCCGTGTTTCAGGAATTGGCAAAAAGCCAAAACATCTATGAATAAAAGAGCATTGGTTACTAAGTGAGAAAAGTTTTTATTGATGATGCCATCGTTGGTTTGCACTCTTTCGTCAATAAATTTTTCCAAAGTTAAAGACCTACTGTTCTTGGGTAATATTTTTTTGAGTAGACTAAAACCCTGTGGATTCATTTGGTTGTAGAATTCCAATGCTTTGGCTACAAATAATTCTGGTGCTTTGTCAGATTCTGATATGCAATAAGCGCCATAAAGTGTATTTAGTAAAGCAACTTTGGAAATTTCTTCTTTGAACCATCTTTTGGAATCAATTGGATTTATCGTGTTGAACGAAATTATGTGGCCATAAATAAATCCTGTATCCCTTGTTTTTAGATAAAAAGAAGCACTGTTTTCTAAAGAAAGTTCTTCAGAAAAAGGTTGTTCTGTGAAAAATTTGTCTATCCAACCAGGAGCAGATGGGTTAATCATTTTTATCTTTTGAAGTTGCAAAGCTATGTTTTTTTACAACGACATTGGTTAGTAAAAGTTAAACTTTAGTTTAAAAATTAATAGGAGTCTCTTGATTTGCAATTCTGTTCGCAAAGGCGAATGATTTCTCGAATTCGATTTTGTCTGGTTTCGACTCTTTTGGCTTGATTAAGCCAGTATAAATAGCTTTTTCGATAAGAAGGACTAAAAGCTTGATAATTGCTCCAAGCTTTTGGATTATCGTTAAATGCCAGTTGTAAATCTTCTGGTATAACATGGTTTTCTACTTCGTCAAGGGAGTTCCAAGAGCCATTTTGCTTTGCGATTTCGATTTTTCGTAAACCACTTTCATGCATTGCATTTTCTTGAATCAGCTTTTCGATATAGGTTTTGTTTAATTTACTCCAAACACTTTTGTCTTTTCTTGGAGTAAAGAGTTGTCTACGTTGGTGTTCGTCAATTTTCTTTACGGTCGAATCTATCCATCCATAGCATATAGCAACTTGAACGGCTTCTTCCCAGCGTATGCTTTCATAATCACTACTTACTTTATAAAATAAGAGATAAATGCCTTTTGACGAATGGTGATTTTTATGAAGCCATGTTCGCCATTCGTCAGCATTTTTAAAATATAAATGTTCCTTTTCTTCCAAATGTCAAAGGTTAAGAGATGAAAAGTGCTTCAGCAGCTTCCCAGTTTACAACGTTCCAAAAAGAAGCGATATAATCAGCTCTTCTGTTTTGATTTTTTAAGTAATAAGCATGTTCCCATACGTCTAGCGCCAAAACCGGTTTTCCTTTGGCGACAATCGTAGGTAAATTCATTAATGGATTATCTTGATTTGGGGTAGAAGTAATGGTTAACTTTCCGTTGCTAACAGCTAACCATGCCCAACCTGAACCAAATCGTTTTGCTGCTGCATCGGCAAATTGTTTTTTGAAAGCATCAAACGAGCCAAATGTTGCGTTTATGGCTTCGCCTAGTTTTCCTTTTGGTTCACCACCACCGTTAGGTTTCATTAAGTTCCAAAATAAACTATGGTTGTAATGACCTCCACCATTATTGCGAATAGCTTCAGGGAATAAACTCATGTTCTCGAAAATAGTTGACAGGTTTTTAGCCTTATCTGCAATAGTTTTATCTAATGTCTCAATCGCTTTATTAAGATTAGTAACGTAAGCTTGATGGTGTTTTGAATAATGGATTTCCATAGTCAGTTTGTCTATGTGTGGTTCCAAAGCATTGTAGGTGTAGGGTAATTTGGGTAATGTATAGGCCGCTTCTTGTGATTTTAGTATGTCATCATGAAAAATAGACGAGTCTGAATCACTTGTGTTTGCAGCTAAAGTCGAATTAATAATTGAGGTTCCCATGAAAATTCCTGTTGATAGAAGAGCTGATTTTTTGATAAAATCTCTTCTGCTGTTGTTGTTTTCCATTTTCTTTGAATTAGATGATTAAGTGGTGTTTTTGGGTTATTTTGATTTCTCTCCTACAAAATTATGATTTGGGGATTTGAAGAGAATATTGAATGTTGTAAGAGTTCCATATATCCTTGTGAGGTATTGTTGTAATTCAATTTTTTCAATTTCTTCTATTTTACTAGAATTGATTTTTTGTTCCATTACTCTTAACCGGTCTCTAACCATAATTATTTTGTGAAAGAATGTATCAATTGGGATTTCTTTAGAAGCTAAGCCCGCTTGTCCGGGTTCTAATATGATTTTGCCTCCTTTCCATTTATCTGCGATAGGAACAATTTCAGAAACATCAGACCATTTTTGCAATAAATTCTTAAGTGTGGTTTCTACTTCATAAAAACTAATTGTGTCAACCTCGTTTTCTGAAGCTTCAATTGTTTCAAACGAACTGTCTAAGGCTATTGTTTCTAATCCAGAATCAATGAATGTTACCCAATATTCTGTAGAGGTTACGTTGGTTACAACTCCTTTCCCAAATTGCTCGTGGTTTATTCGAGACCCAATTCCTAGTATTTTCATTTTCCTTATGATTTGTATTAAAATTGAATTAAATTTATTGTAAAAAACGAGTAAAATGCTTTCAACGGCACAGTTTTAGTAAATTTACTGAATGGCTAATTGATGTTTTTCAAGCATGAATGAATTTCGCATAACATCTTTTATATTTTTATCGAATTATAATAAACACTTAAATATATAATTATGAAAAAAAACAGTTTATTAATCGCGTTTTTAGTTTTGATAATGACAGCATGTAACACTACCAAAAATACAACAAATTCTCCAAACTCTTTACAAGGCGAATGGGTCTTAACATATATTAGCGGTCCACGAATTGCTTTTGATGGTTTGTATCCTGGACAAAAACCCGTTATAAATTTTGATATAGCTGGGCAAAAAGTATTTGGAAAGAATAGTTGTAACTCTTATTCAGGAAAATTAACTATCGAAGGAGATAAAATTAATTTTAAAGACAGTAAAATGGCTGTTACAATGATGGCTTGTCAAGGAAATGGTGATCGTGTATATATGGATATGTTAGAAAAAATTGACAGTTATAGTATTACTGAAGAAGGCAAAGTACTTACAATGATTGGAAATGGAGTGCCATTAATGCGATTTGAAAAAAAATAAATTACTTTAGATATGAGAAATACATTAAAAATTGCAATTGTACTGTTTGTGCTTGTTTTTTCAAATGGAATATCTGCGCAAGAAAAAACTAAAAAAGAACTCAAAGAGGCTCGTAAAATTGAACAGCAAAAAGTAACAGAATCACTTGTTGCTGCTCAAAAGTTTGTTTTTGAGGGAAATAGAGCTTTTCCAACTGGGTATAGAAGTATTGATTTGACAACAAATCCAAACTTTGTAACTTTTGCAAAAGATTTTATAAAAAGTGATATGCCTTTTTTTGGTAGAGCTACTGGTAGCGTACCTTATGGAGGCGGTGATGGAGGTTTGAAATTTGAAGGTGTGCCTAGTGAATTTTCCATTCAAAAAACAAAGAAGAATTATCAGTTAAAAGCAAAGGTTAAGGATAAAAATGATACTTATACATTGAATTTGACTATTTTCTTTGATGGAGGTGCTTCATTGATAATTAATAGCAATAATAGGGCTAGTATTTCTTACTCAGGAAAAATAATAGCACCACCAGTAAATTGATGAAAAAAGAAATCGCTCCTCATTTGCCATATTGGTCTATAGTTATTCCTATTTTGACTTGTTTTCTTTATCTAGGAAAACCTGTTGAAATGAGTACTATGTTTTTAATCCTTTTGTCTTTTGGATTAATTGGAACCATCTTAGCTGCAGTACATCATGCTGAGGTTGTTGCGCTAAGAATTGGCGAGCCACTCGGAACGCTTGTGTTGGCTATTGCAATTACCACAATAGAAGTAGCTTTAATTGTGTCTTTAATGCTTGCTGGTGGTGAAGGAACAGCTTTTTTAGCCAGAGATACAATTTTTGCAACAGAAATGATTATAATGACAGGAATTGTTGGTGGATGTTTGTTGATAGGTGGGATTAAATTTAAAGAACAAAATTATGGTTTAGATGGCATTAGTGCTGCACTTACAGTATTAACAGCAATTTCTGTTTTAACTTTAATATTGCCGAATTATACAACAAGTGTTGAAGGGCCTATTTACAATAATGAACAATTAATTTTTGTATCATTTGTTTCTTTAATCTTGTATGGTTCTTTTTTGTTGATGCAGACAGTAAAGCACAGGGATTATTTTTTGCCTTTGGATGCCTCTGACCACGAGGAAGTACATGAGGTTGCTCCAACCAATTGGGTTGGTTATATCAGTACGTTTTTATTAATTATAGCCTTGGCTTTGGTTGTTTTGGTAGCAAAAACTTTGTCACCAAGCATTGAAAGTGGAATTGATTCTATTGGTGCTCCAAAATCTGTTGTGGGAATCATTATTGCATGTGTAGTGCTTTTGCCAGAAGCATTATCTGCAATTAAAGCAGCTATAAATAATCGCTTGCAGTCTAGTTTGAATTTGGCATTTGGTTCAGCATTGGCAAGTATTGGATTGACAATTCCCGCTGTTGCATTGGTGTCTATTTTTTTTAATTTAGATCTTACTCTTGGAATTGATGTAAAATCAACAGTGTTGTTTATTTTGTCATTATTTATTTTGTCATTGTCATTGCGCACAGGAAAAACCACTATGATTCAGGGAGTTGTTTTACTTGTTGTTTTTTCAGTATATTTATTTATCACTATTGTTCCATAGAAACAGATATTAATTTTAAGTCCAAAACAAGATGCAAAAAGCTATTTTTTTTACCATTATTCTAGGTCTATTATTGTTTTCATGTAAAAAAGAAAATAAAGAAGCAACAACCAATCTTACTGAAATTAAAGCCGATTCGGTTGCAGGAATGCCAATTGATACTATTCATACTGGCGATAATTCGGAAACCTCATTGGATTGGGATGGAGTATATGTTGGAACAACGCCTTGTGCTAATTGTGAAGGTATAGAAACTGAATTGACTTTAGGAAAAGACAAAACGTTTGTTTTGAACACCAAGTATATTGGAAAAGGGGCTGAAAAAATTAAAACAGAAAAAGGAACTTTTTCTTGGGATGGATCAGGTTCTGTAATTGTTTTGAATGGTTTAGAACATAAGCCTAATCAATATAAAGTGGGTGAAAATCATTTGGTTCAAATGGATATGCAAGGTAAAATAGTAGAAGGAAGTTTGGCTTCCAAATATATTCTTCAAAAAAAGTAAGTCATACTTTTTTTAAATAAAGCTCAACATTTTAATTTAGATGTTGAGCTTTATTTTTTTATGCTACTTGGTTAAAGTTAAATCATAACCGTACAAATGTTCGTCGCGAATAAATCCCATTTTATGATATAAATTTTGTGCCACAAAATTATTTTTAGCCGTTCGAAGGCGAATAATGGGTGAGCCAATTTCTAGCGCTAATTTTTTTGTTTCCTCGATTAATTCTCGGGCAGTTCCTTTTTTTCTAATTTTAGAGTCTACGAAAATGTCGTTTAGAATTACAATTTTGCTTAGCAATAGTGAAGAAAAGGTAATATAATTTAAAGCAAATCCTATGGCTTTGTTTTGTTCATCAAAAGCCATAAATACAATTGCTTCGTTGTTTTCTAGTCGTTCTTTTAAGTAGTTTTTATGCGTTTTGATGTCTGTAGGCTTTTTATAAAAAACCAAATATTGATCGAATAAAACGGTTAATGCATCAAGGTCGTTAAGAGTAGCTTTTCTTATCATAACTGTTTGTTTTTAAGTGGTTTGTTAATAAAAATACAACAATATTTTTGTTTTACAAAATACAAATGCAAAAGGGATGTCTTTTAAGATATCCCTTTTGCATTTGTTGAACAGTTATTTGACTAAAATTTTAACTGATACACTTCATCTAAATCTTTGTTCGAGCTAATGTTTACCTGTAAATCGGTTACAAATCCAGAGTTTAAACCATAAACCCATCCGTGTAAAGTCAATTCTTGTTCGTTTTTCCATGCCGATTGAACAATAGATGTTTTGGCTAAATCAAAGACTTGTTCTTTTACATTTATTTCTACAAAAGTATTGAATCGTTTATCTTCATCTTGAATTGAGTCAAGGTATTCATTGTGTAATCGGTAAACATTTTTTATGTGTCGAATCCAGTTGTCAATGATTCCAATAGAACTATTGCCCATTGCAGCTTTGATTCCTCCGCAACCATAATGTCCACAAACTAAAACGTGTTTTACTTTTAAAACATTAACGGCATAATCCAATACGCTTAGCATGTTCATATCGGTATGCACGACCATATTGGCAATGTTTCTGTGTACAAATACTTCACCTGGTTTAGCGCCAATGATTTCGTTAGCAGGAACTCGACTATCAGAACATCCAATCCATAATAAGGGTGGAGTTTGTCCTTTGGCTAAATCTTGAAAATAGTTTGGGTCTTTTGCTAACGATTGTTCAACCCATTCTTTGTTGTTGTCTAGTATTTTTTTATAAAAATCTTTCATTTTTGACTGGATAATAAAATTGATATTGATTAAAAAACTTCTTTTTTAATGATTTTGCGTTTTGTAAAATCATAATGTTCTATAGTCACGTGATTACCATTATCGGTGTTTTCAAGACGATATTCGTTTTTAAAGTTTTTTAACTTCACTTTGATGTTTAAATCTTTAGACCTAATTTCGTTGAATTCAGTGATTAAGTCCAAAACATCGTGGGCAATATATACGGTATCTTTTGCATCTATAATCACTTTTGAATTTTCAGGTATCTTGGCTAGAGTTGATTTTATAGCTGCTTTATTAAGAAAAGAAACTTCTTGAGCTAAATCAATATGAATTATATCTCCATATTCGTATTCCTCTTTTCTAAAAATGTAGGCTCTTTTTAAGTTGCCTCTCAATACAAAGATGATACTGATGATAATACCTAAAGCGACACCTTTGAGTAAATCGGTAAAGACTACAGCTAATAATGTAGCGATGAATGGAACGAATTGGTATTTTCCGTAATGCCAAAAATGAAGAAAAGTAGCAGGTTTAGCCAATTTATATCCTACTAGTAATAGAATAGCTGCGAGCGTAGCTAGTGGAATTTTGTTTAGAATTGATGGAATGGCTAGGACACTTATTAATAATAAAACACCGTGTATAATGGCGGCCATTTTTGATTTGGCTCCAGCATTGTTGTTGGCTGAAGTTCTAACCACTACGGATGTCATTGGCAAACCTCCTAAAAGTGAACTTATCATGTTTCCAATTCCTTGGGCTTTGAGTTCTACATTAGGATTGGTGTATCTTTTTTGAAAATCCATTCTGTCTGCAGCTTCTATACATAATAACGTTTCAATTGAAGCAACAATAGCTATTGTTAAAGCAACAACCCAAACTTTTTGATTGGTTATGCTAGAGAAATTTGGTGTAATGATTATGTTTTTGAATTCTTCAAAGGATGTTGGAATGGGTAAAGAAACCAAATGTTCTTTTTGAATTGCTAAAGTGCTTCCGCTTACTGTGAATATCTCATTTAAAATTACACCTACAACTACAGCGACTAGAGCGCCTGGAATTAGCTTTAGTTTTTTTAGAGCAGGAAGTTTGTCCCAGCTAATTAATATTGCAAGTGAGATAAGGGTAATGACAATTGAACCTAATTGGATATAGTCGAAGAAACCCAAAAGCGAAGAAAAAGTATTGTTTCCGTCAGTTTGAAAAAAAGCCTCATCGCCCTCAAAGTCGGTGTCGTAACCAACTGCATGGGGTAATTGTTTTAAGATAATGATTATACCAATACCAGCAAGCATTCCTTCAATTACATTATTCGGAAAATAATTTGAAATACTTCCTGCTTTTACAAAACCTAATATAAGTTGTATTGCACCTGCTAAAAAAGCAGCTAATAAAAAGACATCAAAAGCTTTAAAGTCGGTTACAGCTGTTAATATGATGGCGGTAAGTCCTGCTGCAGGTCCTGATACACTTATGTGAGATTGACTTAGGTAGCCAACGACGATTCCACCAACTACTCCTGAAATAATACCTGAAAACAATGGAGCTCCAGAAGCCATTGCTATGCCTAGACATAACGGTAAGGCTACTAGAAAAACCACCAGTCCAGCAGCAAAGTCGGAGTTAAGATTGGCGAATAAATTTATTTTTTTTGACATTTTATATTGAAATAGGTAATTAATTTTTTTTAAAGTTTTTAGCAAGGTCTTAAAACGGTCGAATTGTATTAATTAAATTTTTCGAGGAGGCGGGGTGTTGATTTTTTGAATAGGGTTATTAGAAAACAAAAAAACATCCATACGGTTTGTTTTGGAAGATGTGACTGCCGGTTTCTTGGAGATTTCAAATTTTATTATTTGTTCAAAAGAAGCTATTTTTTTTTCTTCATTGGTGTCATCTTCTTCTATTGCTTCTTTTGTAAAACTAACAGTTGCTTTCTTTTCAATAATCGAAACTATTGAAGGCTTGAATATAAACAAGATGAAAAGCACCAATAATAGGGTAGCAAATGGTTTCATGTTTTGCATAATTGAGTGGTAAAAATACATAATTAAATAAAGGAGTGTACAGTGAAGTTAAAAATATAGTAAGTGATGATGGATTTATAGTATAGATTATAGTTTTTAGACTTTATTTTTTGTTTTATGGTTTGCTCTTTTTGATGTTTTTATAAATTTGATTATAAATTAAATTTTTAAAAGAACCCCCTATTTTTTATGGGGTGTGATTTTGTAAGTATATGTTTTTTTAAAACAAAACCCCTTATTTTATTAGTTTTGTATAACAAAAAGTTAAATTTTTATTCAAATACCCATTATC
>JAGOFG010000239.1 GCA_017997335.1 Flavobacterium sp. | reverse complement strand
CAATTATTGGAATCTATGACATTTTAGCTTACAAAAAAGACAAATCAGGTAAAGAAAACATTGCAAGTGTTATTGATATGACTCCAGCTTTTGATTCTGATTTACAAACATTTTCGTTAAACTCAATTAACAAACAAATGTTAAGCATTCAAGCTTTTCAGAAAGACAAATCTTTCATTCAATTTATAAAGAGTTTCCCTATCAACACCGAAATTAGAACAACTAAAACGTTTACTACTGTTGCTCCTCAAATATCAAGAACTCCAACACCAAAAATTGGAGTAGATTTACCTGCAGGATTAGATGCTGGAGTAGTTACTATGGAATTGAATACATCTTTTATTTTACTTCCAGATAACCCTATGCGTAAACGTTCTTTTGACAAAAGAGTTGGTTATTTTGCAAACGGATACGATGTATTTGAAGAAGATTCTCAAAAAGCAGATACTGATATTTTTGCAGTTAGATGGCGTTTAGAACCAAAAAATGCCGAAGATGCTGAAAAACAAAAACGAGGTGAACTTATTGAACCAAAAAAACCAATTGTTTATTACTTAGACCCTGCAACTCCAGACAAATGGAAACCTTTCATTAAACAAGGAATTGATGATTGGCAAGAAGCTTTTGAATTTGCTGGTTGGAAAAATGCTATTCGTGGCGAATATTGGCCTGAAAATGACCCAACAATGAGTTTAGAAGATGCTCGTTTTTCAGTTTTACGCTATTTTGCTGCTGAAATTCAAAATGCTTACGGTCCAAATGTTCATGATCCAAGAACAGGGGAAATCATGGAAAGTCATATTGGATGGTATCACAACATCATGAGTTTATTACGCGATTGGTATTTAATTCAAACTGCAGCGGTTGACCCACAAGCTAGAAACAAAAAGTTTGATGATAAGTTAATGGGCGAATTGATTCGTTTTGTTGCAGCTCATGAAGTTGGTCATACACTTGGTCTTCGACACAACATGGGAGCAAGTTTTGCTACTCCGGTTGAAATGTTAAGAAATCCAGAGTTTCAAAAGAAAAACGGACATACATCATCAATTATGGATTATGCTCGTTTTAATTATGTGGCTCAACCAGAAGACGGTGTTACTGACCTATTCCCAAGAATTGGTGATTATGATAAATGGGCTATCAAATGGGGTTATTCGTATTTCAAAGATGCTAAAGACGAAGATGCTGAAAAAGCATTATTGAACGAAATGACTAAAGAAGCATACAAAAATCGTCGTTTATGGTTTGGTACCGAAACGAATCCGTATGACCCAAGATACCAAACAGAAGATTTAGGTGATAATGCTATGAAAGCTTCAGATTATGGAATTAAAAACTTAAAAAGAATTTTACCTAATTTAATCGAATGGAGTAAAGAAAACGGTGAAGATTATGATGAATTAAACGGATTATATAATTCTTTAACAGGACAATATAGACGTTATATGGGACATGTTACGAAAAATGTTGGTGGTATTTATGAAACGCCAAAAACATATGACATGGAAGGAAATAAATACGAAGTGGTTCCTTCAGCTATTCAAAATGAAGCAGTTGCTTTCTTGAACAATCAATTGTTTAAAACTCCAATGTGGTTATTAGATCAAAATGTTTTATCTAAAATTAAACCTGAAAACGGAGTTGAAGCCATCAAATCGATCCAAGACGGAACTTTGTCAAGTTTATTAGCTGGAGATAGATTGGTTCGTTTATTAGAAACTTCATCTCAAAATAAAGCAAATTATTCAGTAGACGAATTAATGAGCGATTTAAGAAGAGGCATTTTCTCAGAAATAAGAACTAACGCACCTATTGATATTTACAGAAGAAACTTGCAAAAGCTGTTTGTTTCTAAATTGATAGAAACAATGTCAAGCGAAAAAACTAATGTAGCTACTTTCGGTGGACGCAGAATAGTTTTAGCCGATACTGATATTCCTTCTATTGCTCGTGGTCAATTAAATGAATTGAAAAATCAGTTAAGAGCTGCGGCAGCGGTTTCAACAGATCGTTTAACTAAATTTCACCTAAACGATTTAGTTGCTCGAATTGAAAACGCAATGAAACCTAAATAATCAAATTGTTTAAAAAACAAAAAGGGATGACTTAATTGTCATCCCTTTTTTTATATCTTAAATCAATTACTTTTTCTTTTTAGTACCTGAAGTTTTTGGAGTTCCTTTAATCTCATATTTGCTTGTAGCAGTATTGTAAACATAAGTACTATTCTGAGTTTTAGTTTTTAGGTTAAAACTACCATCAGCGTTCAGCATAAATTCAAAACCTTCATTTCTATTTTTTTCAACATCATGTGAAGCGGTTTTATTGGCATCTAAAAAAACAGTTTCCTTAATATGACTCGATTTTTGAGTATTTCCTAACAAAAGTGTTTTAGTTTCAGTATCCCAAAGTTGATCTTCTGTTACTACTCCATTTTCCTTTTTTAATTTGGTGTCAATTTTAATTTCTTCTTTCCAATTAACATGATAAAACTTTTTTCCTTGAGTTGAAAAACTTTTTACAACAAAACCAGTTGGCTTAAAATCAGTTTTTTCAAGTTTTTTTACTTCTAATGTATCAACTTTGTCTTCATTCTTTACAAAAAGAACAACTCTCTTTCCAGATTTTTCAGAAATAACTTCGGCAGAAATGTTATCTACTTTTGTTAAAACAACATTTTTTGCGGCTGCTGGTTTTGCTTTTGTTTTTCCTTTTTGAGCGAATCCAATGGTTGATACTAGTAAAATAAGAAGTAAAAATATTTTTTTCATAATAGTAGGTTGTTAATTAGGTTACCAATATACAAAAAAAATAAAACGAACTACTGTTAAATAAAAAAACCGAATCATCTCTGATTCGGTTTTAAAATTATTTTCGATTTGAAAATTATTTCACTTCTTCGAAATCTACATCTTGCGTTTGGTCTCCTGAAGCAGCCGCTTGTGGCTCAGCTTGAGAAGCACCACCTTGCTCTTGTGATTTGTACATTTCTTCTGTAGCTGTTTTCCAAGCTGCATTTACGTTGTCTAAACCTTTTTGAATAGCTTCTAAATCTTGATTTTCGTGAGCCATTTTTAATTCAGTTAGAGCATACTCGATAGCAGTTTTGTGCTCAGCAGTTAATTTATCACCAATTTCTTTTAATTGACTTTCTGTTTGAAAAATCATCGAATCAGCTTCATTAATTTTTTCTACTCTTTCTTTAGCTAATTTGTCTGCCTCAGCATTCATTTCAGCATCTTTTTTCATTCTTTCGATTTCTTCTGGAGTTAAACCTGAAGAAGCTTCGATACGAATATCATGAGATTTTCCTGTTCCTTTATCTGTAGCAGAAACTTTGATGATACCATTCGCATCAATATCGAAAGTTACTTCAATTTGAGGAACTCCTCTTGGTGCTGGTGGAATACCATCTAAATGGAAACGACCAA
>JAGOFG010000238.1 GCA_017997335.1 Flavobacterium sp. | reverse complement strand
TATTCGCCGTTTGCAGTATTCTGTCCAATTAATGTTTTTAAATAAGCGGAAAATCTATCAATATTTAATTTTGTATCAGGAAATGATTTTTGATTGGTTTCAAGATTGTTCAATTCATTTACAAAGTTGTTCATCAAAGAATTATATTCTTCTTTTAACATTTTTATTGTATTCAAATCACTTAAATAAGTTTCGTCAAAATAATCTTCTAATTGTTTTTTGAAATCTTTTGAAATTGTTTCTTGTTGACAAAACGGACAAGTAGTATTATCTTCTTGGATATAATTTCTACCTTGATTTACCCAATCGTTAATATTCAATTTTTGGATAAGTTTTGCAATATCAACATCTGCTTTACCAACAATTACTTTTTTCCAAATTGGATTGTTTTCTATTTCGATAATTCTATCAAATTCTATTACATTTATTGGCGTTATACTTTGAGGAACTTTTCCAAAAATGGTCTTAGCTTTTTCAGTTATTTCATCAAATGACAACAAAGCTTTTGTATTACTGCTAAATTCAGATAGTAATTTATTTTTAAAACTTTCTTTCTGTAAAGAACCTGTAAATGCTTCTTTAAAAGTAGTTTCATATTTTTTATATATTTTTGTCCAAGTAACTTCTTTGAAATCATTTTCTAATTTTTCTTTTTTAAGAATTTGAGTATTTAAAGTTTCTCTTTTTTTTGCACCATCAGCTTTTATTACTTTTAATGCTTCTACCTTTTCATTTATAGCAGCGATTTGTTCTGTAGTTGCTTCACCAAGAGTAAATACACCTCCAATTTTTCCACTACCAAAATTCCGTAGCCTAAATTCCTTATTATAAACAAGAGTTTTTAATTCTTGACCATTTTTCCAATCTATTGAACAATTATCAAAATTTGTTTTATCATGTAGAAAGTTTGATATTGTAGTTTTCCCACAACCATTTGCACCATAAATAAAATTTACTTTTTTTAAATTTTTAATTTTAATACCAGTTTCATCGTATGATGCTACTTTTTTTATCTCTATCTTCTCTATCATTAGTAAATTTTTTATTAATCTACCAAAATATAAAATAATTCCTAATGATTTGTTTTGATGCAATTTGACTTATTAACCGAGTTATCAATTTATTTTTGCAGAAATTAATATTTCATTTGCGATCTACTACAGATTGTGTAGTGTTTTGCGAACAAAATATTAGTTAAGTTTTGGCAGTAAATGAGAATTATTGCCAAAACTTAACTTTTCCTTTCAATGTCGATATATGATTTTAAATTATACAATTCAATCTGGTTTCCATCGTTTCCTTCCAATTGCCCAATTTCAATAAAAGCTATATCATTGGCAAATGCTTTTTCTCCAATTAGGTGTTCGATATGGACGTAAACTGCTTCTCGAAGTCTTGGGTTGTCTTTGTGGACGATGTAGTTTTTGAGTAACACTTTTATTCCTAAATCGGTTGGTTTGTTTGGGTTTTCTAATGGGATGAAATACATTTCGCTTATGCGTAATGTGATGCCGTAATATTCTAGTGGTTTGTCTGTGCCATTTTCATATTTGGATAGGTTGGTTTCTGGTTGAAGGAATACGGTTATTTTCCAACGTTCAACGACTGGTGCATGATGAACTAGTAATTCTACTTCTTTGAATAAATAAGGATTTCCGTTTGCTGTAATGATTAATTCTGCACCGCTTTTTTTATTTTTGATGATGAGGTCTAGGTCTTTGTTGTATTGATGTAGTATCTCGATTAGTTTATCGAAATGAATTTTTAGTTCGTCTTTTGAGATTTCGTTTAGCAGTAAGAAAACGAAGTTGTTTTGTTGGAAGTAGTTCCAGAAGTTGGTTATAGTTTTCATGTTGTTAGTTTTTTTTAACCGCAAAGAGCACAAAGAAGGCACGAAGCTCGCAAAGCTTTGTTATCTCTTGTCTGGTGTTGATTTATCATAAGCTATCAAGTTTACCATCTCTCTTAATCTGGAGCGAACTCGGTTGCCGTAATGTTTTTCTATTTCTGTGGCGGATAGGTTTGTGGTTATGTGGGTTAGGAGTTTTTTTGAAATGAATAGATCATATCGGCTTAGTAGAATTTCTGCCATTACATTGCATTCGTTTCCGAAGTATTTTAGGTTGTTTTCTGTTCCTAAATCGTCAAAGCAATAGGTTCTTGGTTCTGATTGGTATAGTTTACCGATGCTGTATTTGTGAATTATTTGGTAGCCGTCCTGGATGAATTCGAAGCTTATGTCTCTGCATGGTTTTACGAAAAACTTATGTTCTGTTGCTGTTAGGTATTTCATTAAATTCATCAATGATGTTTTTCCGCAGCCGATTGGTCCGGTTAATAGGATGCCTTTGTAGAGGTTTATGCCGTATTGAAAACATGTTGGTTCGTCTTTTAAAAAATAGGCAATGAGTTTATACACGATTGGGTAATCTGTTTCTATTATTTTGAAATGATTGCCGTATAGTTCAATGCCTTTTTGTTCAAGCCAATTGATTACTTCTTGGTAATTGTAATGGGTTTTTATTTCTGTCTCCATAGTTTAAGATTTAACCGCAAAGAGCGCAAAGGTTCAACGCAAGGTTCGCAAAGCACTTCGACAGCGCTCAGTGTGACAGTTCAGGTTAAAGTGGCTCTGAATAGTCTTTGTCGGTTGTTGTGTTGAGTTGTTTTGCTCTGTTGAGTTGTTCTGCATTTGAAATGAATTTTGGTGCGTTAATCATCCAATTTTGTGCTGCTGCTTGCCAATCGACCATTGGTGTTTTGCCACCGACTAACCAACCAACACTTTTGAAGTAGTTGAAGAATTTTTGAGCTTCTTGTTCCGGAAAGTTATTTTCTTGGAAATAGGTTTTGACTTCTTCGATCGATGGCTGTAACTTTTCTTCTTTTTTCGCGGAACTTTTTTCTTCTTTTGAATTTTCGTTTTTTAAATCCAAATTATTTATTTCTTCAAAATTTTTTGTGAGCTTTTCCAAGTTTGAAACGTTTTTATTGTTTAAAATGTTTGTATTGTTTATATAGTTTATAGAAGGTACTACTGCTTGTTCAGTACCTGTTTCACTACTAGTACAAGGCTTGTTCAAAGCTTGTTCAGAAACAAGTTCATTAAGAGGTTCATTTTTTGGTTTTCTTTCGGATTTTGGCAGCGGTTTTAAATCTTCAGAAAAGTTGAATAAAATGACATGACTTCCTTTGAATGGATTATATGATGGTTCGTAGTTGATATAACCCAAACTATGCAAGTTCTTCAGACATTTGTGATAAGTTGCTTTGGAACTGATTTTGCTAATTCTCATTACCTCATCACGATTGATACTGATTGGATTTTTGAAACGATTGCAGTTCCAAAATTGGAATAGGGCTATGTATAAACTTACATGTGTTGGATTTAATGTTTTATCAATGGCTACTTTCTCAAAGAAACCAGTTAAGTGTTTGATGTAATTCATAATTGCAAAAATTA
>JAGOFG010000237.1 GCA_017997335.1 Flavobacterium sp. | reverse complement strand
AAAAAAAACACAACTATATATTGAAGGTGTTTTGGTAAACGTTTATATTTGCATTCCTAAAATATATAAAAATGATTAGTATTACTTTGCCCGATGGGTCGATTAGAGCGTTTGCGCCGGGAACAACTCCGATGGAGGTTGCCAAAAACATTAGTGAGGGATTTGCAAGAAATGTCATTTCGGCATCTTTTGAAGGCACCACTATTGAAACCAGCACGCCCTTGACCACTGACGGTAGTCTGATATTATACACATGGAATGACGCCGAAGGTAAAAAAGCATTTTGGCACTCAACCTCACACGTAATGGCGCAGGTGCTAGAAGAAATGTTTCCAGGGATTCAATTGACTCTTGGTCCTGCAATTGCCAATGGCTTTTATTATGATGTCGATTTTGGCGATCAGAAGATAACAGAAGCCGACTTCAAAGCTATTGAAAGCAGAATTTTGGAAATCTCGAAAGAGAAGCACGAGTTCAAAATGCGTGCTGTTACTAAAGCGGAAGCATTAGAGACTTATAAAGACAATGTTTATAAAACAGAATTAATAAGCAACCTAGAAGACGGAACTATCACTTTTTGCGATCACGCAACTTTTACAGATTTGTGTAGAGGAGGTCATATTCCTAACACAAGCATCATAAAAGCAGTAAAAATCATGAGTGTTGCAGGTGCTTACTGGAGAGGTGATGAAAAAAATAAACAATTAACAAGAGTATATGGTACGTCTTTCCCTAAACAAAAAGACCTAACTGAATACCTAGAATTATTAGAAGAAGCCAAACGCCGTGACCACCGAAAACTTGGTAAGGAATTGGAGTTGTTCGCTTTTTCACAAAAAGTAGGACAAGGTTTGCCATTGTGGTTGCCAAAAGGTGCCGCACTGAGAGATCGCTTGGAGCAATTTTTAAAAAAAGCCCAAAAGAAAGCAGGTTACGAGCAAGTAGTAACTCCACATATCGGACAAAAAGAATTATATGTGACTTCTGGGCACTATGCTAAATATGGTGCTGACAGTTTTCAACCTATCAACACCCCTGCAGAAGGAGAAGAGTTCTTGCTAAAACCAATGAACTGTCCTCATCATTGTGAAATATACAATGTACGCCCGTGGTCTTACAAAGATTTACCAAAACGTTATGCTGAATTTGGAACAGTATACCGTTATGAGCAAAGTGGAGAGCTACACGGATTGACTCGTGTTCGAGGGTTCACTCAGGATGATGCTCATATTTTTTGTACTCCAGAACAACTGGATGAAGAGTTCAAAAAAGTAATTGACTTGGTACTTTATGTTTTTGGGTCTTTGGGCTTTGAAAACTTTACCGCTCAAGTGTCTTTGCGAGATAAAGAAAATAGAGAGAAATACATTGGTAGTGATGAAAACTGGGAGAAAGCAGAAAATGCCATCATCAATGCTGCCAAAGACAAAGGACTGAACACTGTTGTAGAATATGGCGAAGCCGCTTTTTATGGTCCAAAATTGGATTTCATGGTAAAAGATGCTTTGGGTAGACAATGGCAATTAGGAACAATTCAAGTAGATTATAACTTACCAGAGCGTTTCGAATTGACCTACAAAGGCTCTGATAACGAATTACATAGACCTGTAATGATTCACAGAGCCCCATTTGGTTCTATGGAACGATTTATTGCAATTTTGCTTGAACACACTGCAGGAAATTTCCCTCTATGGCTAATGCCAGAACAAGCTATAATCTTGTGTTTGAGTGAGAAATATGAAAATTATGCTAAAAAAGTTTTAAATCTGCTAGAAAATCACGAAATTCGCGCCCTAATTGACAATAGAAACGAGACTATTGGAAAGAAAATCAGGGATGCCGAAATGCAGAAAACCCCATTTATGTTAATCGTAGGTGAGGAAGAAGAGAAAAACGGCACGATTTCAATCCGCCGTCACGGTCAAGAAGGCAAAGGAAATATAAGCGTAACGATAGATGAATTTGCCGCTATTGTTGAAGAAGAAATTAGCAAAACATTGAAAGTATTTACAGTTTAACTTAAATTATAAAGTCATAGCAATAAGAAGCAACAGAGGTTACCAACCTCGCGTAGAAAAAAAGGATGCCCACAGAATCAACAATAACATTCGTGGGATACAAGAAGTAAGACTTGTAGGTGAAAACATTGAACCTGGTGTTTTTAAATTAGCCGAAGCATTACGTCTTGCGGATGAATTTGAATTGGACCTAGTTGAAATTTCTCCAAATGCAGAGCCTCCGGTTTGTAAAATTATGGATTATAAGAAATTTGTCTACGAACAAAAGAAACGTGACAAAGTCCTTAAAGCCAAATCTTCGCAAGTGGTGGTAAAAGAAATTCGTTTTGGTCCTCAAACAGATGAGCACGATTACGAGTTTAAAAGAAAAAATGCGGAGAAATTCTTGAAAGAAGGTGCTAAATTGAAAGCGTTTGTATTCTTTAAAGGACGTTCTATCATCTATAAAGACCAAGGTCAAATCTTGCTGTTACGTTTGGCAACAGATCTTGAAGAGCATGGAAAAGTAGAAGCAATGCCGGTACTTGAGGGTAAACGTATGATTATGTTTATTGCACCTAAGAAAAAGAAGTAATCCTCCCCTAACCCCTCCAAAGGACGGGAATAAAAAGAGGACTAACGATATGAGCTTCTCAGATTCCTTCCTATCAGGAAGAACTGAGGAGAGAAAGATAAGTAAGTAAGAATAAATTAAAAATCTAGGAAAAAATGCCTAAAATGAAAACCAAATCTAGCGCCAAAAAACGTTTCAAAGTTACTGGTTCTGGAAAGATTAAAAGAAAGCATGCTTTTAAAAGTCACATCTTGACTAAAAAATCTAAAAAACGTAAATTAGCTTTGACTCACTCAGCGCTAGTTCACACAACAGATATGAAAAGCATCAAACAACAATTAAGAATCATCTAATAAAAGCATTAGGTCTTGAGAATCGAGTATTAAGACTATTACTTTAAAGAATTCTTTAGGTTAAAAAACATTTAATAACCTTGGAGTATGGCCATAAGTTCCTTTGATTTAATTCAGGACGCCTGCTACAAAAAAACAGTAAAATTATGCCAAGATCGGTAAATTCAGTTGCTAAAAGAGCAAGAAGAAAAAAAATAATGAAGCAAGCCAAAGGTTTCTTTGGAAGACGTAAAAACGTTTGGACAGTTGCTAAGAACGCGGTAGAGAAAGCAATGTGCTACGCATACCGTGACAGAAAAGTGAACAAAAGAAATTTCCGCGCTTTGTGGATTCAACGTATCAACGCTGGAGCTAGATTAGAAGGAATGTCTTATTCACAATTCATGGGTAAAGTAAAAGCTAACGGAATCGAATTGAACCGTAAAGTTCTTGCAGATTTAGCGATGAACCACCCAGAAGCTTTCAAAGCAATACTTAATAAAGTAAAATAAACGTTTTATCAACTCAATTTTGATTACTTACTTATACAGAAAAACCCGAACAAATGTTCGGGTTTTTTTTATG
>JAGOFG010000083.1 GCA_017997335.1 Flavobacterium sp. | reverse complement strand
CATAGCTTCTATAGCCGCTGCGTCATAGTCTTGATTCGTGCTCTCCTCATTACTGCAAGAAAGCAATGTAATACAAATTGCCAATAGCATAAAAGATATTTTTTTCATAAATACTGATTTAGGATTAGTATATCTAAGAGAAAACAAATACTAAAAGGTTGCGTCAGTACACTGAAATGTTGTAGCAAAAATGGGTTGTTATTGAACTAATTTGAAACTTAAGAAAATTATTTGTTTTTTCGTTTTGGGCAATATACATATCCAAAACTAAGTTCGGAGAAATCTGCTTGTCCTAAGTTTGAGTTGATAGTTGCAGCTATAAAAACATTATGTTTCGGTGCTTTTTTTGCAGTAATGGCATAGTAACGAAAACCTAAACGAGACGAAATGTATTGTTTTATTTTTGCTTTGGTACCAAACTCGTCAGCTATGTAGCCTGTTGCAGTATAACTTCCATTGTTTACATACCAATCTAATTTATAAGCAGGTTTGTAAAGATTAATTCCTAATTCTGCTTCTACACTGAAATGGTTAATTAAAATTTCACAATTACTAAATATTCCAAAAGCAGTTGCGTTTTGATAAGGATTGTTTGTTAAATCTGAAAAATGAGTAGTAACTATGCTGCCTTCTTCTTTGATGTAATCATAATAGTCTTCATAAAATCTATAGTAGAAGCTTAGCCCGTATTTGAATGATTTGTTCTTTATACGACCCATTCCAAAAGAAGCTGTATAAACATTTTTAAGAGAATTGTAATTTCTAAATAGTGTTTTATATCCCAATCCCAATCGAGTGGTATAGTAGGTTTGTGTATCTGACGGATCAGCATCAATAGTCTTCTCTGTGGATGGAATTGTATTTTTTGTAAAATTGAATTCGGTTTTGATCGTAGCTAAATAGGAATTCAAACCAAGATTAGGCCAGCGTGTATGACCATTGGAAAAGTGGGTAAGTCCACCGCCAATTTTAATATTGAAATCTTTTCGATGTACTAAATCATAGTACAAAAAGGACCGAAAAGCCCAGGTGAAGTGTGTTGAAATCGCATGGTTCCCAGGATTGGTTACTTTATCATAGATAAGATTGTTGTAGGAACCACCCAAACCTACTTGAAAGCGGATTCTATCTGTGACCTTATTCAAAATGCCAAAATCGAAGAAGGGCATTAGTGTAATGCCACAACCAACTTTTTCTTGATTTCCAAAATCCGCATAAGAAAGCAAAATACCTGTTTTAGGATAATTCAGTAGTTTGGCCCAACTATCGTTTTCAAAGGTAGTGGTACCCAATGTAAGGTCTAAACCTTGTTGCATTTTTGTTTCTGGATAAATACTTAGTGGGGGCATTGTTTGCCCCATTGTATAACCCACTCCAATAAAGTTAAAGTTGTTTTTGGTTGTTGAGTTGCTTTCTTGTGCTACTGCTATTGAACTAATTAATGAGACGAGGAGTAAGGTAGTTTTTTTTAATATCATTTTTTGGAACTATAATTTGATTTAGTCTCTAAATCAAATTTGATATATTGACTATTCCTGAATTTTTATGTAACAAAAATATGAATATCAACCCATTAATAAAATTTATTCAAATAAATCCGATGACAAATACCGATCGCCTCGATCACAGATAATCGCAACAATAACTCCTGATTCTATAGTTTCGGCTATTTTCAAAGCAGCTGCTACTGAACCACCACTACTCATTCCAGCAAATACGCCTTCTTCTTTGGCTAAACGTTTGGTCATGGCTCTAGCTTCTGTTTCGGATACTTCTATAACAGTATCCACTTTTGAAGCATCAAAAATTTTAGGCAAGTATTCCTGTGGCCATTTGCGAATACCCGGAATTTGAGAGCCATCACTAGGTTGTGCCCCAACAATTTTAATCGAAGGTTTTTTTTCTTTCAAATAGGTTGAGGTGCCGATAATGGTTCCTGTAGTTCCCATTGCAGATACAAAATGAGTTACAGTTCCTTCTGTATCTTCCCAGATTTCTGGACCTGTAGTGTTATAATGTGCCTTCCAATTGTCCTCATTGGCAAATTGGTTAAGCATGATATAACCGCCTTCGGCTACTTTTTTGTCAGCATAATCTCTTGAACCAATGATGCCAGTACTTGCAGGCGTTAAGATTACTGTAGCGCCATAAGCTCTCATGGTTTGGGTGCGTTCTATGGTAGAATCTTCGGGTAGAACCAGTTCTATTTCGATATTGAATAATTGCGCAATCATTGCCAATGCAATACCCGTGTTTCCACTAGTTGCTTCGATTAATTTATCGCCTTTTTTGATATCGCCTCGTTCAATTGCCGATTTAATCATATTGTAGGCTGCACGGTCTTTTACGCTGCCTCCAGGATTGTTTCCTTCAAGTTTTAGAAGCAATTTTACGTTGGGATTTTGTACTAAATTTTGACTTATTACTAATGGTGTGTTTCCAATAAGATCGACTAACTTTTGTGGTTTCATTATCGTTTTTCTTTTATCTTAACCTCAGTTGTTGTTGTGTTTAATACAGTAGAATCGGCTGGAATAGATTTAGTAACCCATGAGTTTCCACCAACAATACTATTTTGTCCTATTACAGTTCCGCCTCCAAGTATAGTGGCATTGGCATAAATACATACATTTTTTTCAACCGTTGGATGGCGTTTGTCATTTTTCATTTCTTTGCTAACACTTAGCGCGCCCAAAGTAACTCCTTGGTATATTTTGACATTTTCTTCGATTATCGTCGTTTCACCAATCACAATTCCGGTAGCGTGATCAATAAAAAACGGTGAAGCTATCGTGGCGCCAGCATGAATATCGGTTCCAGTAATTCGATGCGCATATTCACTCATTAATCTTGAAAAAAGTAATAAGTCAAGTAAATACAATTCGTGACTTAATCTATAAATAGCAATGGCATAAAAGCCTGGGTAAGCTAAATATACTTCTTCAATGCTATTAGAAGCGGGGTCATTTTTTAAAATGTAAGCGGCGTCTTGATTGAGTTTTTCCAAGACTAAAGGTAATTTTTCAAGGAAATTATCCCAAGCACATTCGCAAAGATCTTCGGGTTTCTTGCAAGCAATCTTTGCTATTTCTTTGAATTGAATTTCCAATTCATCAATGCTTTGGTCTAAAGGTGCGTTGGAGTCAAACAAGGTGTAAAACAGCTTTTCAGTAAATGCCTCTGTTTTAGTTTTTATGCTATAGTTAATAGTCAAATGACTCTTATGCGTGCGTATATTTTGAATAATCTGATGTCTTGACACAATATGAAAATTATAAAATGAATTCAAAGACGTAAAAGTAAGGTGTTTTTTAGAGATAGCATTATTTTTGAAAGTAATAAATATAACTTTAGTCTATTTTTTTGATAGATTGTATAGGGAGTTATTTTTTGTTATTAAATAAGTTACTATGGGCAAATGACGTAAATTAGCTTAATAATTGCTATTTACGATTAAATCAGAATTATGAAAAACCATTCTACTTTCAAAAGCGTTCTCTCCAATATTGAGTTTCCAATAAACGAGCGTATTTCTGGTCACGCAATACAAAATCCAATTTTAGGACTTATAAAAGCGGATCATCCTAATTTTTCAAGTGATCAATATATTGCAATATCAGAGTTGAATTTTTACAGAGAAAAATACATTTCAAATTATCTTTTGACTGAAATTGGAGAATTGAGTCATTTGGAACAACATGTTATCGGTTCTTTGAAGGAAGACACATCTTTGGTGTCAGAAGTTGAAGATGAGATTGAAACGAGAACGTTTGGTCAAATTGTAGCAGACAAAGTGGCTACTTTTGGAGGAAGTTGGACTTTTATTATCTGTTTTGGAATTTTTATTTTAGTGTGGATTAGCATTAATACTTATGTTTACCTAAACAAAGGGTTTGATCCTTATCCGTTTATTTTGTTGAATTTAATTTTGTCTTGTTTGGCGGCTTTGCAAGCTCCCGTGATTATGATGAGTCAAAATCGTCAGGAAGAAAAAGATAGAGAACGGGCCAAAAAAGATTATATGATCAATTTAAAATCAGAATTGGAAGTCAGAATGCTCCATGATAAATTAGACCATCTGATCCAGCACCAACAACATGAGTTAATTGAAATTCAAAAAGTGCAAATCGAAATGATGAATGATATTTTGAGCCGAATGAAGATGTAATTCGGTATTAAAAATGTTTATAGATATAGCCGCCAATCACAAAAACAAGATTAATGGTGATTAGAATTGTTAATACATTTTTGGTTGTTACTGTTTTTTTTGTAGTATAAAACAAAAGAATTCCAATAAACATTGCGAGCATAGAGTATACCGCTGGATACATTGCAAAAGCAGCACTCCATTCTCCTTTTAGCAACAAAAGCAGGGCGCGTTGAAAACCACAACCTAAGCATTCTATGCCAAATAGTGTTTTGCTCAAACAAGGAATCATGTATTTTTCTAGCTGCATTTGCTTTTATTTAATACAATTTTACAAAAAAAAAGCCGATTCCTTTTTTAATAATCGGTCCACCCGTTTTTTATTTGTTATTTTTGAAGCTTGAAATTTTTTGAAATGAAGAAATTGATGATTCTGATTATGGCAATAGCCATTGGAGTAGCCTTATATGAACAAGCTAAACCTGAAAAAAATGTATATTTGATGGTTATTGCTATCGTTATTTTTATGTATGGAATGATGCGATTAAGTGCTAAAACACCAAGTAAAAATCAAGACAAAGAAGAAAAAGATGTGGAATAAAGGAGATAAAGTGTCTGTTTTAGACGATGATATTAATGGTGTTGTTGTAGCAGTAAATGGTACTCAAATCACAATTGAAACCGAAGATGGTTTCGTTATGAATTTTGATGAAAAAGAATTGGTTCGATTAAATGAAGCTAACAATTTGTTGGATTCTATTAGAAGAATTAATGTAGATGAAATTATCAAGGAAAAAACAATTCCAGCTCCTAGGAGTTTTGTAAAAGAACGCAAAGAGAAAAAAGAGGCTGGAGTGCCTGAATTTGATTTGCATATTGAAAAGTTAGTGCCCAATAAAAGAGGAATGTCTAATTATGATATTTTGACTTTACAAGCAGATACAGCCAAACGCCATATTGAATTTGCTATTAGAAATAGAATTCCTAAAATCGTATTCATTCACGGTGTTGGAGAAGGAGTCCTCAAAGCCGAATTGGATTTTCTCTTAGGACGATACGATAATATTTCGTTTCAAGATGCCAATTATCAAAAGTATGGTTTGGGCGCTACCGAAGTTTATTTTAAGCAAAATAGTAAATAGTACTACAAAAAAAAGGTCAATTCCACTAGAATTGACCTTTTTTATACTTAAAAATGAAGGATTAATTAGTAATTAATTCTCCATAGATGTAATTGTCACCCAACGAAAAATCGTCACTTCCTCTTACCATTTTTACTTTTTTAAGTACTATAGTGTGTTTGAATCCAGTTCCAAAAGTTGTAGTGGTAACTTCGATTATACCCTCAGTATTGGCTACACCAGCAGCGGCTTTCCATTCTTGAAAAAGTGTTGGTGTTGTAGGGGTGGTGGCGTTACAAAAATAACTTTCTGTCAAAAGACCAGTATACGATCTGTAGATAAGTGAATTAGTTGTACTACCAATTAATGCCGTTCTTGGAGTATTCAGTGCTGTTACTTCGTTTTTAATCAATCCTGCTTCGATGTTGTTTAGGGTTAAGGCTTCACTATTGATGAAATTGTATACTTGTTTAGACGTAGTACACTGCCCTAAAGTTTTGGTAAAAGCAAATGGGATTGAAGTTACAGTTGTCTTATAATCACCAAAAATAAACTCAGGATACTTTTGCTTATCATTATTTGTTTTTATAAAAACTATGTTTTTAAGTACGATGTAATGGTTGTAACCTGTGATTTTAGTACTGTTAGTAGTAGCATCTGTTGTTTTTATTGGAGTACTAGTAATCACTATTTTTCCGCCGGCTTCTGCAGTCCATTGGTCAACTACAATTGGTGTGGCTGGGGGAATGGTTTCACAAATGTTATCCGTTTTTACGGTTCCGTTGAAAAAACGATAAACCACTCTATTACTTCCTCCGATGGTAACTTCTTGTGTTTTGGTTTCACTAGGAAAAATAAATCCTGGAAGTTCTAGTAATAAAGCTTCTTTTTCATTTAGTTTGTAAATAATATCATTGTTGGCACAGGTAGCAACCGTAGCCTTATCAAAATTAATGTCCTCTAAAAAAAGGTCGCCGTCATCACAACCGCTAATTATAACTACTAAGAATAGTATTCCTAAAAATCGTTTCATTTCTTTACTTTATTTTAAGCAAAAATAGAATTTTTAATTGGTATCCGCTTCATTACTGATTTTAAAATGATGTTAATGTAAGCCGATTTATTTTGGAAGAAAAAGACAAGCCAAATGAAATTAGTACCTTTGCCGTCCTATTTAATCTAAATGAAACAAACGAAATATTATCTTGCTGCATTTTCCGCTTTCTTTATTTGGGGATTTTTCAGCTTGGCACTAAAACCTATTGCCGATTTTCCTTCTTTGGACATTCTTTTTTACCGAGTTTTTTTGAGTGTTGTACTTTTAACGCTTTTGAATATTGTTTTTAGAAAAAGCGTGATTCGAGAGAATTGGGTTCTTTTTCAAAATTTTGAACCAAAAGTTAAGAAAACGATTCTGTGGTTGACACTAGGAGGAAGTTTGATATTGGCTTCGAATTGGTTTATATTTATTTATGTAGTCAATCATGTTAGTGTAAAAGCGGGTTCCTTGGCTTACTTGATTTGCCCAATACTAACGACCGTTTTCGCCTTTTTTCTTTTAAAAGAAACACTGTCAAAAACACAATGGTTTGCGGTTTCATTGAGTGTTGTGAGTTGTTTGTTGTTATCGATGAATAATTTACATGATATTTTTTACAGCTTGGTAGTAGCGGCAACGTATGCGCTCTATTTAGTAAGCCAACGGAAAAATAATCAAATGGATAAACTTTTGGTGCTCAATGTGCAGTTGCTTTTTATTGCGTTGTTGATACTGCCATTTTATCCTATTTATAGTGGTCCACTGCCTACAACGCCTTTGTTTTATATTTGTTTGTTATGTATTGTGGTCTTTTTTACCATTATTCCTTTGTTTTTAAATTTGTTTGCATTGAAAGGAATTTCCTCAGCGACTGTTGGAATTTTGATGTATATCAATCCAATTATTAATTTTGCTATTGCTTTGTTGTATTTCAAAGAACAAATAAATGGAATTCAACTCTTTTCGTATATACTGATTTTGATTTCTGTTGTGATTTTTAATAAGAAAGTCATTTTGGAACTATTGAAAAAATCAAAAGAAAAACGATTGGTTGCCTAAAGAGCCTCTGGTTTTGCAGGGTCTGCGTGAGGGTAGTAGTGGAGCTCTTTTTTAGAGACTTTTTTTAGGCTCTAAAAAAAGCGGGAACGGATGCCCGACCCGACTACTGAGCTTGTCGAAGTATCAGGCGGGGCACGCCCAAATAAAAATGAATAGTATTTAGTTATGAAAAAAGTATATCTCGACAATGCTTCTACAACTGCGATGCGTCCCGAAGTGATTCAGGTGATGGTGGATTGTATGGCGCAAGATTACGGAAATCCGTCGTCTACGCATAGTTTGGGGCGTCACGCCAAAAGTATTTTGGAACTATCTAGAAAGAGCATTGCCAAGGCTTTGAACGCAACGGCGCAAGAGATTTTGTTTACATCGGGTGGGACAGAGGCCAATAATTGGATTTTGCGTTCGGCAGTGAAGGATTTGAAAGTGAGGCGAATTATTTCGAGCAAAATGGAACATCATGCGGTTTTGTACCCTATTTTGGAATTGCAAAAGGAGTTTGATATTCAAGTGGAATATGTAGAAAATTCGGCTGATGGCGTTCTTGATTTGACGCATTTAGTAGACTTGCTTTCGGAATCTACAGAGAAAACTTTGGTGAGTTTGATGCATGTGAACAATGAAACGGGTGTAGTTTTGGATTTGGAACGTGTGTCACAAATTTGTCAAGAGCATCATGCGTTGTTTCACTCTGATACGGTGCAATCTGTAGGCAAAGCGATTTTGGATTTGCAAAAAGTGCCTGTTGATTTTATAGTGAGCAGTGCCCATAAATTTCACGGCCCCAAAGGGGTTGGTTTTGCTTTTATTCGAAAAAATTCGGGTTTGCAGCCATTGTTTTTTGGTGGAGAACAAGAAAAAGGACTGCGTTCTGGTACCGAAGCAATTCATCAAATTGCTGGAATGGCAAAGGCTTTGGAAGTTTCTTATGCTAATTTAGAAGCAGAACAGCAGCAAATCAGTGCTCTAAAACAGTATTGTTTGGAACAATTAGCATTGCACTTTGCTGGAGTGAAAGAAAATGGAGCGGCTACTTTTTATCCGATTTTGAATGTGCAATTGCCTTTTTCAGCGGATAAAACGGCTATGATTTTGTTTTATTTGGATATGAAAGGGATTTTTGTTTCGAGAGGAAGTGCCTGCCAGTCGGGTAGTGTAAAACCTTCTCATGTGTTGGCTGAAATGCTTTCGGAAGATGATTTGAAAAAACCAAGTTTGAGAATATCGTTCAGTCATTTATCTACTCAAGAAGAAGTAGATTTGTTGATTGAGGCGTTGAAAGGTGTTTAAGGCTCTCTTGTAAAAATGCAAAACCTGACAATTGTAAAGTTGTCAGGTTTTTTGTTTTATACAATTTCATGTTATTCGAACAATCCTTCGATGCTCAAATAGCGTTCCCCGGTGTCGTAGCAAAAAGTAAGTACAGTTGCGCCTTCTGGGATTTCGTTTAGTTTTTTGGCTACAGCGGCTAAAGATGCACCAGATGAAATGCCTAATAGGATTCCTTCTTCTTTAGCTGCTCTTTGTGCATAAGAAAATGCCTCGTCTTTGCTAACTTGTATGGTGCCGTCTAGTATTTCAGTGTGTAAATTGGTGGGAATAAAACCTGCACCAATCCCTTGAATTGGGTGTGGACTTGGCGCACCTCCACTAATTACCGGTGAAGCTTCTGGTTCTACCGCAAATACTTTTAGATTTGGAAAGTGTTGTTTTAGGATTTCGGCACAGCCCGTAATATGTCCGCCAGTGCCTACTCCGGTGATGAGATAGTCAATTCCGTTTGGAAAGTCATTGATGATTTCTTGTGCAGTTTTTTGCTTGTGCACTTCTATATTTGCTGGGTTTTCAAATTGTAGCGGTGACCAAGAATTAGAAATTTCATTGACTAATTCTTGTGCTTTTTCGATGGCGCCTTTCATTCCTTTTTCGCGTGGTGTCAATACAAATTCTGCACCGTAGATACTCATTAAACGACGTCTTTCAATGGACATGGATTCTGGCATTACCAAAATAAGGCGATATCCTTTTACTGCAGCCACCATAGCTAAACCAATTCCGGTATTGCCTGAGGTAGCCTCGATGATGGTGCTGCCTTTTTGTAAAATTCCTTTTGTTTCAGCATCTTCAATCATGGCTAAAGCAATACGGTCTTTTATGCTAGCCCCAGGATTGGCGCGTTCTAATTTTATCCAAACCGATGTTTTATCTCCAAATAGTTTGTTGATTTTTACTTGAGGCGTGTTGCCAATTGTTTCGAGTATGTTGTTATAATTCATAGTTGTATTTTTAAATTTTAAATCCTAGTAAATTTATAGAATAAATTGTATTTAACAAATAGCTAACCGTTAATTCTATGATAAAATGAAATTACATAAAAAAATCCGTTTTGTGTTGAACAAAACGGATTCTATTATTTATCTATAATCTACTTAAGAAGATTTAAAACAAAATGTTACAAGTGAATTACCTCGCCATAAGCATCTGCTACAGCTTCCATAACTGCTTCACTCATAGTTGGGTGAGGGTGGATAGCTTTTAAGATTTCGTGACCTGTAGTTTCTAATTTACGAGCTACAACTGCTTCAGCAATCATATCCGTAACACCAGCTCCAATCATATGACAACCTAACCACTCGCCGTATTTGGCGTCGAAAATTACTTTTACAAAACCATCAGCAGCTCCAGCGGCTTTTGCTTTTCCTGAAGCAGAGAATGGGAATTTTCCAATTTTCAATTCGTATCCTTTTTCTTTGGCTTGTTTTTCTGTCAAACCAACAGAAGCAATTTCTGGAGTTGCATAAGTACAACCTGGTACATTTCCGTAATCGATTGGTTCTACGTGAAGACCTGCAATTTTTTCAACACAGTTGATTCCTTCTGCGGAAGCCACGTGTGCTAACGCTTGACCTGGAGTTACATCTCCAATAGCGTAGTAACCTGGAATGTTAGTAGCATTGTAGGCATTTACTAAAATTTTATCTCTATCAGTAGCAATACCTACTTCTTCTAATCCAATGTTTTCAATGTTGGTTTTGATTCCAACAGCTGATAATAAAATATCTGCTTCTAAAACTTCTTCACCTTTAGCTGTTTTTACATAAGCTTTTACTCCAGCACCAGTTGTGTCGATTCTTTCTACAGAAGAGTTAGTCATGATTTTAACTCCTGCTTTTTTCATAGAACGCTCCATTTGTTTAGAAATGTCTTCGTCTTCTACAGGAACAATATTTGGCATAAATTCTACAATAGTTACATCTGTTCCCATTGAGTTGTAGAAATGTGCAAACTCTACTCCAATTGCTCCAGAACCTACAATAATCATAGATTTAGGTTGAGTAGGTAAAGTCATGGCTTGTCTGTAACCAATTACTTTTACTCCATCTTGTGGTAAGTTAGGTAATTCACGAGAACGAGCACCTGTAGCAATGATAATATGGTCAGCGCTATATTCAGTTACTTTTCCATCTTTATCAGTAACGTCCAGTTTTTTTCCAGCTTTTAGCTTTCCAAATCCGTCAATAACGTCAATTTTATTTTTTTTCATTAAGAACTGAACTCCTTTGCTCATTCCGTCAGCTACACTACGGCTACGGTTAACGACAGCACCAAAATCTTTATCAAATTCTTTTACAGTCAATCCATAGTCAGAAGCATGTTTTAAATAATCAAAAACTTGTGCTGATTTTAGTAAAGCTTTGGTTGGGATACATCCCCAGTTCAAGCAAACGCCACCAAGGTTTTCTTTTTCCACAACAGCAACTTTAAAACCTAATTGTGAAGCTCTAATGGCTGTAACATAACCTCCAGGACCACTTCCTAAAACTATAATATCGTATTTCATTTTTTTTAATTTTTAATTTTTAAAATAGGGTGAATTTGTATGTAAAAAATTCATAGTGTTGTTTTTCACACGGTCACAAAATTAAGGATTTATTCTGTTTTGAGAAAGTTTCATAGTTAGAATGTGAAAATCTAACAAATTTAGTTAGTTTTCTAGATTTTTTGCAATTACTTAAATGAATGCAAAATTAATTCGCTATCGAAAACTGCGAATC
>JAGOFG010000082.1 GCA_017997335.1 Flavobacterium sp. | reverse complement strand
AAAAAAACCGCTTCTCTTCAAGTACAAGTTTAGAGAAGCGGTTAACAAATAAACTCAAAAAAAATTAAAATTAAAAAGAAAACTAATTGAAGACTTTATCTGGATTGTAGCCCATATATGGCATGGCTTGTTCATTAAAAACAACGCCGTATGATTCTAATTCTTTCAGGATGGGTTCGTAAACTTCTTTTTGAATAGGAAGTTGAACACCGCTAGTTTGTATTTTACCATTTAAAATCAATAAAGTGGCCATTGCTACGGGAAGCCCAACTGTTTTTGCCATAGCCGTGTACATTTGGTCATCGCCAATACATACCATTTTGGAATCGATTTGAGAAGTTATTCCATTCCATTCGTAACCAAATTTGTGGTACATAACTATCATATCTTTATCCTCGGGTTGTAAGGTCCAACTATCAGAAAGAATTTTTTCTAAAATTTGAGCGGGTGTGGCATTTTTTAAACCAACCTTTTTGATTCGGCTAAACAAATCTAATTCTACTAACTTATCCCACATAATATCGTCTTGGTCTATTTTGAGAATGTGTCGCATCTTTAGTTCAACCGAATCAGTAGGGTGATAAGGCAAAAAGGAATTCACAAACTGTCGATAGGTCATTGCTTCTGAGCCTTCCATTACGTAACTATCATCGGTCATTCCTAATTGCACAAACATATTCCAAGCTTTAGAGAATCCTACTCTGCGAATAGTTCCTCTATATAAAGTAAGCACATCATCTAATCCGTACACCGAACGATATTTTAAAGAATCTCGATTAGAATAAGCTTCGAATCTGCCGTAGCCTTCGACTTCTAAAAACTCGGTTCTACGAAACAAATTGCAATAGGGTATGTATTTGTAAGCCCCTTCTTGAATGAATTTGGCCGCACCACCTTGACCTGCTAACACCACATTTCTTGGTGCCCATGTAAATTTATAATTCCAAATATTGGTATCCGATTCTGGAGCGACCAATCCGCCACAAAAAGACTCGAATAGAAGCATTTTCCCTCCTTTTTCTTTGATCTCATCGATAACTTTCATCGCACTCATATGATCAATTCCAGGATCCAAACCAATTTCGTTCATAAAAATAAGTCCTTTGGCTTTCGCTTCTGCATCCAAAGCTTGCATGGCTTCACTGATATAAGAAGCCGTAACCATATGTTTATTGAACAAAATACAATCTTTGGCTACCTCAATATGTAAATGTGCGGGCAACATAGAGATAACGATTGTTGCTTTTTGAATCGCTTCTTGTCTTTGTTGCGCATTAAATATATCTAAAGCTATTGGAGTCGCATTAGGATGATTGTTGGTTTTTTTCTGAGCCAATTCAAGCGATAAATCTCCAATTATGAGATGTAATTGCTCTTTTTCAGACTTTTCCAATAGGTATTGAATCAACGACGAGGCTGACCTACCTGCTCCAATAATGAGTATAGTTCTCATAAAAATATGATTATTTAACACAAACATACTATTTTGTAGTATTCATAACAAATAGATTGTGTTAAAACACAAAAAAAATAAAAATAAAACAGAAATAACCCTTTTTGTTTGAAATGTAATAAATACTTTTGCAGTAGATTCTAATTAGGAACTATGAGCAAAAAAGTAATTTCGACTGCTGCCCTTTTAGGAATGATTGCTATCATTTTAGGAGCCTTTGGCGCACACGCCTTAAAAAAAGTACTTTCAACAGAGCAACTTGTTACCTTCGAAACGGGAGTTCGCTATCAAATGTACCATGCTTTATTCCTGCTATTCATTGGTTTGAATACATCGTTATCTGAAAAATCTAAAAAAATCATTTATTATTTTACCGTAACTGGAGTTCTTTTATTCTCAGGCTCCATCTATTTTTTAGCCACCAACAATTTAACTTCTTTCGATTTTACTAAAATCGGTTTTATAACTCCTATTGGAGGAGTCTTCCTCATTCTAGCCTGGACTGTTTTGTTATTTGACTTTTTAAAAAACGATAAAAAGAAAATATAAAACAAAAAAGGGTATTTAAAATTAATTTATACTTTTACAGCGAACAAATAAAAACTAACTACAATTTTATGGACACTAACACCCTTTTTACGAAATCGATTTCGTTAGAAAAATTAGGAATTGAGAATGCCAAAATTCAGTATCAATTAACTCCAGATGAATTACACGATTTAACAATTGCTTCAGGTGAAGGAATGGAAAACTCCACAGGAGCCTTAGCCATCAATACAGGGACATTTACAGGTCGCTCACCACAAGATCGTTTTATTGTAAAAGATAGCATTACCGAAGACAAAGTATGGTGGGGAAAAGTAAATATCCCTTTCGAGCCAGCTGCTTTTGATGCTTTATACAAAAAAGTAACGGCTCACTTATCTAACAAAGAAGTTTTTGTAAGAGATGCTTATGTATGTGCCGATGCTAATTATAAATTGAATGTTCGTGTAGTAACCGAAACACCTTGGGCAAACTTATTTTGCTACAATATGTTTTTACGACCAACTGAACAAGAATTAGAAAGCTTTACTCCAGAATGGACTGTGGTTTGTGCTCCAAGTTTTGAGGCCAATCCAGCAGTTGACGGAACACGTCAGAGTAATTTTGCTATTTTAGATTTTACTAAAAAAATTGCACTTATCGGAGGCACAGGGTATACAGGAGAAATGAAAAAAGGAATTTTCTCTGCATTGAACTTTATCTTGCCTGTTTACAAAAATACGTTACCAATGCACTGTAGTGCCAATGTGGGTAAAAATGGAGATACTGCAATCTTTTTTGGTCTTTCAGGAACAGGAAAAACAACTTTATCTGCCGATCCAGAAAGAAAACTAATTGGGGATGACGAACATGGTTGGACAAACGAAAATACTGTTTTCAACTTTGAAGGAGGTTGTTATGCCAAAGTAATCAATTTATCAGAAGAAAATGAACCAGATATCTTTAGAGCCATCACTAGAGGAGCTATTTTAGAGAATGTTGTCTTTAAAGCAGGAAGCAACGAAGTAGATTTTGATGATGTTTCTATTACACAAAACACTCGAGTAAGCTACCCAATTACACATATCGACAATATTCAACCAGGGTCTATTGGTAAAAATCCAAAGAATATTTTCTTTTTAACGGCTGATTCTTTTGGAATTATTCCTCCAATATCAAAACTTACTCCAGGTCAAGCGGCTTACCACTTTATATCTGGTTATACTGCAAAAGTAGCAGGAACAGAAGCAGGAGTAACAGAACCACAACCTAATTTTTCAGCATGTTTTGGTGCACCATTTATGCCATTACATCCTACAAAATATGCCGAGATGTTAAGCAAAAAAATGAAAGACGCCAATGTTACCGTATGGTTGATCAACACAGGATGGACAGGTGGTGCTTATGGAACAGGAAGCCGAATGAAATTAAAATACACTCGTGCTATGATTACTGCTGCATTGAATGGTGAATTGGATGCGGTTCCGTTTGTAAATCATGACGTATTTGGAATTGCCATTCCACAAGAATGTCCAAATGTTCCAGCCGAAATCTTAAATCCAAGAAATACTTGGGAAGACAAAGCATTATATGACGTAAAAGCAGTTGAACTAGCTCAAAAATTCAAAGCAAACTTTGAAAAATTTGAAGAATTTGCCAACGAAGAAATTCTAGCTGGTGCTCCAAAAGCATAAAAATTACCAAAACAAAACCAAAATAAACCAACCAAAACGAAAAGAGCTGTTCCGCAAAGAACAGCTCTTTTTTTATTACAAACAAAGACCGTTATTTTTTATGCTTATCGATAGCTTCTTGAATGATTTTCCAATCATAAAAATGAAACGTTTTTCCGTTGCTCATAGCTACAAATAATCCTTTATCGAATGGTTGACCGAGATTAATAGCTGTAACATCGGCACCATCGCATTCTATGGTAGAAGTTGGAATTTCTGCTAATAGTTGATAGTCATTAGGATTGCCATTACTTCCTTCTCTTGGATACACCATAAAGGAATTGGCTTGCTGATTGGAAACCAAAATGTATCCCGTAGTAGCAGAAGATTTGTATATGGCCATTCCTTCATGATCGGATTTAAAATCTTTCTGTCCAAACAACGCTAATTCTTGATTGTCATTTAATGCAGGATCAGCTTTGTATTTTCTAATTCCAAATTGCTCGTCACAATAATAAACTGCTCCCAATTCGTTATCTACTGCAATGGCTTCGATTTCCTTTTTCCCACTGTAGGCTCCAAATTTACGCACCAAAGTAGCTTCTACTTTTGCATTCGAAGTTCCTTTCAATTCATATTGCCATAAATAAGAACCTGAAGGTCCCGATTTTCTACCTACAATGGCAAATACAGCTTTATCTGATGGACGTGTATAAATTGCAATTCCCATTGGGTCTCTTTCCAATTCCCCTTCAAAAACAGGAATACCACCGTTATCCAAAGGCTTCAAGTCGGGCAGGCTAAAAATGCGAATTTTATTCGTTTCACGTTCTGTTGTTACTGCAATATCAGTCAATACACCATCAATTTGTAAACCATAGGCAATATCCACATTATTAGGTCTCTTGATGGTTTCTGATTTTTTTATGATTTTGCCTTGTAAATTGAACACATACAAACCACCATCAGTATCTTTATCTGTACCAATAACAAGACTTTCTTGAGGATTTGTTGGATGAATCCAAATGGCTGGATCATCGGTATCATGCAAAACGGTTTCGGTTACTACTGTTGGTTTAAGTCCATCTTTTCGCAAAGGCGCTAATGAACTGGAACAAGATGTTGCAAAAGCGGCAACCACTATCAAACTAGTATATTTATTCATTTTTTACTTTTTTTTATCAATATTCGTTTTAAAAATCACATTGCCCTCGGCATCGACCACTTGCGCCACTAATTGGTCTTTGGTTACAGAAAAAGTCATAAATCCAGCTTTTTCAGCCCAAAACAAAGTCCCTTCACGAGTTCCAGAAGGTCTTACTTCGCAGGCAGAGCCCGACAAAAACTGAGTAGTGTAACGATTTTTGGGTTTAATAATTTGCAAATCGTGTTCGTGTCCACAGAAATAAGCATCTACTTTATAAGTATCAAAAATAGTAGCAAATTTACTTTCAAAACTCTTAGTCTCTGGACTGTCTTTTCTTTTGCCTCCACTATATAAGGGATGATGTCCCACGACTATTTTCCATTTAACCACATCATCTTTCGTTTCCAACTCCCTAATTAGCCATTTTTTTTGTGCTGTGGTATCTTGCGCTATAAGATTATCGTACATATCCGTACCTTTTTTATAATAGCTGTCTATAAATGGCGAAGTATCCATAACCAAAAGTAAGAGTTTATTACCATCTTCTAATTCAATCATCTTTTTGTAATAGGTTGAAGGCAGATGCCAACGTCTACTTACATTGGAATAGTCAATTTGGGCTTTTAAACTACCTCTGTAATCATGATTCCCTAAAGTAACATACCAATCGTTTTGCAAACTATAATCCGTGTAAACCGATTCAAAAGAAGCCATCCACGAATAATCCTGCGTACTTCGAACACCATTGGGATAAAAATTATCTCCTACTGTAATCACAAATTTAGAATCGAGAGTAGCAGCCGCTTTTCCCATTTGGGTAGCTACTTCCTTTTGGTAAAACTGCCCGTAGCGGCCAAAATCTCCCATCAATAAAAAATTCAAGCTCTTAGCGGATGGTTGCAATTGCGACAAATAACCTCCGGTATAACCCGACAATTCTCTTTGGGCTGGCGTTTGCGCACAAAGCAATTGTGCTACAAACAAACAAAATAGTATTCTCTTCATTCCTCTAAATTAAAAAAAACAAACAGGAAAGACTTCCTGTTTGTTTAACAAAACACCTACTGACAACAAACTACAAGTCAAACTTCAAGCCGAAATTATATCGAGCTTGATAGTACTCGACTTGTTTGGTATTCGCAACCACGCCTTGATAATAACGCAATGGTTGGTTGGTTAAATTATTCGCTTCTGCAAAAATTCGCAATTTTGAAGTTATCTTAAATGAGGCATTAGCATCTAAAAAGAACTGCTTGTCATAATAACTATCATTGTATGCCTCAGAACCTAATTCGTCTAAATAATCTGAGGTAAAATTAGTAGAAATTCTAGCCGAAAAACGTTTGTTTTCCCAAGATAAAGAACCGTTAAACATATGAGGTGCAGTTCCTGGTAAGCTGATATTTTTACGTTCATTTCCATCTTCGTCAGCAATTCCTTTGGCTTCTGAATTGGTGTAAGTATAATTCAAGTAGATACCAAATCCTTTCAAGAAAGCACCAGGTAAAAAGTCTAGCTGACGCTGAAAAGCCACTTCAAAACCAAAAACGTTTACTTTGTCTCCATTTTTTGGCTGAATGAATGACCAATTTTCACCTGTTGGAATTGGATTTGCCTGACTTGGAAAATCTTTTGCAAACTTCTCGGTGGTATATTGATTATCACTAAAATTATAAATGAAATCATCTAACTTTTTATAAAAAACACCTCCTGAAATGATTCCGACAGATTTGAAGTAATTTTCTACCATCAAATCATAATTATTAGAAAAGGTCACATCCAAGTTTGGATTTCCAGCGGCAATTTCTCTATCAGCAGCAATATTATTTACATAAGGCGCTAAGGCATAATAATCAGGTCTTGCCAAAGCTGTAGTCGCAGCCGCTCTAATAACTAAATCTTTGTTGGCTTTGTATTGTAAGGTTAAACTAGGCAAAAGATTAGTATACGAATTGGTATTATTGATTTGACCTTCTAAAGTTTCTTCATCTAATACTCGGTTTCCTGTATAATCGATTTTAGTATTTTCTAAACGAAATCCTAGAACCATAGAAAGTTTATCATTAAAATCCTGGTCCCATCTTAAGTAAGTTGCATAAATTTTCTCTTTGGCATTGTAATTTACCGTCAAAAACTCGGCAGGATCTTCTTCTTTATCAAACAAAGAAGCATTGTTCAAATCTAATTTTCCTAAGTAAGCTGCCGAAGCAAATGTTCCAGGGATGTATTTGGCACCCGGATTGAATCCTTTCCCATCAAAAGTAACCGTACTTACATCGGTCAAAAGTTCCATACCGCTGTTCACTGGCTCGTAGGCAAAAAACTTATTGTCTCTTGATTTCTCTTTAATTCTTAATCTTAAACCTGCTCTAAGTCTTCCTTTTTGAGAAGGAACTACAGTAAACGGTACACGAATATTAACTTTTGCTCCAAACTCACTTTCGCTAGTATCGTTTGTATTTTCGGTAACCGAATTAAATTTGAATTTAGAGATAGATTCACCTGAAGTAGTCAATAATGGAAATTTACTTTCAGAAAAATCTTGAGTCATATCCACTCCTTTTTGACGATACTCAATATATCGCTCACCTGGACGGTATTCTCTTGCTTTAGAGTAATTAGCTGACCAATCTAAATCAAGTGACGACTTGATTAAATGTTCTCCTCTTAAAGAATAGTTCTGAACGCGTTGATCTTCAAATCTTCGGTTTTCATTTCTATTATTGTCAACTCCACCTTTAGTTTGGCGTCTTACTCTTCCTTCATAACCAATAATTTTTTGGGTATCCACTGCATCATAAACCGCTTCGATATCGTCATAGGTAGTTCTGAATCGGTTTTCTTTATCATCTCTCCAATTGTAGATTGCGTTCGCAAAAATGGAATTATTATCGTCAAATTTATAATCTAAAGCCAAAGAAGAACTTCTTCTAATTCTTTGTACATCATATTTTCTAATTTCTGCAGCTTGTAGAAATTCATTACCGAATTCATCTTTTACCCATTCGTTTTCGATGTTATCCGATCCATAATCTACATTATTGTAAGAAGCACTTAAAACTGCTCCAAGTTTAGCATCAAAAAAACGATTACCATATACCAAACCAGCAGTGTAACTACCTTTTTCACGAATTGGCAAATACCCGCCCGCCAATGTTGCAGAAATACGCTCTTTATTTGGCGTTGCTCTCGTAATTAAATTCACAGAACCACCAATCGCATCAGCATCCATATCAGAAGTAAGCGTTTTGTTTACCTCGATAGTAGAAATCATATCCGATGGAATCAAATCCATTTGTACATTACGATTGTCTCCTTCGGCAGAAGGAATCCTGTCACCATTCAAACTCACTGAATTCAAAGATGGCGCCAAACCTCTAATGATAATGTTTCTAGCTTCACCTTGATCGTATTGCATAGTCACACCCGAAACTCTTTTTAAGGCATCACCTATATTAGCATCTGGAAAACGTCCTACTTGATCAGAAGAGATTATGTTACCAATGTTTTTATTGTTTTTTTGTTGGTTCAATGCCTTCGCTTGTCCTTTTAAGATATCACCAACCACCACTTCATTCAATTCTGTTCCAGCAGCTTTTAGACTAAAATCAATTACAGCATTCTTTCCTTCGCTAACTTGTACTTCATTGGTGATAGAAGCGTACCCCATATATTTAATTTGAAGACTATAATTTCCTGGGGATACATTTAAAAATTCATAGCGTCCAGTATAATCAGTAACAGCATATTTATTCATACCAACTATTTGTACCAAAGCTCCTGGCAAAGGCAACTTATCATCGACATCAACAACTTTTCCAGAAATCACCCCTTTTTGAGCCTGAGAAAATAGAAAAGTAAAGAAAAACAGCAACAGTAATTTTGTTTTCATACAAGTATTTAATTTAATGGTTAAAATGCAAAACTAAGCCGAATGATTTAACACAATTTTACGCAGGTTTTAACAATTTGTTACGATTCAACCAAGCTAGCTTACTTTCGTAACACAATCCTAACACAGCTATAACTTAGTTACAACATAGCCGTAACATAAGCTCAAAATGAACAAAAAAGCCTTGTGGTAACTAAAATACAATCAGTAATTTATCGTTTGAATCATTTTTGGCGTTAAATTTGTACTCATCAATCAAAAAATCAATCAATCATGTTACAATCCTTTTTTATTTTATGTTCAGGAGCTGACAAAAACCTGCTTGAAGGTTGCTCCCAAGGCGAAAAAACCAAATTTGTGGGTATTGGAGCCACCGTGTTTTTTACAGCTGTGATGGCTTTTTTGGCGAGTGCCTATGCCCTTTTTACTGTTTTCGATAGTGTATATCCAGCAATCGCTTTTGGGCTAGTTTGGAGTTTACTTATTTTTAACTTGGATCGATTTATTGTATCGACCATTAGAAAAAGAGACAAGCTAAGTGCCGAATTTTTGCAAGCTACTCCACGTATTTTATTGGCAATCATCATTGCGATTGTGATTTCAAAACCCTTAGAAATTAAAATCTTCGAAAAAGAAATCAACACGGTGCTTTTGAAAGAGAAAAATGCGATGGCCTTGAAAAACAAAAAAGAAGTCGCTGATTATTTCAAAACCGATTTGGATAAAAACAAAGCCGAAGTAGATAAGTTAAAACTAGAGATTTCTACTAAAGAGAAAGAAGTCAATACCCTTTATGAAACCTATATTTCTGAAGCCGAAGGAACGGCTGGCACCAAAAAACTAGGTAAAGGTCCTGTCTTTAAAGAAAAAATTGCCAAACACGATTTGTCTAAAAAAGAATTGGATACCTTACAAAAAACCAATTTGGCTAAAATTGCCGTTCTAGAAAAAGAAAACAAAAAATTGGAAGCCGATTTGGACAAAAAGGTGACTCAAACCCAACCTATTATTGATGGTTTTGATGGACTAATGGCAAGAATCAATGCTTTGAATAGTTTGCCTTGGTTACCTTCTTTTTTCATTATGTTGCTATTTTTAGCTATAGAAACTTCGCCAATTATTGCCAAATTATTATCTCCCAAAGGCGAATATGATTACAAACTAGAAGACCTCGAAACTGCGCTAAAGGCGACAATAGAACAAGATAAATACCAACGCACTCTTTTGGTACAAACCAGCTCCAGTATGCACGACAAAGTATATGCGGATATTGCAGAAGATAAAAAACTGTATGAATTGCAACGAAAAAACGCAACAGATTTATTGGAATTACAATCAAATACTTTTGTGGAAAAGCAAAAAAGTACTTTGTAATCTACTATAATCTCACAAAAAAACGTCCTTACGGACGTTTTTTTTTATGTGAACAGTAAAACATTAATTACATCTGACTCAAGATTTCTTTCTTGAAGGCATCGTACTCGCCTTGTAGAATCAAACCGTTATCTAATAGCTTTTTATAGTTTTGCAATTTGGCAAACAATTCTTCTTGGTTCAAACCGGCACTAGAAACAGGCTCTGATTCGGTTACAAAACTAGCCTCGTGAGTGGTTGTTGCTGGCATAATCTCAGCAAAATTTGTTACTTCCTCAGTTTCTACTTCTTCAATAATTTCAGCTTCGGGAGTAATTACTGCATCGGCGATTGGAGTGGTTGCTCCATTTTTCAAACTATCCAATTGTTCTTTTGCATAAGTGTAAATTTTGCGCGCTTGAATTTTTGGAATGTAGTCAATCGTTACTTGCAATTCTGTTTTGGTAGAGAAAGTAAACTCTGAGCCTAAAATATTTTCTTTTACAAAAGCGCCATCTACCTCATCCCAAGTGTAATCAATAAAATGCATCGAAAGTCCTAAGTTTTTGGGTTGGCAAATGATAATTCTTTTATTGGTCAAAACAATACTATCTGGTAAAACAGTCAAAGCGGGTTTCTTTTGAACCGCAATATAACCTACCTCTTCGTTTTTCATTAAGATATCATTCAATTTAGCCGTTACTTTCTCGATTGCCTTTGGGTCTTGCTCTTCGTTTAAAAACTTTTTGATTTGTTCTTTCATTATAATACTATGTTACTAGAATAATTATTTTTTTGTTTATCAAAACCTTATTAAGGTTAGTATTAAAATACCTTAACAAAAGTAATGCCTAAATTGGATAGTCCGTTTTTGCATACCATAACTTCATCAAAATATAATAATTACTAAAAGTAGTTGAAAGTTTTTTTTAAAACAACCATTAGTCTCAAAAAAAAATCTTACAAAAGAATGTCGTAATATCTTAATTTTTAATAACTTAGATAGAAATTATCCTCGAATCTTATGGAAGAATTAAAAATTTTCATAGTTGAAGACGACCCTTTCTTTGGAGAAACTTTAAAATACCATCTAAAGTTAAATCCAGATTTTACGGTTTTTCTATACGGGTCTGCAAAAGAATGTCTTAATAATTTACATCAAAAACCCGATATCATTTGTCTTGATTTTGGACTTCCTGATATGACGGGTGATATATTGCTAAAGCGCATTAAGGAAATCAACAACAGCATTCCAATAATATTTAATTCAAGTTGCTAGTTATCGTATTAAAAATACAAAGCAAAGGTTAAGTAAATTTGTTTTGCTGACCAATAAACAAAACCGATGCTTTGCAAAGACAAAATTATTTCAATTTTTTGTTTAATCGA
>JAGOFG010000236.1 GCA_017997335.1 Flavobacterium sp. | reverse complement strand
GTTCCAATTTGGCTAAAAATATTCCAAGTCTGGTCAAACAACCACAACGAGAATAAGGCTCCTGCAACTGCCATTGGCACGGTCAAAATAATGATTAATGGGTCAATGAAACTTTCAAATTGTGCTGCCAAAATTAAAAATATCAACAGCAAAGCCAATCCAAATGCAAAGGCCGTATTCGAACTACTTTCGACAAAATCCCTTGATTCTCCACCTAAATCAGTAGTAAAGCTATCGTCAAGTACTTTAGCTCTTATTTCGTTCATCGCATCTATTCCATCGCTGATACTTTTGCCTGGAGCGAGACCTGCCGAAACAGTGGCTGCCATATAGCGGTTGTTGTGGTATAATTGTGGCGGATTACTTTTTTCCTCAATCGTCACCAGATTATCCATTTGGATTAATTGTCCCATGTTATTTTTGACAAACATAGAGGTCAAATCCAGTGGTTTTGAACGGTCTTTTTGGTCAAATTGCCCAATCACTTGATACTGTTTTCCATTTCTCATGAAATAACCAAAACGTTGTCCGCTCAAGGAAAGTTGTAAGGTTTGCGCAATGTCAATTACCGAAATTCCTAAACTCTCCGCTTTTTCTCTATTAATGGTGACATTGATTTCTGGTTTGTTGAACTTTAAATTCACATCACTAACTGCAAAAGTTGGGTTTTTAGCTACTTCATCCATAAAAAGAGGGATTTTTTCTTCCAGTTTTTTAAAGTTGGGCGCTTGTATAATGTATTGAATTGGCAACCCACCGCGTCTGTTTACTGCTATCGTAGGTTGCTCAATTACGGAGGTTTTTGCATCTGGATATTGCTTGGTCCATTTGGTTAATTTCTCTGCGATTTCTTTTTGAGAATCGGTTCTTTCATTTGGTTGAACCAATGATACTCGAATAAAACCACTATTTACCGAAGAAGATCCAAAACCTGGCGACGTAATTACCAATGCTACTTTTTTACCTGGAATCGAATCATCAACTAATTTTGATATTTCCTGCATGAAGCGATCCGTGTATTCATAAGAAGAACCCTCAGGTGTCGACATTCGTAAAACAAAACCACTACGGTCGTCATACGGTGCCGTTTCTTTCTGCAGCAGGTTGAAAAATAAATAAATCAAACCAAAACAAGCAATCAAAATAGGGAAACTCAACCATTTTTTCTTTATAAATCGGTCTAATGCGCTAGCATATCCACTATTTAATTTTTTAAAATATGGTTCTGTACGAATGTAGAACTTTGATTTTTCTTGTTTGCCGCCTTTCATCAAATAGGCATTCAACATTGGGGTTAATGTCAACGATACAAAAGCCGAAATTAATACCGCAGCGCCAATGACGACGCCAAATTCCCGAAAGAGTCGCCCGACAAAACCTTCGAGGAAAATTACAGGAAGAAATACCGCTGCCAAAGTAACCGAAATCGAAATTACGGCAAAAAATATCTCGTTAGATCCCTTGATGGCTGCCTCAATTGGCGTCATTCCTTCTTCTACTTTTTTGAAGATATTCTCGGTAACTACAATTCCGTCATCAACGACCAATCCCGTGGCCAGAACAATTGCCAATAACGTCAATACATTTATAGAAAAACCAAAAAGCCACATAATAAAGAAAGTAGCAATTAAGGAAACAGGAATATCAATCAAGGGTCTGAACGCAATGGCCCAATCCCTAAAGAATAAATAGATAATCAAAATCACCAGAATTATTGAAATCCCCAATGTTTCCGCCACTTCAATAACTGATTTTTTAACAAAAATCGTATTGTCTATAGCTATATTCAATTTAATGTCTTTTGGTAAATCCCTTTTTAGTTTTTCAAATTCTTTATAAAAAGCAGTCGAAATATCTAAATAATTTGCGCCCGGAAGTGGTACAATTGCAACACCCACTAGTGGCGCTCCCGATTGAGTCATTTTGGTTTCCGTATTTTCAGGTCCAAGACTTGCAGTTCCTACATCACTAAAACGAACCACTTTTTCCCCTTCGGAACGAATAATAATATTGTTGAATTCTTCAGCAGTAGATAGGTTTCCAACTGTTTTTACCGTTAATTCGGTATTATTTCCAGTTAGTTTTCCGGAAGGTAATTCTACATTCTGTTTGTTTAAAGCAACTCTTACTTCTGCAACGGTACAGCCGTAAGAAGCCAGTTTTACAGGATCAATCCACAAACGCATGGCGTATCGTTTTTGTCCCCAAATTTGAACACCGCTCACACCAGGAATGGTTTCCAGACGTTGTGAAATCACATTTTCAGCATAATCACTTAGCTCTAATGCATTTCGGGTATCACTTTGTACGGTCATAGAAATGATTGCGTCTCCATTCGCATCCGCTTTTGAAACTACCGGAGGTGAATCAATATCTTGTGGCAGGTTTCTTACAGCTTGAGATACTTTGTCACGAACATCATTGGCCGCATCTTCCAGATTTTTATCCAAATTAAATTCGATAGTGATATTACTACTTCCTTGCGCACTGGAAGAAGTAACGTTTCTAATCCCATCAATGGAATTGATTGCTTTTTCAAGTGGTTCCGTAATTTGGGATTCGATGATATCAGCATTTGCGCCAGCATAATTCGTACGAACGGAAACTTGTGCCGGATCAATCGATGGAAACTCTCGAACACCTAGAAATGTGTACCCAATTATTCCAAACAAAACGATGGCTAAATTGATTACTATGGTGAATACGGGCCTTCTAATACTTGTTGTGGATAAACTCATTTTTTTTTTAGAAATATATGAATTATAAATTATGAGTTTTGAATAACACTGGGTAACTCATAATTTAAATTTTTAAAATTATTTGATTTTAACTTTTACGGGCGTTTCGTTTTTTAGAGACATAACACCACTAGTAATAACGGTATCGCCCGCTTTCAAACCTGAAAGCACTAAGATTGAAGCATCTGTTCTTGTAGCAGTTTCGATCATCACTTCTTTGGCTTGACTATTATTGGAAATGAACACTTTTTTACCGTTTTGAATCGGAATGATAGCTTCCGTAGGAACTACAATCGCATCTTTTATAATATCCAAAGGCAATTCGACGTCAGCAAATGTACCTGGTAACAATTTTCCACCTTTATTTTCAGCAATCGCACGAACTTGTAATGTTCTGGTCGCTACTGCAACTTCTGGTTCGATAGCATATACTTGTGCAGTGTGTTTTTCATCAGAACCAGCAACTTTAAAGGTTAAAGTCGAGTTTGTTTTTACTTGACTAGCGTATTTTTCTGGGATTGAAAACGTGATTTTAAGTTTTCCAGTATTTACTAATTTTGCTACCAAAATAGCTGGTGTAATATAGGTTCCAGGGGAAATAGAGCGCAGTCCAATTTTTCCAGAAAATGGGGCTCTAACGGATGTTTTAGCAATTTGCGCTTTAATCAATTGACTTTGGGCTTGTGCCGATTTTAAATCAGCGCGTGCTAAATCATATTCTTCCTGACTGATGGCTTCTTTTTGTAATAACAATTTAGCTCTTCTTTCATTTTCCGATGCCAATCCTTCTCTGGTAGACGTTTGTCTCAATTG
>JAGOFG010000235.1 GCA_017997335.1 Flavobacterium sp. | reverse complement strand
TATTGGGTGATACCGCTCAATTGCCTCCGGTGAATTTAGATATCAGTCCGGCATTAGACATTCGCACTTTGGGAATGAATTACGACAAAGAAATAGAACATATTGAGCTAGACGAAGTCATGCGTCAGGAAGAAAATTCCGGGATTTTGCATAACGCAACGGAGCTTCGGGAGTTATTGAAAGATTCCTTTATCACTGAATTCAAATTCGATGTCAAGAAATTCAAAGATATTGTTCGATTGACCGATGGATACGATATTCAGGATGCCATCAATTCCGCCTACAGTAATTATAGTATAGAAGATACCGCTTTTATTGTTCGTTCCAATAAAAGGGCGAATCAATACAATGAGCAAATCAGAGCCAAAATCCTCGATAAAGAAAGTGAACTATCAACCGGAGATTTCTTGATGGTGGTAAAGAACAATTATTTTTGGTTGAAAGATTCTGATGAAGCTGGCTTTATTGCCAATGGTGATATTATCGAAATATTAGAAATTTTCAATATCAAAGAATTGTATGGTTTTAAGTTTGCCAAAGTAAAAATTCGAATGATCGATTACCCCAATCAGATTCCGTTTGAAACGGTATTGTTAATGGACACCATAAAAAGCGAATCGCCATCTTTGACGTATGAGGAATCCAACCGATTGTATCAAGAAGTGTTAAAAGATTATGAGGGCGAAACCAAATTCAAACAATTCCAAAAAGTAAAAGCTAACGAATATTTCAATGGCTTACAAGTTAAATTCTCGTATGCAATAACCTGTCATAAGTCCCAAGGTGGTCAATGGAATACGGTTTTTATAGAACAGCCGTATTTGCCGGATGGCATCAATAGAGATTACATTCGCTGGTTGTACACCGCAATGACCCGAGCCAAAAATAAATTATATTTGATAGGTTTTAAGAATGAAAATTTTGTGGAATGATTTTTTAATAGCCACGAATTCACGAATTAAAACTAAAAATAATTACTGTTAATTCGTGAATTCGTGGCAAAAAAGTTTTATTTATGAACACATTAAACGATTTACATAAAATTTCAGGTACTTTTTCGAATACCGAAAAAATGCCCGTTTTATTTTTGGGACACGGCAGCCCGATGAACGCGATTGAAGAAAATCAGTTTGTGACGGGTTTTCGAAACTTGGCGAAAACATTGCCACAACCAAATGTCATTTTGTGTATTTCGGCGCACTGGTTCACCAAAGGAACAAAGGTTACCGCAATGGAAATGCCACGAACGATTCACGACTTTGGAGGTTTTCCGCAAGCACTATTTGATGTGCAATATCCCGCAAAAGGAAGCCCTGAATTAGCAATAGAAACCAAACAATTGTTGACACCGGTAGAAGTAGAGCTCGACGAACATTGGGGTTTGGATCACGGTGCTTGGAGCGTCATCAAACATTTATATCCCGAGGCGAATGTTCCCGTAATTCAGTTGAGTATTGATTATACAAAATCCGGACAATATCATTTTGAGTTGGCTCAGAAACTGAGTGCATTGCGCACCAAAGGAATCTTGATTGTAGGCAGCGGGAATATCGTGCATAATTTAGGTTTGGTTGATTTTCACAATTTCGATAGAGACAATTACGGTTACGATTGGGCTATTGAAGCAAGGGAAACGGTAAATAATTATTTACTGGACGGGAATTTCCAACCGTTGATAGATTTTGAAAAACAAAACAAAGCGTTTCAATTAGCGATTCCTACGCCGGAACATTATTTGCCTTTGATTTATACTTTAGGACTAAAAGGAAAATCTGAAGAATTGAGCTTGTTCAATGATAAATTATTGGCGGGTTCGTTGAGTATGACTTCGGTGAAGATTGTGTAGAATATATCTTATATTTGATATTCCTTTGATTAGGATTTAATGTATTGCAAAAAATAAATAAAGAGATAAATGAAATTTGGTAAAACAATAAAAATATTTTTAATAGACGGAGAGCCTAATGGAAGAATGACATGTGAACTTTCAAATTGGTCTGGAAAAGCATATAAGATTCCACGTATTAAAGTTAAAGATTGTATTGATCGTAATGATTTAGTTAGTACAGGAGTTTATTTACTTTTAGGGAAAGATGAAGAAGGGAAAGAACTTGTTTATATTGGAGAAGCTGAATCAATTTTAAAAAGACTAAATCAGCACTTAAATCAAAAAGATTTTTGGAATGAGGCTATTGTTTTTATAAGTAAAGATGAAAATTTAAATAAAGCTCACGTTAAATATTTAGAAAATAGACTTCATAACATAGCACATTCAGCCAAACGTTATAAAGTTGAAAACTCAATTATTCCAACGCAATCATCAATTTCTGAATCTGACAGAGCTGAAATGGAGGAGTTTGTTGAAAATATTAAAATGCTTGTAAATACTCTTGGTCATAAAGTTTTTGATGAAAAAAGAGATTTCAAACCAAAGCAAAAAGTTGAAATATTTGCTATTAAAGCTGCTCGTGGAGCAGATGGACAGGGGGAACCAACATCTGATGGGTTTGTAGTACTCAAAGGTTCAAAAGCTGCAAGTACAATTGTTAATTCAATGACTCCGAGTTTTGTTAAACTAAGACAAAAATTAATTGATGAAGGTGTACTTGTTAATAAAATAGAGTATTTTGAATTTTCCGATGACTACATATTTAGTAGTCCTTCTACAGCAGCTGTTATGGTAATGGGGCGAAATGCAAATGGATTATCAGAATGGAAACTTAAAGATGGAAAAACATTAAAAGAATTTGAAACAAACGAAAAAACTGCAAAGGCAACTTAATGTTCCAAGAGATCATAAAATCTACACCCAGCTAGCGCGAGCGTCTCGCTCGTGACCACAAAATAAATATAAATCATCATAACTAATTCTTCAAAACTACTCATTGTGAAAACACAAGACGATAAAAAATTAGATAATCCAGTTTGGTTTTCGTTATCAGAAACGCATCAAAGTTTTGCGATAGATTATGGCAGTATAAAATTTTATCATTCGGATTATTGTCCATTTGGTGGTTTTGAAAAAGACAATGCGATTGCAAAGTCTATCGATGAATATTCGATGTTGGTTGATAGTTTTTTTATAGTTGGAGAAAAGCCGGAACTTTCAAATCTATTGAAATTAAATAAAGAATTGGTTTGTCTTCAAATGATTGTTTATGATGCAATCGATATTCCAACAAAAGATAAAATAGTAAAACTTACTGACCAACATATTGATGCTTTATATGAGTTGGTGAACTTGGTGCAACCAGGGTATTTTAAAAGAAAAACTGCTTTATTAGGTAATTATTACGGTATTTTCAAAAATGATGTACTTGTTGCTGTGACTGGTGAACGCATGCAAATGAATGATTTTGTCGAAGTAAGCGCAGTAGTCACACATCCCAATCATACAGGAAAAGGATACGCCAAACAATTAGTCGTCTATACCGTAAATGAAATTTTTAAGCAAAATAAAACTCCTTATTTACATGTGATTGAAGACAATAAAGGTGCAATACAATTGTACGAGAAATTAGGTTTTTCAACCAGACGAAAAATTAGTTTTTGGAA
>JAGOFG010000234.1 GCA_017997335.1 Flavobacterium sp. | reverse complement strand
TACTTTATCTGATTCTGCGGGGTATATTTATGACGCTGACGGAATTGACGCTGAAAAATTAGCTTTCGTAATGGAATTGAAAAATGAATTACGTGGAAGAATTAGTGAGTATGTTACTAAGTATCCAAATGCTAAATATGTTGCAGGTAAACGTCCATGGGAAGTAAAATGTGATATCGCATTGCCTTGTGCAACTCAAAATGAGTTGAATGGAGAAGAAGCGGCTCTTTTATTAGCTAATGGTTGTATTGCTGTAGCTGAAGGAGCTAATATGCCTTCTACACCAGAAGCTGTTATTGCGTTCCATAAAGCTAAAATTTTGTTCGCACCAGGAAAAGCTTCTAATGCTGGTGGTGTAGCTACTTCAGGTTTGGAGATGTCTCAAAACTCATTGCGTTTAAGCTGGACTTCTGAAGAGGTAGATGAAAAATTATACAATATCATGTTGAATATTCATGCTTCTTGTGTACAATATGGTACAGATGAAACAGGATATGTTGATTATGTTAAAGGTGCTAATATTGCTGGATTTGTTAAAGTAGCGGATGCTATGTTAGCTCAAGGAGTAGTATAGTGGTAGTAAGTTAATTAGTAAAGGCCTTCTTCTGGAAACAGAAGGAGGCTTTTTTTATTCCGCAAGAACAAAAATCAAAAACTTCCGTTTGTACTATATTTGTAATTCATTTGAAAAAAACTCATGAGAAGAATAGTCGTGTTTTTTTGTTGTTTATTAGCCCTTAATGTTGGTTTTTCACAAAGCCAATTGTCTTGGCAAGGTTATTTTTCTTATAACGAAATCAAAGATGTAGCACAATCCAATTCCAATCTTTTTGCTGCTGCTGAGAATGCATTGTTCTCAAAAAATACACTTTCAAACACTTTAAAAACTACCACGACTATTGATGGTCTCTCGGGTTTGACGATATCCGCTTTGTGTCATAGTGCCACTTTCAACAAAACGATTGTGGGTTATGAAAATGGTCTTTTAATTGTGATTAATGAAGCTGACGGTTCCCTGCTGAAAGTGGTCGATATTATCAACAAACAATTGCCTGCCAATATCAAAAAAATCAATCATTTTTTGGAACATCAGGGGATTCTTTATGTTTCTTGTGATTTTGGTATTGTACAATTCAATTTGAATACGCAACTTTTTGGAGATACGTACTTTATAGGCGATTTAGGAAAGGAGATTTCGGTGAAGCAAACGGCTGTTTTTGAAGGAAATCTTTATGCTGCCACCGAAAATGGAGTTCGTCGTGCAGTTATTACAAATCCAAACCTAATCGATTATCAGCAGTGGACAATGCTTTTGTCTGATAATTGGTCTGGAATAACTGCTTTTGGAACAGATTTGTATGCTTCAACCACAGCTGGTACGATTTACAAATATGGACTCAATTCATTCTCTGTAGTTCAAAGTTTTGGTGCGCCTATAGTTGATTTACGTTCTGATGCAAACAATTTACTAGTAACTACTCCCAGTCAAATTTCGGTCTTTGGGTCGGGCTTGCTTTTGGTAAAACAAGTAAATAGCAATCAGATTTTGGATAAAAATCCAGTTTTTACTTGTGCGACTATTGTCAATACTAATTTGTTTTTGGGCACCAAAGAAAATGGTTTACTAGCAACGACACTGTCTGTTGGCGCGCCAATAAGCGATAGTACACCTCCAGGGCCACTCAGAAATGCCATTTTTTCTTTTCAAGTTACTCCAAATGCGCTTTGGGCGGTATATGGAGGTTATACAGGGGACTATAATCCTTATTCTTATAACAACAGCGGGCCTAATTTATATGGCATAAGCCGACTCAATGCTCAGGGTTGGTTATCTATTCCTGCGGATGATGTTTTGGGAGCCAAATCTATTTCGAGAGTAACGATTAACCCAAATGACGAGACTAAAGTTTATGCGAGTTCTTTCTTTTCGGGATTATTACGTATAGAAAATGAAGTGCCAAATTTCTTGTACAATCAAACCAATTCGGGTTTGGAATCGATTGCTTTTCTAGGTCCAACTTATATTGATGTTCGTATCAACGGAACAGCGTTTGACAAATCAGGAAATCTTTGGGTGACCAATTCCCGAATCGAAAATGGCTTGAAAGTCTTGAGAAGTAATGGTCAATGGCAAAGTTATTCCTTGAATACCATCGCCGAGAAAAGCATTGATGTGAGTATGGGAAGAATGGTCATCGATAAAAACAGCACCAAGTGGATTGCTTCTAATACCGATGGAGTAATCGCTTTTAACGAATCAGGTACAACACCCACTTTTAAGAAAATAACTTTTGGGTCAGATAAAGGAAACCTACCTACAACAGATGTTAGAGCTTTGGCCATAGATACTAATAATCAACTTTGGATAGGCACTACTAAAGGGCTTCGAGTAGTGTCGAATGTGAATAACTTTCAAAATACTACAGCACTTACTACCAAACCCATTATTATTCTTGAAGATGAGGTGGCTCAGGAGTTGCTGTTCGAGCAATTTATCAATGCGATTGTAGTAGATGGAGCCAACAATAAATGGGTAGGAACGGCAGATTCGGGTGTTTTTTTATTGTCGTCCAATGGGCAAAAAACGCTGTATCATTTCACCACCAATAATTCGCCATTACCAAGTAACACCATAAATGATATAGGGATTAATGCGGTTACCGGAGAAGTTTATATTGCTACAACCAAAGGGATGATTTCGTTTAAAGGAGTGGCTACTGCAGCTAGTGATTCTTTGAACAACGTCTATGTTTATCCTAATCCGGTACGTCCTGAATTTAACGGTACAGTCAAAATAGCGGGGTTGTTAAATCGTGCCAATGTAAAAATAACCGACATCGAAGGCAATTTAGTGCACGAAGCAGTTTCTGAAGGAGGAACCATAGAGTGGGATACTACTGCTTTTGGAAAATACAAAGTAGCTTCAGGTGTGTATATGATTTTCATTTCTGCTGAAGATGGCGTCGAAACCAAGGTGAAGAAAGTGATGATTATCAGATAAAAATTTCAATCTCTAAATTCCAAATTCCCAAATCCTAAATCCTAAATCTCAAAATCCTAAATCTCAAAATCCTAAATCCCAAATTCCAATCCTCATGTTGGTAAAAACCAAAGCCATCGTTATTTCAACATTAAAATTTCAAGAAAAGAGCTTGATTGTAAAATGTTTTACACAATCGCATGGTCTAAAATCCTATTTCGTTAGAAATGCATTTTCTGGAAAGAAAAACAATCAAAAAATCGCCTATTTTCAGCCGTTATCAATTTTAGAAATTGAAGCAGTGCATAAAAATAAAGGTACGTTAGAACATTTTAAAGAAATTAAAACGGCTATACCATTTCAAACGATTCATTTGGATATTGTTAAAAGTACTATGGTGCTTTTTCTGTCTGAAATTTTGCATCATGCTATTCATGAAGAAGAACAGAATGAAGATTTATTTAAATATCTAGAAACTGCATTGCAGTGGCTCGATACACATAATGAAACGAGTAATTTTCATTTGATTTTAATGCTCGAAATCACTAAATTTTTAGGGTTTTATCCGGATACTTC
>JAGOFG010000233.1:1523-3558 GCA_017997335.1 Flavobacterium sp. | reverse complement strand
AACTTTTAAGACAATTTTATGTTAACTTAATGTTAATAAGAATCGATTATAGCTTCATATATAAACAATTAGCACATTAAGCGATTTTATGTTAAAAAAATGAAAAAATGTTATGAATGCATAGTATTTTTAAAATTATGTGCTTTTTGAAACATTTTTCTTTGATTAGACACTTAAAAAATGGTCTTTTTTTCTGTTCAATAACAATCAATATCTAAAAAAAACCTCGAATAGGTTATCATTCGAGGTTTCTTCTTAACATACTATTTTAGTGTTATTTTTTCTTTTTTTTAAGAAAATGATTCAATAAAAATGCTGTAGAGCTATCATGATTTTTAACAGATTCTGTTTCAATTTCTTCTAAAATAGAATTTGCTAATTGCTTTCCTAATTCAACACCCCATTGATCAAAACTAAAAATATTCCAAATCACTCCTTGCACAAAAATTTTGTGTTCATACATCGCAATCAAAGCACCCAAAGATCTAGGAGTGAGCTTTTGAATCAAAATAGTATTAGTAGGCTTATTCCCTGTAAATACTTTAAAAGGCAAAAGATATGCTGCTTTTTCTGGATCGAGTCCTTGCTTATCGAATTCAGCTTGTACCTGAGCTGCAGTTTTACCATGCAACAAGGCCTCAGTTTGAGCAAAGAAATTTGACATCAATTTGTCATGGTGATTCCAATCACCGTATAACGGCTCAACATATCCAATAAAGTCTGTAGGAATCAATTTTGTTCCTTGGTGAATTAATTGAAAAAAGGCATGTTGTGCGTTGGTACCCGGCTCTCCCCAAATTATTGTCCCCGTTTGGTAATCAACTGGCTTTCCGTCACGACCTATACTTTTACCATTACTTTCCATCGTTCCTTGCTGCAAGTAAGGTGCTAATTTTTGTAAATATTGAGTATATGGAATCAATGCTTCACTTTCTGCACCAAAGAAGTTATTATACCAAACACTCAACAAACCTAAGATAACAGGAATATTATTTTCGAAAGTAGTAGTTTTAAAATGTTCGTCCATTTCATTGGCTCCACCTAATAAAGCTTCATAATTGTCGTAACCAACGGCTAGACTAATAGACAAGCCAACGGCGCTCCATAATGAAAATCTTCCTCCAACCCAATCCCACATTGGGAATACATTATCTGGATTGATACCAAACTCGGTAACTTTTTGCATATTTGTAGAAACCGCCACAAAATGTTTCGCAACATCTTCTTGTGTAGCCGATTGTAAAAACCACTTTCTAATGGTTTCAGAATTCGTCAAAGTTTCTTGTGTGGTAAATGTTTTAGAAACGATCACAAATAGTGTTGTCTCTGGATTTAATTTTTTGATAATCTCATTAGCGTGATCCCCATCAACATTGGACACGAAATGAACATTCAAATGGTTTTTATAAAATTGCAAGGCTTCAACTGCCATTACTGGTCCTAAATCTGAACCTCCAATTCCAATATTTACAACATCGGTAAAAGTTTTACCAGTGTATCCTTTACGGATTCCTGAAACCACCTCGTTCGTAAACGTTTTTATTTTGGCTTTTACCTCAAAGACTTCGGGGATAACATTTACTCCTTCTACATTTATAACTGCGTCTGCTTTGGCTCTCAGTGCCGTGTGCAAAACCGCACGATTTTCTGTTTGATTGATTAAAGCTCCTTCAAAATAATCCGAAATAGCCGATTGTAAACCACATTCATTAGCCAATTCTACTAATAACTGAATAGTCTCTTTATCTATATTATTTTTGGAATAATCCAATAAAAAGTCGTTCCAAATAATATTGAATTGCTCTGCTCTATTGGCGTCTTTTAGAAACAACTCTTGCATCGTAACTGATTGCAAAGCTGCAAAATGATTTTGTAATTTTTCCCAAGCTTTAGTCTGCGTTGGATTGATTGTATGTAAGGCCATGTGCTTAAATTTAATGCATTTTTAATAGATGCAAAATTAAGCAATTAACTTTAAATTGATGGTTATCCCTAGTTTAAACAAACAACAATCTACGAAAACGTTATAATAAAA
>JAGOFG010000233.1:0-1423 GCA_017997335.1 Flavobacterium sp. | reverse complement strand
TTTAAAGGCGTTATTTGTTTAAAAAAACGGTCTTTGGTTGCTCCGGTCAAAGGCTCACCATTAGGCAACTTCAAACGCAGGGGATCTACTTGCACTCCGTTTTTCCAAAAGCGGTAACACACGTGTGGACCCGTCGCTAATCCTGTACTTCCCACAAGACCAATAGGCTGTCCTTGAGTTACGCGTTGTCCTCTTCGTACTAAGATTCGTGACATGTGCAAATATTGTGTGGAGTAGGTTCCGTTATGTTTCACTTTTACAAAATTACCATTCCCAGCGGTATAACCTGTTTGTTCTACAACTCCTGAAGCTGTAGTCGTTATGGGTGTACCGTGTGGCGCTGCATAATCCGTACCTTTGTGCGCTTTCCAAGTAAGTTGAACAGGATGAAAACGACTAGCTGAAAAACGCGAAGACAGTCGGCTGAACTTAATAGGAGTTTTTAAAAAGAAATTTTTCAAGCCTTTTCCTTCTTCATCATAATATTCAATTCTGTTAGATGAAGGATTGGCTACAAACGGAAAAGCATAAATAATTTTACCCTTATATTCAAAAAAAGAAGCTTCTAAACTATCTACGCCATCATAAATAGAGTCGTTGATATACCGTTCGGTAAAGGTAATTGCAAAACGATCTCCTCTTTTTAACTTGAAAAAATCAATAGACCAAGCATAAATTTTTGCAATTCTGCTAGCTAAGCCACCTTCAACGTTGGCACTCTCAAGGGTTTCAGAAAGAGAACTTTTCAGCACACCACCAATGGTTCTTCTTTTGATTGTAATTGGTTTTGTTTTTTTGTAGGCTTTTGCAATCGAATCCCTAAAATCTACAACATAATAATGAAGAGCATCTGGTTGGTAGACGAAAACAAGCAATTCTTTCGTCTTGTTTTTTGAACGTAAAAGTGTGTAAGGCTTATTGTTTCGAATGGATCTTACATCAAATGAATCTTTGATTTGTTCTACCAATTCAAATACTTTTTTGTCACCGATATTTTGTTTTTGAATAATGCTACCAAAAGTATCTCCACTCTTTAAAGTATCCTGCACAACATTAAAATCAGAATAAGTAAAGCCAAACTCTTTCTTTTTAGAAATAGGTTTTGTTTTGACTTCACTCCAAACCTCATCTTTTTTCGTACATGAAAAAAAAACTAGAGAACATAATAAAAGGATTGCGAAACGTTTCAATATACTACTTTTTTTATTCTATTATTTTAATTCTTTAATTAAGGTAATATGATTCACATTTATAAAATCAAAGAAACTTTTACGTTTTAAATACACAATTATAATCCAACTCCCCAATTGGCCAATTCTTCAGCACTCCATAGTTCAGGAAAAAAGATTCGTCTTTGGTATTTAGGATGCATGTATTTTTTCCAATCACTTCCACCTGTAGCTTCTCCATCTCCCAATCCACT
>JAGOFG010000232.1 GCA_017997335.1 Flavobacterium sp. | reverse complement strand
TATCTGGTGGTATTACTGATGAAAATGGTATTTTTAAATTTGAAGTAACCGCTGGAAATTACAATGTTAGAGCTGAATTTATTTCGTTTAAAACGGTAACAATTCCACAAAAAGTTTTTAATGCTGACTCCAACTTAGGCACAATTCAAATGGAAGCCGATGTAGCACAATTAAATGAAATTGAAGTTGTTGCAGAAAAATCTACTGTTGAAATTAAACTTGATAAAAGGGTTTATAACGTAGGGAAAGATATGATGGTAAAAGGTGGAACTGTAAGCGATGTATTAGACAATGTACCATCTGTAACTGTTGATGCTGAAGGAACTGTAGCTTTAAGAGGTAATGAAAATGTAAAAATATTAATTGACGGAAAACCTTCTGGTTTAGCTGGAATTAATATTGCAGATGCCTTAAAACTTTTACCAGCCGATGCTGTTGAAAAAGTAGAAGTTATTACTAATCCATCAGCACGTTATGATGCAGAAGGCGGTGGTGGTATCATTAATATTGTTTTAAGAAAAGGAAAAGCAAATGGTGTAAATGGTTCTGTAATGGTAAATGCAGGTGATCCTGAAACCTATGGAACAAGCATCAATTTAAATAAGAAAAGTGATGATTATAATTTATTTTCTAACATAGGATATAATTATAGAAATAATCCAGGAAATTCTTTAGTTGACGCCGAATACTTTAATGCAGATGGTACAACGAGTCGTTTTATTAAAGAAAGAAGAACAAATGAAAGATTAAGTGAAGGTTACAATGCTAACTTTGGTATCGATTTAAATTTATCAAAATCATTAACTTGGACCAATGCGTTAACATTTAGAGAAAATAACGGAAAAAATCCAGATAATGTTTTCTTTTACAATTTTGATGCTTCAAATAATCCTACCTTTGTAAGAAATCGTTTAAACGATCAAAAAAGTGATGAATTCAGTATTGAATACTCATCAAACTTTACTAAAAAATTCAAAAAAGACGACCATAAATTAACAGTTGATTTTGCTACATCTCAAAACAGAGAAAATGAATTTGCAACTATTTATGACCAAATATTAGGTATCCCAAGTAGTCTAGATACAGAAGAAACTTCTAATACACAAAAACAACAAAGAAATTTAATTCAAGCTGATTACGTGTTACCAATTGGTAAAAACGGTCGTTTTGAAGCAGGATATAGAGGAAGTTTCTTAAACAATTTAACTGATTTTACGGTAACTCCTGACGATTCAAATTTCTCAAACAAACTTGAATATATTGAAAATGTAAATGCACTTTACATGCAATATGGTTCAAAAATTGACAAATTCTCTTATTTCTTTGGATTACGTTTTGAGGATAGTAATATTGAAGTAAATTCTTTAACTGAGAATGATTATAACACAAAAAAATACAACAACTTATTCCCTTCTGCAACATTTAACTATGAATTTTCAGAATCAAGTTCTGTTAGTTTAAGTTATAGTAAAAGAATTAATCGTCCTAGAGGTCGTTTCTTAAATCCAGTTTCTTCATTGTCAAGTAACATTAATATCTTTCAAGGAAACCCAGATTTAGACCCTTCAATGACAGACGCAATTGATTTAGGTTATTTGAAAAAATGGAATAAATTAACATTCAACACATCGGCTTACATTAATATAACCAATGATTCTTTCCAATTTATTAGAAGAGAATCTGGTTTATTTGCAACTACAATTGTTGACGGAGAAGATATTGTTGATCCTGTTACAGGAGATGTAACACCTGTTGGAGGAACTGATATTAGAACTCCAGTAATTCTAAGCACTCCTATTAACTTGGCTAAGGAATATAGAGCTGGTTTTGAGTTCAATTTAAACTATACGCCATACAAATGGTGGAGATTGAATGGTAACTTTAATGCATTCAGAAGCGAAACTCAAGGTGATTATTCTTATGTTGATTATTTAGGCAATACCATTACACAAAACTTTGACAACGTTGCTTTAACTTGGTTTGCAAGAATTTCTTCAAAAATTACATTACCATACAAAATTGACTGGCAAACTAATGGAACTTATAATGCACCACAAACAAATGCTCAAGGTAAATCGTTAGGTGTAGCTTCTATGAACTTAGCATTTAGTAAAGATATCTTAAAAGATAAAGGAACAATTGCTTTAAATATTAGTGACGTTTTCAATTCAAGAAAAAGAATCATGGAAACTGAAATTCCAAATGTAGTTAGTTCATATAGCGAAATGCAATGGAGAGAAAGACAAGTAATGTTGACTTTCACTTACCGTTTCAACAAACAGAAAAACGAAAGAGACAGACAACCTCGTAGAGAAGATGGTGGAGAAGGTGATTTTATGGGAAGACCATAATTTTCAAATCCATTACCCATAAAAAAAGTCCCGATTATATCGGGACTTTTTATTTTTAAAATTAAAAGAAAATTATCCTTCTAATTCAGCTTGTCTTTTAGCTCTTTTCTCTTTAATCAATTCCATGATAGCTCCGCCCAACCAATAGTGAACAAATCCTACTAAGAATATCATCAACCAAAAACCAATAGTTAATATGGTTAAGAAAAGTAAAAAACCTAGGTACTGTTGAAATTCAAACATAATATTTTCCGGAATTTATGAATTCACGTCAAAGATAATAGTAATATTTATTTTTGACAATAGAAACTTAATTATTTTTAGCTAAAACCACTTTTTAACTTTGAAATAAACAAACATTACCGCAACAACTGCCAACATTATTCCCCAAATAATGAAATAACCATACTCCCACTCTAACTCAGGTAAGTTTTTAAAGTTCTGACCATAAACACCAACGATAAAAGTTAAAGGCAAAAAGAACATCGAAACCACCGTTAAAGTTTTCATAACCTGATTCATTTTATGGTTCTGAGCTGAGAAAAAATAATTTGATGTACTATCTAAAGTAATTAAATCAGAATCTATTTGTTCTAATAATTCTAAACATTTTTGATGTAATCGCGAGAAAAAAGTAAAATTTTCATGCTGAATATCATTGAAAACATTATCATCTTTAATGCTTTTAATTGAATACAAAGAATCGCGCAATGGAATAATCGAACGTTTTAAAAAATTGAAATTGTCCCGATGTTTTTCAATTAATTCTAAAACTTCTGGATTCGTATTTTTCTTTGACAAATCAATTAAATCATCCACTTTATTTTCTTCACTTTCAATAGTAATATAAAAGTTTTCAATTATCGCGTCTAATAACAAATACAATAAATAATCTGCTTTTTTAGTTCTTACAACACCAGAATTTGTTCTAATTCGTTCTCTAATGTGCGTAAAAAAATCACTTCTTTTCTCCTGAAAAGAAATCAAAACATTATCCTTCAACAAAAAACTAATTTGCTCTACACTAATATTATCAGACTCTTTTTGAGGTAAAAGCGATTTCACATTGAAAAATAAAATATTATGATATTCTTCTATTCTAGTTCGTTTGGTAGTGTTTAAAATGTCACCAATGATGAAATGGTCAGCACCAAACTTAGCTCCTACTTTTTCAATAAAAGTATGATTATTTAAACCGTGAATGTTAATCCAATTCACTTT